>NZ_JBEYUZ010000013.1:0-174533 GCF_040643755.1 Streptomyces sp. NPDC047079
GGCGTTGAAGCCGGGCAAGAGCGAGAAGAACGCCCAGGGACTGCCCGCGATCGTGCTGACCCTCGGCAAGGACTTCAAGGGCGCCGGGGCGCCCCGACCCGCAACGAACCCCTTGAAACACCACGCTGCCCAGTCTGTTCAGGCCCTATGCCAGAAGGAAGCCACAGGTCACAGCGCCGGACATGCTCCCAACGCTGCCGCCAGAAGGCATATCGCCGACGGAAGACGACGCTGTCCTGTCCCGAAGAAGAACGTGGGGAAGGTTGAAAGGCCTCTCGGCGGCAGCAGCCACGGAGCGTCACGGAGTCCACGTAGGTTTCCGAAGCTCGATCGCCGGTTACCGAAAGTCATATTCGGCGCGGTACGGCTCCGTCCTGCCAGCGGTAGAGGTCGCGCAGCAGGGAAATCTCGGCGCCGTGATGGATCAGCTCCCTGTTGACGTGCAGGACCCTGTTCTCCATGGGAAACCGCTCGGGACCCATCGCGGGCGGGTTCTCCAGGTCGGCGTCCGAGAGCTCGCGGACCCCCGCGTTCCATCGCCCGTACATGTCATCGAGCTGTTTCAGCGCCTCGTCAGCGGTCCCCGCGTAGGCGAACGCCTCGGAGTCGAAGTCCCGGCCGCCGAAGTACCACTCGACTCGATAGGCCAGGCACGAGACGATGATGTGCCCAAGGCGCCAGGCGATCGTGGTCACCGGCGCCGGTTCCGGCACCAGGTCGGGGGACGCGTAGTCCAGCGTCCATTCCCCCGAACCGTCCGACATCGGTGCGGCCGACATGCCACGTGGGCGGATGTTCCAGCAGCCGCGCACCGGCTCCCAGAAGTACTCCTCGTCAGTAAGACCGTCCAGCCGTGGCCGCAGGTTCTTGCGCCAGTACCAGTCCAACTGCTCAGCGAGCCGCTCGCTTCTTGTCATTGCCGCACACTACAGACCCGTCGAGCAGAGTGATCGTCGCCGTCTGCGGTCATCCTCGACTGTCACAAACCCCGCAGACAGTCATCCCTAACTGGCACAGAAGTCAATTGATCGGCCTTCGCTGGCAATCGATCAACACCCACTGACACAGGTCAGCTGGGCCGGAGCAGCGAAGGCGTTGCCATGCGAGTTGTTCCGATATATCGTTGAAGCATCGCGACCGATCTACGATGGATGGAGTGATTGCGATGCGTTCCCGTGGAGAGGACTACGGATTCGAACGGCACGGACATCGTGGCGGCCACGGTCGTCACGTTCGGGGTGCTGGCTCCGGCTTCGAGCAGCGCGCGGCCTTCGGGCCTTTCGGGCCGGGCGGTCCCGGGGGACCCGGCGGTCCCGGTTTCGGGGGGCCCGGCTTCTTCGGTCCCGGCGGCCCCTGGGGTGGCCGAGGCCGGGGCGGACACCGCGGCAGGGCACGGCGCGGTGATGTACGGGCGTCGATCCTGGCGCTCCTCAAGGACCGGCCCATGCACGGCTACGAGATGATCCAGGAGATCGCCGAGCGCAGCGGCGGGGCGTGGAAGCCCAGCCCGGGCTCGGTCTACCCCACCCTCCAGCTGCTGGAGGACGAAGGGCTCATCGCCAGTGAGAGCGAGGGCGGCAAGAAGCTCTTCTCGCTCACCGAGGCGGGTCGCGCCGCAGCGGACGAGGGCCCGGACGCCCCGTGGGAAGAGGCCTCGCGCGGCGTCGACTGGGAGGCGCTGCACGAGATCCGGCAGGCCGGCTTCGGTCTGATGGAGGCCTTCGGCCAGGTCTGGAAGACCGGCAGCAAGGAACAGCGCGACAAGGCCCTCGCGGTCATCAACGAGGCTCGCAAGAAGCTGTATCTGATCCTCGCCGACGAGAGCTGACGGCACGGCGGGTCACGGCTCGTGCGGGCGCCGCGTGGCACATGACCGCGGGGTGCCCGTGTGCCGGCCGGATTCAGGACACCAGTGCCCCGAGCCGGCAGTGACTCCTGGAGCGCCGCCGTCGCCGAGTCCTTCGGCTTGCCCGCCATGAGGGAGACCGCCGCGCCGGTGAACTCGCCCTCGATGCGTACCGAGGTGGCCTCGCCGTCCGATGTCAGCGTGTAGCGCCTGGCGACGTCCACGGTCATCGGGGCCCTTGCCGCGGACGGCCAGGACGCGCCCGGGTACGGGTTCGTCGATGATCCGGGCGACCTCGGCGCAGCCACGGTGTCGCGGAAGATGGCGGCGGCGCCCGGAACGTTCAATGCTGATGCTCCGTCAGGTAATCGGCGTGGTTCGCGCAGTGGCAGGGGCAAGGCGGCGCGCGGTTCGTCAGGGAGAACGGCACGATCTCATCCGTAAGGAGGAGAAGCCGGTCAGCCGTCCCCAACCTGTGTCGGATGCGAAGATGCTGCCCGCCGGGGATGACCCGGGCCGCCGGGACTGATGGGGTGGGGGATGTGACACCCCGTCATTCCCAGCGGGCGGCCGCCGAGCCCGCCGCGCAGCGTACACACCTCGATGCCAGGCTCACCGCCGAGCTGGCGGCGGTGGTCGCGGGTGCCCGCAGAAGGGCGGTGCGGGACGGTGACCGGCAGACCGACACAGCGCATCTGCTGCACACGCTCCTGGAGTCCGACGCCGAGGTGAGGGCCGTTTTCGACGGCCCGCAGCTCGCACGGCTGCTCGGCTATCTGGTCCAGCGGACCATCGGCTACGGCATGCGCTGGCAGAGCACGGTCGAGGACTCCGGCGCCCTGCCGGTGCTCGGCGAACCGGAGTGCTGGTCGCCGGCGGCGGCGAGCGCTCTGAACGAGGCCTGCGTGCGCGCGGACCGGCGGCGCGCCGCACGTGCGCGGGGGCTCGACCTGCTCGCGGCGATCCTGGCGGACCCCGAGTCGCGGGCCGTCGAGGTCCTCCGCCGCGCGGGCGTCGACGTACGGGCCCTGGACGCGCGGATCGAGGCGGGGGCCGCGGTGGGGGAGCACACCGCCGCGCCTCCGGCGGCGGGGGGTGCCCGGAGGGGGGAAGGGGCGCTGCCGCCCCCGCGGGTGCCGCCCTGCCGGGGGTCCCGCCCGGGCGCCCCGACGTCCAGCCCCTGAGACAGGTCCTACCGGGGGTGACGGTCATGTCGTCGCCTGTCATCATGTGCCGATGCATACGTCTCAGGGGGCCCGGGGCAACCGTGGCCGGGGCGCCGGCCTGGGGCTCGCCCTTGCGTCGGCGCTCGCCTTCGGTGGATCCGGTGTCGCGGCCAAGCCGCTGATCCAGGCGGGTCTCGACCCGCTCCACGTGGTGTGGCTGCGGGTCGCGGGCGCCGCGCTCGTGGTGCTCCCGCTCGCCGTGCGCCACCGCGGGCTGCTGCGCGAGCGCCCCGCCCTGCTCACCGGTTTCGGGCTGCTCGCCGTGGCCGGCGTGCAGGCCTGCTACTTCGCCGCCCTGTCCCGAATCCCCGTGGGTGTCGCCCTGCTCATCGAGTACCTCGCGCCCGCGCTCGTGCTCGGCTGGGTCCGTCTGGTGCAGCGGCGGCCCGTGACGCGCTCGGCGGCGATCGGCGTGGTCCTCGCGGTCGGCGGGCTCGCCTGTGTCGTGGAGGTGTGGTCGGGGCTGAGCTTCGACCCCCTCGGAGTGCTGCTCGCGCTCGGCGCCGCCTGCTGCCAGGTCGGCTACTTCGTCCTGTCCGATGAGGGCAGCGAGGCGGGCGAGAAGGCCCCGGACCCACTCGGCGTCATCGCGTACGGACTGCTCGTCGGGGCCGCCGTGCTCACCGTCGTCGCCCGCCCGTGGAGCATGGACTGGTCCGCCCTCGCCGGCACCGCGGACATGAACGGCACCTCGGTCCCGGCCGTCCTGCTGCTGGCCTGGATCGTGCTGATCGCCACGGTCCTCGCCTACGTCACCGGCGTGCTGTCCGTGCGCCGCCTCTCCCCGCAGGTGGCAGGCGTGGTGGCCTGCCTGGAAGCGGTCATCGCCACCGTCCTCGCGTGGGTGCTGCTCGGCGAGCACCTCTCCGCGCCGCAGCTCGTCGGTGGCGCGGTGGTCCTGGTGGGCGCGTTCATCGCCCAGTCCTCGGCTCCCGCGAAGGGTTCACCGGACCCGGTCGCGAGCGGGAGCGCCGAAAGGGAGTTGTCGGCCCGGGGTACGGCCGCCTAGGGTGTCGATCATGCATTCCGACGCACTCGTTCTTCCGCCCCCGGCCGCCTGAGGGCGGGCCCTCCGGAATCCACACCCGGCACGCCGCCGGGCGGAACGGTGCTGCCCGCAGAAGAAGTCCACGGCCCCGACGCCTCGGGGCCCTTCCCGAACTTCTGCGTATCTGCGGAGACCACAACATGCCAAATGCCGTCTCCGGCCTGCCCGTCGGGCGAGGCCTGCTGTATCTGATCGTCGCCGGTGTCGCCTGGGGCACCGCGGGCGCTGCCGCCTCCCTGGTCTACCGGGCCAGTGACATGGGGCCCGTCGCCCTGTCCTTCTGGCGCTGCGCGGCAGGGCTCGTCCTGCTGCTCGCCGCCCGACTGCTGCGCCCGCGCCCCCGCACCGCCGTGCCGGAACCATTCGGGCGCAGGGCGCTGCGGGCGGGAGCGACCGGCCTCGGGCTCGCCGTCTTCCAGACCGCCTACTTCGCGGCGGTCTCGGCCACCGGACTCGCTGTGGCGACCGTCGTGACCCTCGGCGCCGGCCCCGTGCTCATCGCGCTCGGCGCCCGGCTCACCCTGGGGGAGCGGCTCGGCCGGGGCGGAGTGACCGCCGTCGTCGGTGCGCTCGCCGGGCTCGGGGTGCTCGTACTCGGCGGCGAGGGAGCGACCGTGCGACCGTGGGGCGTGCTGCTCGCGGTCGCGTCGGCGGCCGGCTACTCGGTCATGACCCTGCTCACTCGTCGGTGGGGCAGAGACGGCACGGCCGACGTGTCCGGCACCACGGTGTCGGCGTTCGCGGTCACCACCCTGATTCTGCTGCCGTTCGCCCTGGCCGAAGGGCTGGTGCCGCACACCGCCGAACCGGTGCGCCTCGGGTGGACGGTGGCGTATATCGCGGCGGTCCCCACGGCCCTGGCCTACGCCCTGTACTTCGCGGGCGCGGCCGTCGTACGGTCCGCCACGGTGTCCGTGGTGATGCTGCTCGAGCCGGTCAGCGCGGCAGTGCTGGCCGTCGCCCTGCTCGGCGAGCGGCTCACGGCGGCGACCGCCGTCGGCACCGCGCTGATGCTCGGCTCGGTCGCGGGACTCGCCCTGGCGGAGGCGCGCGGGGCAGGGGTGGCGGAAGAGGAGCCGGTCCTCGTGTGACGGGACCGGCACAGGACAAGTCATCGGCCGGCGGGGCGAGGCCGCCGACGGGACGACCGGTCCGGCGGGCGTGTGGGTGCGGGGGACCGGTGGGGGCCCGCACCCCCGCCGGTCAAGCCCCGCGTCCGCGCTACGAGTACTCGCGGGCCGCCGCCTCCCCAGACCGCTCCCCGCCGGCGTGACCGTGCCACGTGTCGTGGGGGTGGATCGGCGTCACAGGGCTGTCAGGTAGTCCGGCAGTGCGATGCCGGACGGCAGATCGGGGTCGGCCTGCGGGGCGCCGTACTCCCTGCGGACCGGGATCACGCCTGCCCAGTACGGGAGGGAGAGGTCCTCGGGCTCGTCCTTCACGCCTCCGGTGCGCACCTTGGCGGAGACCTCCTCCAGGTCCAGCCGGATCACGGCCGTGGCGGCCAACTCCTTCTTGTCGGCGGGACGCGAGTCCCGCGAGCGGCCCGGGACGACATGGTCCACCAGCGCGTCGAGGGCCATCCGCCTCTCCTGGGGGTCGGTGACCTGGTGGGCGATGCCGTGCACCACCACCGACCGGTAGTTGACCGAGTGGTGGAAGGCCGAGCGCGCCAGGACCAGACCGTCGACGTGCGTCACCGTCAGACAGACCGCGAGGCCGCCGTCCGTCGCGCCCGACATCCGCAGCGGACGTGAACCCGTAGAGCCGTGGACGTAGAGCCGCTCGCCGACCCGGCCGTACAGCGTGGGCAGGACGACCGGCGCGCCGTCGCGGACGAAGCCGAGATGGCAGACATAGCCCTCGTCGAGTATCGCGTGCACCAACTCCTTGTCGTGCGACGCCCGCTCCGCGGAGCGCGTGGGGACGGTGCGGTCGGTCGGAGTGTAGGCGGCGGGCGGCGACGTCGGCTCGGTCCCTCGCATGGACTCTCCTGATTGAACTAGTGCATAATCTTCTTTGTGCTAGGAGAGTATCGGATCGAGGGGCGACGCGCAGCGGAGATTGCGGCGAGCGTCGAGCGCGCGGTGGGCGCCGGGGACCTGGAGCCGGGTCAACTACTTCCACCCCTGCGGGAGTTGGCGGTCGAGCTGGGTGTGAATCCCAACACCGTCGCCGCCGCGTACCGCGTGCTGCGCGAACGTGGGGTCATCGAGACCGCCGGACGGCGCGGAAGCCGGGTGCGGTCGGCACCGGCCACGACCGGCCGGGACCACATCCATGTGGACGTGCCCGAGGGGGTGCGTGATGTGTCGAGCGGGAATCCGGACCCCGCGCTGCTGCCGCCGCTGGCAGAGGCGTTCGCGGCCGCGGCGGCCCGGGGCGACCGCGCACCGGTGCTGTACGGAGACGTCGCCGTGGAGCCGGAGCTGGCCCGCCTGGCACGAGCCGGTCTCGATGCCGACGGGGTGCCGGACGGGCCGCTCGCCGTGGTCTCAGGATCGCTGGACGGCGTCGAACGCGTCCTGGCGGCCCATCTCAGGCCTGGGGATACGGTCGCGGTCGAGGACCCGGGCTGGGGCAGGACCCTCGACCTCGTCCCGGCACTCGGGCTGCGCACGGTCGCAGTCCGCGTCGACGACGAAGGGCCGCTTCCGGACGGCCTGCGCGCCGCCCTGGACGCCGGGGCCCGCGCTCTGATCGTCACGGACCGGGCGCAGAACCCGACCGGTGCCGCGGTGAGCGCCCCACGCGCGCGTGCCCTGCGCTCCGTGCTACGGGAGTACCCCGGGACCCTGCTGATCGAGGACGACCACGGTCACGGGATCGTCGACGTGCCTCTCCATCCGCTCGCCGGGGTCACCCGGCACTGGGCCTTCGTGCGCTCGGCCGCCAAGGCCTACGGACCCGACCTGAGGCTCGCCGTCCTCACCGGCGACCGTGTCACCGTCGACCGGGTCCGGGGGAGGCAGCGGCTGGGCCCGGGGTGGGTGAGCCGGATCGTTCAGCGGGCCCTGGTGCGGCTGTGGGCCGACGGTGCGGTGGACGCACAGGCGGTGGCGGCCGCGTACGGGAGGCGTCGCGACGCACTCATCGGCGCGCTGGCGGCACGGGGTGTCGCGGCCCAGGGGGTCAGCGGGATGAACGTGTGGGTGCCGGTGCCGGACGAGACCGCCGTCGTCGCGCGGCTGTTGCACGCGGGCTGGGCCGTCGCACCCGGCGCCCGCTTCCGGATGGGCGCGCCGCCCGGCATCCGGATCACCGTCTCGACGCTGACGGAGGACGAGACGGGGCCGCTGGCGGACGCGGTCGCCTCCGCCCTCGGTCCGGGTCCCGCCCGCAGTTACGTCTAGGGAGTTTCGTTTGGATCGGTTGCCGCGGGCCTGGTCCGCGCCTGGGTCAGTGCCGCGCCCGCCAGCACGATCAACGCTCCGACCGGAGTGGACCAGGTCAACGACTCGCCAAGGATCGCCACGCCCGCCGCGGTGGCGAGGACGGGGATGAAGTACGTGACCATCTGGGCCGTCGTGGGGCCGACCTCCGCGACCAGGCCGTACTGGACGAGGACGGCCACCCCGGTGCCCAGTGCGCCCAGGGCCGCGACCGCCAGCAGCGGGACCAGCGGGAAGCGGCTCGGCAGGGTGGTGAACAGCGGGGTGACCACGGCCAGTTGGACGGTGGCGAGGAACAACTGGGCGCCGGTCAGCGAAAGGTGGGAGTGACCGGTGCCGGCCAGGGTGCGGCGGACGTAGATCCAGCCGACGGGGTAGCTGAGCGAGGCCAGCAGGGCCATCGCCGTGCCCCTCACATCCAGGCCGTGAAAGCCCTGCCAGGCACCCAGCACCGTCAGCACGCCCAGAAAGCCGATGCCGAGCCCCGCGACCCGGACCCGCGTCGGCCGGTCCTCGGAAAGCGCGACCAGTGACAGGGCCATGCCCCACAGGGGCGAGGTGGCGTTGCAGATCCCGGCGAGCGTGGACGGGATCGTGAGCTCGGAGTAGGCGAAGAGGGAGAACGGCAGCGCGTTGAGCAGGAACGCCGCGACCGCGAGATGCCCCCAGGTGCGGGCGCCGCGCGGCAGCCGCGCGCGTGTGACGGCCATCGCGGTGGCGAGCACCGCCGTCCCGAACACCAGGCGGCCGAGGGTGACCTGGAAGGGGGCATAGGCCTGCGTGCCGACCTTGATGAGGAGGAAGCTGAAACCCCAGATCAGCGAGAGGACCCCGAAGCGGATCCGCCAGTCGAGGGCGGTACGGCGGCGGGGCGCGGCGGTGGGGTCGGTGACGGCTCGTGGAGTGGCGACGGTGCTCATGGCGGTAACGATGACCGAAGCAATCTCGTAGCACAATCGAGATTTCGCACGGGATATCTCGTAGCATCTCTTACATGTTGAACCTTGAGCGCCTGCGCACCCTCGACGCCCTGGCCCGTCACGGCTCGGTGAGCGGGGCGGCCGAGGGGCTGCACGTGACGACCTCGGCCGTCTCCCAGCAGATGGCCAAGCTGGAACGCGAGGTGGGACAGCCGCTCCTGGCCAGGAACGGCCGGGGCGTGCGGCTCACGGACGCGGGCCGGCTCCTCGCCGATCACGCGGCACGCATCCTGTCGCAGGTGGAGCTGGCCCAGGCCGATCTGGAGGCGCAGCGCGGACAGGTGGCCGGCGAACTGCGCCTGTCGGCCTTCCCGACCGCGGCGCGCGGGCTGTTCCCGACCGCGCTCGCCGCACTGCGGTCCGAGCATCCCGCCCTGCGCCTGCGGTCGTTCGAGCTGGAGCCCGAAGCCGGGATCGCCGGCGTCGTGCGCGGCGATCTCGACCTCGCGGTCGTCCTCGACTGGTACAACAAGCCGATGCCACTGCCCGAGGGGCTGGTCAAGGCGGCGATCCTGGACGATCCGGCGGATGTGGCGGTGCCCGTGGGGCATCCGCTCGCCGACCGGCCGGAGGCCGACCTCGGGGAGTTCGCCGACGACGAGTGGATCACCTGGGGCGAGGGAGAGTTCTGCCATGAGTGGCTCGTCTTCACCCTGCGCTCCAGGGGCGTCGAACCCCGCATCGGCCACCGTGCCGCCGAGACCCACACCCAGCTTGGGCTGGTGGCCGCCGGGCTCGGCGTGTGCATCGCCCCGCTGCTCGGGCGCGCTCCGATGCCGGCCGGCGTGGTGACCGTGCCCCTGCGTCAGCGGGTGCGCAGACACGTCTACGTGATCTGGCGCGCCGACGCCGACCGCCGCCCGTCGATCCGGGCGGCCGTGGAGGCGCTTCGGGTGGCGGGGCAGACCGTGTCGGCCGGGTGACCGGGCGCCGGGGGGAGGGGGGCGCCGGGCGGGCTACCGCGAGCCCAGCTTGCGGAAGTCCCAGGAGACGATCCTGCTGGGGGTCAGTCGCAGCCAGGCGTGGCGGCCGTCGTACGGCATCTCGTCCAGCCCGAAGTTCTTGCGTGCGAACAGGGTCTCCGGGAGGTCGAGTTCGGCACACAGCTCCCCGGTACGGGGGCTCTCGCCCACGAACTCGATCGTGCCGGACAGCTCGGCGCCCCGCAGTTGCTCGTACTCCTCGCCCGTGTCCACGACGATGGCGACCCGCGGATCCCGGCGCAGATCGGCCCAGCGCTTGCTGCGCACCACGGAGTACAGCCACAGCGAGGCGCCGTCCCACGCGAACCACAGGGCGCTGACGTGCGGGGTGCCGTCGGCCGACACGGTCGCCACCCGGCAGGTGCGCTCGGCGGTGAGGAAGTCGTCCAGCTCGCCGGGCGTCATCATGATCTTCCGACCTCGGCGCTGAGTGTCGGCCATACGCTCCCCCTCTTCTTCACCCACGTCGTGCCAAAGAGCTCCTCTGACATCACGTCAGAAAAGAATGAGATGTCTTCCGTCAGCCCGCAATGGCCGTCGCCGCCCGCCCCGCCCGCCCGTTGTCGGCCGTTGCCAGTTCGCTGAGCTGTTCGTACGGCGGCAGGTGGCCCGGCCGTTCGCCGCCGCGCACCAGGGCGGGGTCCAGGTGATCCACGCGATCGCCGAGCGCCGCACCGACGGCCGGGGCGCGAACCGCAACGCGCGCCTCTTCCGCGCGGCCGGGCGGCTCCCGGTACGCCAACTGGCCGGTACCACGGCGGTCCGCGTCCCGCCCCCACCGAGGTGGCGGAGGAGGACTTCGTCGTACGCCGGCTGCACGGCCTGTCGCCCCTCGCGGGCACCGAGGTGGACGCGCTGCTGCGCAACCCCGGCTGCCGCACCCTGATCGTCACCGGGGTCTCGCCAATGTGGCGATCCGCACACCGTCTTCGACGCCGTCGACCGCGGCTGCACCACGGTCGTGCCGGCGGACGCCATCGCGGGGGTGCCCCCCGACTACACCCCCGCGGTGATCCGCAACACCCTCGCGCCGGTCGCCACGGTCGCGACGACGCACGAGGTGCCGGCCTGTCTCGTCCGAGACACCGGGCACCATGGCCTGAGCGGACACGGGATCAGGCGAGCTTGATCTCGTCCCCGGACACGATGATCTTCGCGGCCGGCAGCGCCCGGGTCGCCGGACCCTTCTTCACACTGCCGTCGGTCGCGTCGAACTCGCTGTTGTGACACGGGCAGGTGATCACGCCGTTGGCGATGTCCTTCACCGGGCAGCCCTGGTGGGTGCACTTGGAGGAGAACGCCTTGAACGTGCCCGCCGTCGGCTGGGTGACCACGACGCCCTGGTCGGCGAAGACCTTGCCGCCGCCCTCGGGGATGTCGGAGGTCTTCGCGAGCACCTCGCCGCCGGAGCCGGCCACGGCGCCGCCCCCGCCCGTGCTGCCGCTGGTCGCCGTGGTGTCGCTGCTCGCCGTGCTGTCGTTCTGCGTGCCGGTGGAGCTCGAGGAGCTGTCGTCCGAGCCCCCGCACGCGGTCAGCGCGACGGCGAGTCCGGTCGCGCCGAACGCCGCCATGACCGTGCGGCGGGCCGGTGCCGAGACGGGTTGGAGCGATTCGCTGGTCATGCTGACGTTCCCTTCCACGGATGATCCCTGGCTCTGCTGGGTGGTACGGCTGCTCTGCTGGGTGGTACGGCCTGCGGACTGTCGCCGTTCAGATGGTGCCGCGATCTTCACCGCTTCGAGATCAGGCGGGCGCAGGACACGGCTGTGTTCCACTGTCAGGGGGACTCCGGGTCCGGCAACCAGCCGTCGGCCACCGTCGGCGCGCCAGTAACCTGGGGCGATGCTCAAGGAAGTCATCGCGACCCGCTACATCACGCCGCTGCGTGAGGGCGGCTCGCTGCCGGGGCTCGTCGAGGCCGACGACCGCGGGACCTATGTCATGAAGTTCACCGGCGCGGGGCAGGGTCGCAAGACCCTCGTCGCCGAGGTCGTCAGCGGCGAGCTCGCCCGCCGGCTGGGCTTCAGGGTGCCCCGGCTGGTGACGGTCGACCTCGACCCCGTCCTGGGACTCGGGGAACCCGACCAGGAGGTGCAGGACCTTCTCAGGTCCAGCGGCGGGCTCAATCTCGGCATGGACTTCCTCAGCGGCGCGATCGGCTACGACCCTCTCGCGTTCGGGATCGGCCCCGAGGAGGCCGGGCGGATCGTCTGGTTCGACGCCCTCGTGGGCAATGTCGACCGCTCCTGGCGCAACCCCAACCTGCTGATGTGGCACGGCGACCTGTGGCTCATCGACCACGGTGCCACCATGATCTGGCACCACAACTGGCCCGCCGCCGAAGCCTCGGCCGCGAGACATTACGACGCCTCCGAGCACGCCCTTGCTCCCTTCGCGCCCGATCTGGCGGGCGCGGCCGCCGCGTTGGTACCCCTGGTCACCGAGGAGATGCTGGCCGAGGTGACCGCCGAGATCCCGGACGAGTGGCTCACCGGCGAACCCGGCTTCGAGACACCGGACGCGCTGCGCCGCGCGTACGCCAGGCCCCTGCTCGCCCGCGCCGCCGTCGTCCACGAACGCATCAAGGGAATCGAGGAGACGCGGTGAGCGAGCGCCACATCATCAGGGGCGGCCGGGTGAGCGACCGGGAGGTCTTCGAGTACGCCCTGCTCCGGGTCGTGCCGCGGGTGGAACGCGGGGAGTGCATCAACGCGGGAGTCCTCGTCTACTGCCGGGCCAAGGCCTATGTCGGCGCCCGCACCCACCTCGACGAGGCCCGGTTGCTGGCCCTCGACCCCGAAGCGGACGTGGCGAGCGTGCGGGCCGCGCTGCGCGCCGTCGAGAGCGTGTGCGCGGGCGGGCCGTCGGCAGGTCAGGCGGCGCGCGACGACGCCGGACGGCGCTTCCGCTGGCTGATCGCGCCCCGCTCGACGGTCGTCCAGCCCGGGCCGGTGCACACCGGGCTGACCACCGACCCGGCGGCCGAGACCGAGCGGTTGCTCGACCTCCTGGTGAGGTAATGGATCACACGTACCGGGTGTGCCGTTGACACCGGGTGCCAGGGCTTCTAGCGTCACGTCTGCTGAAGGTACTAAGCGGTCGCTCACCTTTAGGGGCGTATCGCGGGAGCCGCAGACGTTCCGAAGGTGTTCCAGGCTTTCCAAGGGCGAGGAGAACCAGCAATGTCCACCACTGAGCAGCGTGTAGCCGTCGTCACCGGCGGTGCGCGCGGCATCGGCGCCGCCACAGCCGTACGACTGGCCGCCGAGGGCCGTGCCGTCGCGGTGATCGACCTCGACGAGGCCGCGTGCAAGGACACCGTGGAGAAGATCACCGCCGCGGGCGGCAAGGCCATCGCCGTCGGCTGCGACGTCTCCGACGAGGCGCAGGTCGAGGTGGCCGTCGCGCGCATCGCCGAGGAGCTGGGCGCGCCGACGATCCTCGTCAACAACGCGGGCGTGCTCCGCGACAACCTGCTGTTCAAGATGAGCGTCTCGGACTGGGACACCGTCATGAACGTCCACCTGCGCGGCGCCTTCCTGATGTCGCGCGCGGTGCAGAAGCACATGGTCGACGCGAACTTCGGCCGGATCGTCAACCTGTCCTCGTCCTCCGCGCTCGGCAACCGCGGTCAGGTGAACTACTCCGCCGCCAAGGCCGGTCTCCAGGGCTTCACCAAGACCCTGGCCAAGGAGCTCGGCAAGTTCGGCATCACCGCCAACGCCGTCGCCCCCGGCTTCATCGCCACCGAGATGACCAAGGCCACCGCCGAGCGGGTCGGCATGGGCTTCGAGGACTTCAAGGCCGCGGCCGCCACCCAGATCCCCGTGCAGCGCGTGGGCGAGCCCGAGGACATCGCCAACGCGATCGCCTTCTTCACGGGTGAGGCGGCCGGATTCGTCTCCGGCCAGGTGCTGTACGTGGCCGGCGGACCGCTCGACTAGGGCCCGGGAGCACACGGACATGACTGAACTGCCCGAACTCTCCGGCAAGGTCGCCCTCGTCACGGGCGCCAGCCGCGGCATCGGCTACGGCGTCGCCGAGGCGCTCGTCGCCCGCGGCGACCGGGTCTGCATCACCGGACGCACCGAGGAGGCCCTCAAGGAGGCCGTCGAGAAGCTCGGCGCCGACCGCGTCATCGGTGTCGCGGGCAAGGCCCACGACGAGGCCCACCAGGCGGTCGCCGTGGAGCGCACCATGGAGGCCTTCGGCCGCGTCGACTTCCTGGTCAACAACGCCGGCACGAACCCGGTCTTCGGCCCGATCGCCGATCTCGACCTGAACGTGGCGCGCAAGGTGTTCGAGACCAACGTCGTCTCGGCGCTCGGCTTCGCCCAGAAGACCTGGCACGCCTGGCAGAAGGACAACGGCGGCGCCATCGTCAACATCGCCTCGGTGGCCGGGCTGTCCGCCTCGCCGTTCATCGGCGCCTACGGCATCAGCAAGGCCGCCATGATCAACCTGACGGTGCAGCTCGCCCACGAGTTCGCGCCCAGGGTGCGGGTCAACGCGATCGCCCCGGCCGTCGTGAAGACGAAGTTCGCGCAGGCCCTGTACGAGGGCCGGGAGGCGGAGGCCGCGGCGGCCTACCCGCTCGGCCGGCTCGGTGTGCCCTCGGACATCGGCGGAGCCGCCGCGTTCCTGACGTCGGACCAGTCCGACTGGATCACCGGCCAGACGCTCGTCGTCGACGGCGGGATCTTCCTCAACGCCGGAGTGGGATGAACTGAGCCACCGACACGGGCGCCCGTTGACAGAAGGGGCGCCCGTGTCGCCGCGCACGAGACATACAGACCGATGACAACGTCGTCATGGACGCGCTGATCACAACCCCTCTGCGAACCCGGTCCGGTCGGCCCGAGGCTGCGGTAGGGTCTGCCGCCAACCCCTGGAACGGCAGATCGAGGAGTGCGCGGGTGTTCAACCGGAACCGTTGTCTGCGTCGGCTGGCGGCGATCACGTCCCTTTCTCTGGTGACCGGCTGCGGTGCGCTCTCCTCGGGTTCCTCCGACGACAAGGGGCCCATCGTCGTGGGCACCACGAGTGCACCCAGCACGCTGGATCCGGCCGCCTCCTGGGACGGATCCTGGGAGCTGTTCCGCAACATCTACCAGACCCTGCTGAGTTACCCGACCGGTGCGTCGGTGCCCGAGCCCGACGCCGCCGACCACTGCTCCTTCACCGACGCGACGAACCGCGCCTACCGCTGTGTGCTGCGCAAGGGCATGACCTTCTCCGACGGGAAAGCGCTGGACGCGCGCGCCGTGAAGTACTCCATCGACCGGATTCGCGCGATCAAGCTGCCCGGCGGTCCCGCGGGCCTCCTGGGCAGCCTCGACCGCATCACCACCCAAGGCGGCCGGGAGATCGTCTTCCACCTCAACAAGCCGGACGCCACGTTCCCCTTCGTGCTGGCCACGCCCGCCATGTCGATCGTCGACCCCGACGACTAC
Organism: Streptomyces sp. NPDC047079; assembly: GCF_040643755.1. Classification (NCBI taxonomy): domain Bacteria; kingdom Bacillati; phylum Actinomycetota; class Actinomycetes; order Kitasatosporales; family Streptomycetaceae; genus Streptomyces; species Streptomyces sp. NPDC047079. Next base: position 14,929 of record NZ_JBEYUZ010000013.1, read on the forward strand.
CCGGCCCACTCGCTGCGCAAGGACGGCAAGGTCTTCGGCTCCGGCCCCTACATCCTGAAGTCGTACGACGAGGGCAAGCAGGCCGAACTCGTCCGCAACACCCGCTACCAGGGGTTCGCCCAGCTCCGCAACAACGCGGTCACCATCCGCTACTTCCAGGACTCGGGCGAGATGGTCTCCGCGCTGCGCGGCAAGCAGATCGACGTCACCTACCGTGGTCTCGCCGCCCCCGACATCGTCTCCCTCCAGAACAAGGCGTCCAAGGAGTCGCTCCAGCTGATCGAGGGCGCGGGCACCGAGATCAGCTACCTGGTCTTCAACCCGAAAGACCCCTGGGCGGGCAAGCTCGCCGTGCGCCGCGCCGTCGCCCAGATCGTCGACCGCCCGGCGATCGCGCACAAGGTGTACAAGGACACCGTGGACCCGCTGTACTCGATGGTGCCCAAGGGGCTCACCGGACACACCACGGGATACTTCGACGACTACGGGGACCCCAGCATCCCCAAGGCGCGGAAGATCCTCCAGGAGGCGGGCATCACCGGCCGGGTTCCGCTCACCCTCTGGTACACCACCGACCGCTACGGCTCCGAGACGGCCCCCGAGTTCCAGGAGCTCAAGAGCCAGCTGGAGAACTCCGGCCTGTTCACCGTCACCCTCGAGAGCCGCCCCTGGAAGACCTACGAGGCGGGCTACCGCAAGGGCGAGTACCCGGTGTTCGGGCGCGGCTGGTTCCCCGACTTCCCGGACGCCGAGAACTTCATCGCCCCCTTCGTGGGCGAGCAGAACGCGCTCGGCACGCCTTACCCGGCGCCGAGGATCACCGGCGTACTGCTGCCGGAGTCCCGGCGCGAGAGCGACCGTGCGAACGTGGTCAAGGAGTTCGAGCAGGCCCAGCAGATCCTGGTCGACGACGCCCGGCTGCTGCCGCTGTGGCAGGGCAAGCAGTTCGTCGCGGCCAGCGAGGAGATTTCCGGCGGGGAGCAGGCACTGGACCCGTCGACGATCATGACGATGTGGCAGCTGTCACGCAAAACCAGCTGGTAGACCGGGCCCCGGGCAGGGTTCGGGCGCCGGTTGTCAGTGGTCGCCTGTAGGTTCATGACCTGGAAGTGACCGCACATCGGAGGAAGTTGACGTGACCGACATCGCCATGCTGCCGGAGTCCTGGCGGGGCGTTCTGGGCGACGAATTGCAGCAGCCCTACTTCAAGGAGCTGACGGAGTTCGTCGAGGACGAGCGTGCCAAGGGTCCCGTCTACCCTCCGCGCGAGGAAGTCTTCGCCGCACTCGACGCCACGCCGTACGACAAGGTGAAGGTGCTCATCCTCGGCCAGGACCCGTACCACGGCGAGGGCCAGGGCCACGGTCTGTGCTTCTCCGTGCGCCCCGGGGTGAAGACCCCGCCCTCGCTGCGGAACATCTACAAGGAGATGCACGAGGAGCTGGGCACGCCGATCCCGGACAACGGCTATCTGATGCCGTGGGCGGAGCAGGGCGTGCTGCTGCTGAACGCGGTGCTCACGGTGCGGGCCGGCGAGGCGAACTCGCACAAGGGCAGGGGTTGGGAAAAGTTCACGGACGCGGTGCTCCGGGCTGTGGCCGGCCGGCCGGATCCGGCGGTGTTCGTGCTGTGGGGCAACTACGCGCAGAAGAAGCTGCCCCTCATCGACGAGACGCGGCACATCGTCGTCAAGGGCGCGCACCCCTCGCCGCTGTCCGCGAGGAAGTTCTTCGGATCGCGGCCGTTCACGCAGATCAACGAGGCGGTGGCCCGGCAGGGACACGAGCCGATCGACTGGACGATTCCGAACCTGGGATGAGACGGCGCGGGGGGCCGGTCGCGGTCCTGATCCTGGTCCGGGCCAGTCCGGCCACCGGTCGTCCCGTGTCGTCACCGGCTTGGCCCAGCGCCCTGCGGAGCCGCCTGAGCGGGATTGTCGGCGGGGGCGGCTAGCGTCGTGGTGACGGGCGATGAGCGTGGAGGACGCGGTGACGAAGCGACAGGGGCAGGCGGCGCCGGACGCCGTGATGAGCCGGATCGGTCAGGTCGTCATGCTGCACCACGGCGGCGACCGCGAGGAGGCCCGGGACCGCTTTCTGGTGCTGTGGGCCGAGATCGGCGAGGACGGCGACCCGCTGCACCGCTGCACGGTGGCGCACTACATGGCGGACACGCAGGACGACCCGTCGGACGAGCTGGCCTGGGACCTCAGGGCGCTGTCGGCGGCCGAGGAACTCAGCGACGAACGCCTCGCCGGGGACGACGGGGCGCTCGCCGTCCGCGCGTTCTACCCCTCCCTCCATCTGAACCTGGCCGCGGACTACGTGAAGCTGGGGCGCTGCGATGCCGCCCGCGCCCATCTGCACCGGGCACGTGGCGCGGCCGGCGCCCTCGGCGACGACGGGTACGGCGAGGGCGTCAGGGCGGCGATCGCCCGCCTGGAGCGACGGCTCGCGTCGGAGGCACCGACGAACAGCCCGCCGGAGCCCGGCCCCCCTAAGGGCCCGGGCGGAGAGACCCTGGGACCGCCGAGACGGCGGTCCTGAGCGCCGGGCAAGCACCGTCCTGACGTGGCGGGCCGAGGGCCGTACGGGCCGTGCGGCGCCGCGTCCGCTCACCGGCCGTAGGTGTTCCGGCAGATTTCGGCCTCCGGGCTGCCCGGCTGCCACCCGCCGTATCTGCGGCCGAGTGCGCACACGTCCGAATTCCTGGGGAGCCCTTCGGGGACCGCCGGCGGAGCCTCGGTGCGCCGTCCGGGACGGTCTTGCCTCGGGTGCGCGGGTGCCGACCGGGGGAGCGGCGCGGCCGTCCGCACGGTACCGGGGACCGGCTGACGGGTGCGGTGCGGAGCGGCGTCCGGCGGCGACGGGGGGCGGGAGGGCCCGACCATCTCCAGCGCCTCCCGCGCCGGGGCCTGGACCAGGCGGGGCTCCGCGCTGCCGTCGGCTCGCGGCGCCGAGGGCGCCGAGGGCTCACGCGGCGAGGGCGGCCGCTGGACGGCCACACAGCCGGTGAGGGCCGAGACGGCCACGGTGGCCAGGAGCGTTGCAGCAGTCGTCGTTCGATGCACCCGCGCAACTCTGGTGGTTCCGGAGGGCTTTGGGGCGCGGACGGACGGAGGATGCCCCGCACGGGTGACGTCGGTCCCCCCGGTGGCCCCGCCGCTGTCTCCCGGAGCGGATCGGCCCGTCCCCGGTGCGGTCGGCGCCCGCGTGCCGTGCGGTACCGCGGCCGTATGCTTCCGACGAAACACCCGTAGGCAACCCCAGGAGACGCCCCGTGAAGGTCGGCTGCATCGGACTCGGTGACATCGCGCAGAAGGCGTACCTGCCGGTGCTCGGGATGCAGCCGGGAATCGAGCTGCACCTCCAGACCCGGACCCCCGCGACCCTGCACCGCGTCGCCGACAGTCTGCGTCTGCCCCCGCAGCAGCGGCACGTCGGTCTGGACGCGCTCCTCGACCAGAACCTCGACGCGGCATTCGTGCACGCGCCCACCGTCGCGCACCCGGAGATCGTCGCCCGGCTCCTGGAGGCGGGCGTGCCCACCTATGTCGACAAACCCCTCGCCTACGAACTCGCCGACTCCGAAAGGCTGGTGCTGCTCGCGGAGGAGCGCGACGTCAGCCTGGCGGTGGGCTTCAACCGGCGTTACGCACCCGGGTACGCGCAGTGCGTCGATCACCCGCGCGAGCTCATCCTGATGCAGAAGAACCGTATCGGGCTGCCCGAGGAGCCCCGCACCATGATCCTCGACGACTTCATCCATGTCGTCGACACGCTGCGGTTCCTGGTCCCGGGGCCGGTGGACGACGTGACGGTACGGGGCCGCCTCGAGGAGGGTCTGCTGCACCATGTGGTGCTCCAGCTGGCCGGCGAAGGGTTCACCGCGCTCGGTGTGATGAACCGGCTCAGCGGCTCCGCCGAGGAGATCCTGGAGGTCTCCGGGCAGGACACCAAGCGCCAGGTGCTCAACCTCGCCGAGATCATCGACCACAAGGGTCAGCCGACCGTGCGGCGGCGCGGGGACTGGGTGCCGGTGCCCCGGCAGCGCGGTATCGAGCAGGCCGTGCTCGCCTTCCTCGACGCCGTCCGCGCCGGCAAGGTGCTCAGCGCCCGTGACGCACTGGCGACCCATGAACTGTGCGAGCGGGTGGTGGCTGCGGTGCAGGAGCGCCCCGTCGCGCTCTGAGAGCCCGGACACCTTCCGTCGCGCACAGCGCGGCGATCACCAGCAGGGCCCCGTGCACCGGCCAGTCGCCGAAGCGGACGTAGGGCGTGACGCCATGGGCCAGAGGGACGTCGTAGACCATCGACGCGCTCCGGTCGGTTCCCAGCCAGGAGCCGACGCCCTCGCCGCTCGGGCCGTACACGGCGGAGACGCCGGTAAGGGTGGCGTGCACCATCGGGCGGCCGGTCTCCGCGGCGCGCAGCGCGGCCAGTGAGGCGTGCTGCTCCGGCGCCCAGCTGCGCTGGAACGTGGACGTCGAGGACTGGGCGAGCAGCAGCTCGGCGCCGTCCTCGGTGAGATGACGGCTCATGTCCGGGAACGCGGACTCGAAGCAGACCATCGGGCCGACGCGCAATCCGTGACCGGCGTTCATGACCACCTGTTCGGTGCCGCGCATACGGTCCTCGCCGGCGGCCCTGCCGACCGAGGTGGCCCAGCCGAGCACGGACCGCACCGGTATGTACTCCCCGAACGGGACGAGCCGCATCTTGTCGTAGCGGTCGCCCGTCGGGCCGTGCGGGCCGATCAGCACGGAGCTCTTGTAGATGCCGGGACGGTCGGCGCGGCGGGCGTCGACGTTGACCAGGACGTCGGCCTTCACCAGCCGGGACAGGCCCGCGACCCGGTCCGCCAGGTCGGGCCGCTGCGTGAGGTCGAAGCCGACGCTGCTCTCGCCCCACACGACCAGGTCCACGTCCTGCCCGGCGAGCCGGCGGGTCAGCTGCTCCTCGCGCTCGAACCGCCTGGTGCCGCTGTCAACGCCGTCGACGACCCCCGGCTGGACGACGGCTATGCGCACCCGCCCGTCGACGTCCGGGCGCGGCGACCAGGCCCACGCCGCCGACGCGGCGGCGGCCGTCACGACGAGCCCGGCCACGGCCGGGACGCGCGCCGCCCGCACCGCCACGAGCATCGCCAGGGCGACGTTGGCGCCGACGACCAGGAAGCTCAGCAGCCATACCCCGCCCACCGAGGCCAGCCGCAGGGCGGGCTCCACCTGCCACTGGCTGGAGCCGAGCAGCCCCCAGGGGCCGCCGAGACCCTGCCAGGAGCGGACGAGTTCGACCATCAGCCAGCCGGACGGCAGGACGAGGAGGGCGGCGCCGAACCGTCCCCGCGAGGGCACCCCGCCCAGGAACCGGCGCACCAGCAGACCCCAGGGCGCCCACAGCGCCCCGAGCAGGGCCGCTATGACGAAGGTGAAGACGTTCAGATTCGGCAGCAGCCAGTGGTGAACCGCGGTCATGAAGCCGAAGCCGCCAAGCCAGCCGTCGTAGGCGGCCCGCCTGGCGGTCGGCGCGGACCGGGCGAGCAGGATCCACGGGACCAGAGCGACGTACGCGAACCACCACCAGGACGGCGCGGGGAAGGAGAACACCGGCAGCGCACCGGCCAGCACGGCGGCGGTACCGCGCCACCAGCGGGCGGCGAGCCAGTCGTCGGGCATCCTCATGCGGCGCATCCCTCCCCGGTGCATGTCTCCAGTGTGCGCGCCGGGGAAGATCTACGACAGAGGGCATGGGGGCGCGGCGCCGGGCGCGCTCAGGTGGCCGGATCGCTGGGCTGCCCGTGGACGCTGCGCCACTTCTCCTGGACGACCACCTCGCGCAGCCGCCACCCCTCCTCCGTCCGCAGGAGCGCGAACGCGTACCGGCCGCCACAGACGAAGTCCGGAGCGGACGGGCCTCCGTCCGTGCCCGCGCTGAGCATCGGGTTGACGTAGTCGGCGCTGATGCGGGCGGTGTCGCCGATGTCGTGCGCCAGGGCGTCGAAGCGGACGCGCCGGTTGACGATCAGGTGCTGGCGCACCGGAAAGAGCCGCATGGCGTTCGCCAGCCATCCGGCGACCTGAGCGGCGTCGCCCTCGATGCCACCGGCCGAGCGGTAGTCGGCCCGCCCGTCCGCGGTGAACAGCTCTCGGTACACCTCCCAGTCACCGTCGTCCACGGCCACGGCGTACTCGGTGACGAGTCCGTCGACGGCCAGGCGGTCCATCACGGTCGCGAGCTCCACGCGCTGGGTCATCGGCTCAGTGTTGGGGACGTGGCATGGGCAGCCAAGGGGTGTGCACGGAGTTTCGGGCCGCCCAGGTCACGGGCGGCCCGAGCGGGTCGGGACTTTGGGACGGGTGCCGGCGTGGGAAGGGAGAACGCGGCTCATCCGCCGGTCCTTGGCGTCGGGGTGGCGCCGTGGCGTCGGGATGGTGCCGCGTCACCAGTCGTCTTCGCGGGAGACCACCCGGAAGCTGCCCACGACGCCGTCGTCACGGAACATGGCCGCGCGGAAGAACTCGTCTCCGTTGGAGAAGTCGCCCTCGTTGGCGGTGCTGGTGACGGCGCCGAAGGTGCTGCCGTAGGGGCCGACGGTGGCGACCGGGGAGCCGTTGTCACAGGTGAAACCGCGGTAGACCTCAACGATTTTGTCGCTGTCGTTGTCGATGCTGAAGCTGCTGGACCCCAGCCCGCTGGCGGCGGTGACGCAGCCCTCCGTGGCTGCGGAGTACGTCCGTTCGTTGAAGTGGATCCGGCCCCGTTTCTCGTGGTCACGGCCGTGGTCCTGGCCCCTGTCACCACCGTCGTCCCTCTTGCCGTGTGTGTCGCCGCCCTCATGGGCGGTCGCGGCGGCGGGGGCGGCCTGCTGGGCGTGCTGGGCCGGACGGGCGGCATGCGCGGCCTTCGCGGCCGCGTGCTTCGCGGGCGGGGCCGCCTTGGAGGACTCGGCGGTCGAGGCGCGAGTGATACCGGTGGTGGCGAGGACCGCTGTGCTCACTACGGCGGCGGTCACGGCGAACGTACGCTTGGGCATGTCACATCTCTCTGTCGCAGAGGCGCCGGCCGGGCAGCCGAACCTGCGATGAACGTACTGATACCACCTCATGACTGTCATGTCGGACATCTTCCAGGTGTGATGTCCCGGGGCCGATCGGACGTATGTCCGGCGTGGCGCGTCGACGGCGGTACCTGACGGCCTTTCATCGCGTCATCCCCCGGGCGTACGACGCGCCGATGCCGTGGAGCGCGCTCGGCGTGGTGCCGGGATGGGCCGGGTGTTACGCGCGCCCCTGGCGCGACGACGTACTCGCGGTCGGCGGCGGGTGCCGATCGCACACGGTGGCCCTGAGACTCGAGCCGTAGATCGTGATCTTCACCTCCGGGATGCGGCTTGCCTGGATCCGGCGCCTTCACCAAGGTGATCAACGACGCCGATTCGGGTGAGTAGCAGCGGCAGTAGGCGAGTTCACCGGTGGTGAGGTTACGGCGGGTCAGCAACTGGAGGTGGCCCGGCGCCGGGTCGGCAAGACCAGGCGAAGTGAAGCCGGACGCGGAGTAACGCTGACCGGTCTGCTGCCGTCTGGCTGTTCTCGGCGGAGCAGGCCGAAGGGTGTTCGGCTCAGCGAGGGGGCAGGACGGCAGCCAGCTCTCGGGACGCGTCCTGGAGCAGGGGTACGAACTCACGCAGCCGTTCCATGGTTATCCGGTAGGCCGGGGCCGCGGTGGACAGGGCCGCGATGGTGATGCCGTCGACCCCGATCACCGGCACGCCCACGGCGCGGATGCCGAGTTCGTGCTCTTCGTCGGCGACGGCGTAACCGAGTTGGCGTACCCGTGCGATCTCCTCGGCGAATGCGTCCTCGTGGATGATCGTGTTCGGGGTGAAGCTGGGCAGTTCCAGCTCGCTGACGAGTTTGCGGCTCTCTTCCGGCGACTGGAAGGCCACGAGGCACTTGCCCATGGCGGTGCAGTGCAGGGGGCCGCGATTGCCCGGCTCGCCGGTGATCTGGACCTGCTGGGGGCCCTCGACATAGTGCACGTACAACTGATCATGCCCGTCCAGCACCGACATCAGCGTGGGCTCGCGCGTCGCGGCCGTGACGCGCTGCATGACCGGCAGAGCCACACCGGCGAACCCCCGGCCGTGCGAGACCCGCTGGCCCAGCTCGAAGAGCCGGATTCCGAGACTGTACCGCCTGCTGCCGTCGTCGCTGCGGACGAAGCCCTCGCGCTGGAGCGACTTGAGCAGCCGATGGGTGGTACTGACCGGGTATCCGGCAGTCTGGGCCAGTTCTGACAGGCTTGTCCCGTGTGGGTGTTCGGAGAGCAGGCCGAGCAGGCGAAGGGCTTTGCCCACCATGTCCGAGCCGGTTTTGTCGGCGGCTTCCGCCGGTGCCCGATGAGATGTCACTGCCTCGACCCTCTCCCTCTGTCCGGGCCCTCTCCGACCCCACGCTTCCACGCCCCTCGCGGCAGCCGGACAGCACCGTAACCGGTCGGGCACCGTGATGTGACGGTCGCGTGACGAAGGGATCAGTGCGGGCTCTTGACGCGGCACGGCCAGGAGCGGAGACTCACTGCTCACCGCATTGTGGAAATCTTTTCCACTATACGGGAAAAAGCAGCGTCGCTGTTACATTCCCCCAAGGACATCCCCATGACCGAGCCGCACTCAGGCGCAGCCGTCCGGCAGGACGCCGCCTCCGTCAGCAACCCCGCTCCGTCCGAGCTCGGACGACAGCGCTGGAGACATCTGCTGCCGATCGTGTTCATCACGTACAGCCTCGCCTACCTCGACCGGTCGAACTTCTCCATCGCGGTCGCCGGTGGCCTGAAGGCCGACCTCGGCCTGAGCAGCGGTCTTGCCTCCCTGGTCGGAGCCTCGTTCTTCCTCGGCTACTTCCTTTTCCAGATCCCGGGCGCCCTCTACGCGGAGCGGCGAAGCGTCAACACGCTGATCTTCTGGAGCCTGATCGCCTGGGGCACCCTCGCCTCGGTGCAGGCGGCCCTCACCTCGGCCACCGCGCTGATCGTGGTCCGGTTCCTGCTCGGCCTGGTCGAAGGCGCCATCCTGCCCGCCATGGTGATCCTGCTCAGCCGCTGGTTCACCAAGCGCGAACGAGGTCGCGCCAACAGCGTGCTCATCCTCGGCAACCCGGTCACCGTCCTGTGGCTCACAGTGGTGTCGGGCTACCTGATCGATCTCACCTCCTGGCGCGGCATGTTCCTCATCGAGGGCCTGCCCGCCATCGCCTGGGCCTTCGTCTTTCGCGCCAAGGTGGCCGACAACCCCGAGCGCTCCACCTGGCTGGACCCGGCGGAGAAGAGTGCCGTCACGGCCGCGCTGGAAGCCGAGCAGCAGCACATCACCCCGGTCAACAGCTACGTGGAGGCGTTCCGCTCGCGCAACGTGGTCATGTTGAGCGTTCAGTACCTGCTGTGGAGCCTTGGCATCTACGGGTTCGTCTTCTGGCTGCCGTCGATCGTCAAGGCCGGGTCGGGTGCCGGGATCGGCGCGACCGGCCTAATCTCCGCCGCGCCCTACGCGCTCGCCGTGATCCTGATGATCGTCAACTCGCGTCTCTCCGACCGCGCCGAGAGCCGCAACCGCTTCGTCTGGCCCTGGCTGGCCCTGGGCGCGGCCGCGTTCTACGGCTCGTACCTGCTGGGAGCGTCACACTTCTGGCTGTCCTTCGTGCTGCTGGTCATCGCGGGTGGCGCGATGTACGCACCCTACGGACCGTACTTCGCCAACATCTCCGAACTGCTGCCGCGCAGTGTGGCCGGCCCCTCCGTGGCGCTCATCAACTCCTTCGGCGCCCTCGGCGGGTTCCTCGGCAGCTACCTGGTCGGCTGGGTCGACAGCGCGACCGGTACCAAGGGAACCTCGTTCCTCGTACTCGCCGTGGCACTGCTGCTGTCCGCCCTGATCATGCCGTTCGTCCGGGCCCGTGGTACCGCCTCCGCGGCCACCGCGCCCGTCCGCCCGGCCGCGTGAAGGCCCGTACATGCGCATCGTGAGATTCCGCCCGCAGCGCACAACGGCCACCGGCGAGGAGCCGGTGGCCGGCTACGGCCTGGTCGAAGGCGACGTCCTGCACCAGATGACCGACCCCTTCAAGGGAAAGACGCCACGACCCACCGGACGCACCCTCCCGCTGGACTCTGTGCTGCTGCTGGCTCCGACCGAGCCCGGGCTGGTCATAGGAATGGCGCGCAACGGCGAACCGGACGACCGCCGCTTCCCGCCCAACGCCTTCCTCAAGCCACACGGGTCGGTGATCGGCCCCGGCGACCCGATACCGCTTCCCGGGCACGTGGGCCGGGTGGACGCGGAGGGAGAGCTTGCCGTCGTCATCGGCCGCACCGCCCGGAACCTGGCAGTCGGCGATGCCCTGGACGCCGTGCTCGGCTACACACTCGGCAACGACGTGACCGCTCGCGACCTGCAGGCCGGTGATCCGCTCCAGGCCAAGGGCTACGACGGCTTCACGCCGCTCGGGCCGTGGATCGAGACCGACCTGGATGCCGGCGCCGTGGACCTCGCGGTCAGCATCGGCGGCCGATCCCTGCCCGTCGGCTCGACCGCCCGGCTCGCCCGGGGCGTGAGCGAGATCCTCGCCTACCTCACCTCCTTCCTCACCCTCCATCCCGGGGACGTCGTCCTCGCCGGTGCCCCCGGAACCTACGGGCCGGTGACGGCGGGCGAGACGGTCACCATCAGCGCTCCCGGCCTGGGCGTACTCACCAACCCGGTGGTCCCGGCCCGGACAGCCCCTCGCACTCCCGAGCGCCCTCGGTAATTTCGTAAGGACACCAGTGACACCCCAAACCCCCCACCTCGACGTCGTCACCTTCGGCGAGGCCATGGCCATGTTCGTGGCCGAGGAGCCCGGACAGCTCGCATCCGTCGCGCACTACCGCCGGGCCCTCGCCGGCGCCGAAGTGAATGTCGCCGTCGCGCTGTCCCGTCTCGGCCACCGCGTCGGCTGGCTCGGCCGTGTGGGAGACGACCCCCTCGGAAAGTACGCCGTCTCCCAGATCGCCGCGGATAACGTGGATGTGGGTGCGGTCGTCACCGACCCTGAGGCCCCCACCGGGTTCCAGCTGAAGAGCAGGACCGACGGACAAAGGGACCCGCTGGTCGTCTATTACCGCCGTGACTCGGCCGGCAGCCGCCTGCAGCCGAGCCCCGAGGCCGACGCCCGACTGACGTCCGCCCGCCACCTGCACATGACCGGCATCTTCCCGGCCCTTTCCGCACAGGCAAGCGCCTTCACCGAGCACTCCCTCGAGGCCGCCAGGGCCTCCGGCGCGACCATCTCCTTCGACCCCAATCTGCGCCCGTCGCTGTGGCCCGACCGCGAGAAGATGGTCGAGGTCCTCAACAACCTCGCGATACGGTCCGACTGGGTGCTCCCGGGCCTTGCGGAAGGTGAGCTGCTCACCGGGCGCACCACTCCCCGAGGAATCGCCGACTTCTATCTCGAGCGGGGCGTCTCGCTGGTCGCCGTCAAACTCGGAGCCGACGGCGCCACGCTGTTCACCCGGGACGAGGAGTGGCGGGTGCCCGCGTTCAGGGTCATGGTCGTCGACACCGTCGGAGCGGGCGACGGGTTCGCTGCCGGACTCATCAGCGGCGCCCTGAACGGCCTGTCCCTCCCCGCCCGCCTGGAGCGCGCCGCCGCGGTGGGAGCCCTCGCCACGACGAGCCCGGGGGACATGGACGGCATGCCCACCGAGCGCGCTCTCGACGCGTTCCTCACCGAGCAGAGAGCTGCCGGCCACGAGGGCCCCGAGCGGATCGAAAGCGACCGCACCACTGAACCTGCCGCTCGAAAGGACGGCACCGCGGCACGAAAGCAGGCCGCCGGCGCGGAGGAAACGATGAGGGTCTTGGTGCCGTGGCCACAGATCGACGAGCTCATGGGCGGCTGGCCGTCCAACCTGAAGGTGGAGATCTACGACGGTGAGCAGGCCCCGCCCGAGGACCTCTCCGACATCGCGTTCTATGTCATGCCCTACGCGAAGGGCAACGCGCCGCGGGATCTGATCCCCCGCATGACCGGCCTGCGCGCCGTGCAGAGCCTCAGCGCCGGGGTGGAGAAGCTGCTCCCGTTCATCACGCCGGGCGTCGTCCTGTCCAACGGCCGGGGCCTGCACGACGCGAGCGTCGCCGAACACGCACTAGCTCTCGTCCTGGCCGCTCAACGGGACCTGCCCCGCAGGGTCCGCGACCAGGATGCGCACCGCTGGGCGCCGCACTTCACCCGGTCACTGGCCGATACCTGTGTGGTGATCGTCGGATACGGCTCGATCGGGGCGGCGATCGAACGGCGACTACTCGCCTGCGAGGCCGAGGTCGTCCGCGTGGCGAGCCGCCGCCGTCCCGCCGAAGGCGTGCACGGCGTCGCCGAACTGCCTCAGCTGCTGCCCCACGCCGACACCGTGATCCTCACGCTGCCGGAGTCCCCGGCCACCATGGGCCTGATGGACGCCGAGCTGCTGGCGCTGCTCCCCGACGACGCGCTCGTGGTCAACGTCGGCCGCGGACGGACCCTCGACTCCGCGGCGCTACGGGCGGAGACCGCAACGGGCAGGCTGCGTGCTGCTCTTGACGTCACCGACCCTGAACCGCTGCCGTCCGATGACCCGTTGTGGGACTGCGAGAACGTGTTGATCACGCCCCATGTCGGCGGCGGATCGGCCACGTTCTATCCACGCGCCGAGCGCTTCGTCGCCGAGCAGCTGCGACGGTTCGCCGCCGGCCGCCCGCTCCTCAACGTCGTTACGACGACGAGCACATGAGAATCGGGTTACCGGGTTACGCCGACCAGGAGGTATGCCCGGTGCTCCCCGAACGCCGTCGGCGACGTCAAGCGCCTTCCGCCGGGCCGTTGTTGCCCGATGGTGTCCCGTCAGGGGCGCTTCAGGCCGCCTCGATGACCTCCGCGCGTATGGCCGCAGCCCACTGCACGACCAACAACTCGTATTCCGCGCGCTCTTGAGCCGACAGGGAGCCGCCCGCACGCATCCACAGCGCGCGGATCCGCTCGTTTAAGTCGTCGGCAGGCCGCACGGAACCAGGGCTCTTGGAATCGGGGGACATACGGGCCAGCCTAGGGGCAAGCAGTGACAGCGCGCCACCACGCGATTGCGCACACGGTATGTGGTTGGTCACGGTCGATTCCGTGGGCGGAGGTGGAGGATTGCGAGGAGGATCGGAGGTCACCCGCCGACCCGGCCGTGTGCCGGGCTGAGCAGGGCTGTCGTCGGGCGCGTCGGCATCGCTCCGCTTCGCCGGGGTGGCGCCGAACTCGGCCGGGCCGACGACCTGCTGCTCCCGGCGACGTGCGCCCGGGCGGCGAGCGCCGTCTGTCGGGACGAGTCGGCGACCAGGTGATTGGCCCCCGCGTGGCCCGCCTCCCCAGGACCGGCAGGCCGACGCCTCGAGAAGCGCCGTCGCGGGGTAAACGGAACCTACGCCTCCATCGACCAAAACGGAAGCCCCAATTCCTATTGACCCTCGACGTGCACAGACGCAACCTGAATCCCCCCGCACCGCAAAGGGAGCACAGCATGGCCCGCGCCACCGATACTCACCGCGTCGTCGAGTACTGGACGGACAGAGACACCCATGTGATCTTTCCCGTCGAACGAAGCGAAGAAGTCGACCGCATGACCGACGAGCAGCTGATCGCCAAGTACGGGGACCCGGAGGACGGCGCAGTCGCGCGCATCGTCCCGTAGGCCACTCCACCACCGGGCACCCCTCGGGCCCGGCCACGTCCGCCGCGGCGCACACCACAGGCGGCCCCTCATGGCCGGAGCACCTCGTCCGGCCGGTTCAGGAGGGCGCGCCGACGAGGACTTCCACCTTGCCGGTGTCGAGCGAATAGTAGGCGCCGACCACGGCAAGGGCGCCCTTACCCACGAGTGGGGCAAGGTCCTGGTTGGAGCGCAGGGCGGTCGCGGTCAACGTGACCTGGGCGCGGATCATGGTCTCGACGGGGGTGGTGCCGCCTTCCCGGACCGCCTGCTCGTATGCGGGCCGCAGAGCCTTGACGATCGCTTGCAGGTTGCCGGGCAGCGGCTTGCTCTGGCGAATCGACTTGTACGCGGCCTCGACGGCGCCGCAGCGCTGGTGCCCGAGGACCACGAGGAGCGGGGTGCCGCTCGTCATGGGCCCGTACTCGACGGAACCCGTGACCACCGGGTCGACCGCCTGCCCGCCCGTGCGCATCACGTAGAGGTCACCCAGCCCGGTGTCGAAGAGGAGTTCAGGCGGTACTCGGGAGTCGATGCACGAGAGAATCGCCCCGAAAGGCTCCTGCTCCTGGGCCACGAACTGACGCCGGTCAGGATCCCGGTCCGGGTGTTGCGGGTCTCCCCTCACCCAGCGCTCATTGCCTTCCATCAGCCTCGCGAACGCCGCGGCGGGAGTGGTCGGCCGCGCTCTCGGCGCGATGCCGGGCCCCGAAGTGGCGGCACTCGTCGCTGAGCACCCCGCAAGCGCGACCGTCGCGCCGCCGAGTGCGCCGACAAGCACAGCTCTGCGATCCGGGCGTCCTGCTGTGTCCATCGGTCGTTCCCCTCGAGGGCATCCGCGTCTTGACGGGGGCAATTGTTGAGCCGGTGGTGGGTGACCCGGCGGCAGGCGCAAGCGGGAGTGGGCCACTTTGCCACCGACGGCCCACAGAGCCGGCTCGGGCGGCGGCTCGAGCATCTGATACCGAGGCCCGCAGCGTCTCCCACCCCACCGTCCTGGCCGCCCGCGTGTCCGGCATGGTCGGCTGAGCGGCCAAGTCCGCCTCGCGTTCCGACCCGGTGGACAGGGGTCAACCGCGGTCGCGGAGACTGGCTTCTTCCAGGTCGAGTTCGCGCTGGATGCGGCGCCGGGTGGCGTTGCTGATCTTGTTCGCTTCGTAGAGGCGCTGGAGCTCGGCCGCCTCAATGGCGATGAGTGTCCGGCGGATCTCGCGGTAGGCGTCGGCAGGACGGGCGTCGGGGTCGGTGTGGTGGGCGTCTTCGGTCTGGTGGATGCGCGCTTCCAGATGGCGGCGGGCCTGTTTCACGGCGGCCTCGGCGGCGGCACCCAGTTCGGAGAGCTGATCCAGATCGCCAAGCTGTTTGAGCTCGTCGAGAGCGACGTGGGCAATGCGTCGGCGGGTCCGGGCCTCCTCTCGGGCGGTGTGCTCCGGTTCCAGCGCGATGCCGGAGCGGCGGACGACGGGGGCGAGGGTGAACCCCTGGAAGACGAGGGTGACCGCGATGGTCCCGGTGGTGAGCGTGAGGATGAGCGCCCGGTGCGGCAGCGGGGCCCCTGTGTGGGTGGTCAGGGGGATGGAGAGCGCGGCGGCCAGCGGCATGACGCCTCGGGTGCCCGCCCAGGACAAGACGGCGGGAACGCGCCAGGACAGGCGACTGTCGCCCTCCCCGTGCCGGGAGTGGATCAGGGCGGACAGCGGGAAGATCCACAGCAGGCGTATCGCCAGTACCGTCAAGGCGATCACCGGCACCCACAGGGGCCAGCCGTGCTCGTCGCGCGCGAGCTGACGGACGGCGGAGGGGAGCTGGAGGCCGATGAGGGCGAAGACGACGCTCTCCAGCAGGAAGGTCACGGTGTCGTAGACGGCGTGGATCTGGAGGCGGATGGGGGCGTTGCTGAGCTTGTGGCCGGTGCTGCCGACGACGACCCCGGACACGATGACGGCGGTCACGCCGGAGGTGTGCGACTGCTCCGCGACGACGAAAGAGGCGTACGGAGTGATCAGCGCGATGACGGTCTCCAGCATGGGATCCTCGGTCCGTCTGCGGATGAGGGTGACCACTCCGGCGACCGCCGCGCCGATGAGGGCTCCTCCACCCGCAAGGATCAGGAACTGCTCGACCGTCCCGGGCACGGTGATGACGCTGCCGGAAACCGCGGTGGCCACGGCGACCTTGTACAGGACCAGGGACGTGGCGTCGTTGAACAGGCTCTCCGCCTGCACCATGGCCTGCACGCGCGGTGGGAGCGACAGGCGCCGGCCGAGCGCGGTGACGGCCACGGGGTCGGTGCTGGCCAGGACAGAGCCGAGGATGAACGCGGTCGCCGCGGTGAGCGGGGTGATCGCTCGGGCGACGTACCCGACGGCGATGGCCGAGGCGAGGACCAGGCCGAAGACCAGGCCGGTCACGGGCCGCCACACAGTGCGCAGGTCGCGTACGGAGATTTCTCCGGCCGAGGCGAAGAGCAGCGGCGGCAGCACCAGCACGTTGATGATGTGAGGCGGCAGGCGAACCTCGGGAACCCAGGGCATCAGCCCGACGACCAGACCGGCCACCACGAGGAGCGAGGGGGCGGGCAGGCTCCAGCGCCGGGCACCGGTCGCCACGGCTGTGGCCAGGACCACGAGCAGCAGGATGACGATCAGGCCGGTCATGGAGCGTCCCCGGTGGGTTACGGTTTGTCATCCCCCTCTGACCAGGTCTTTATCAACGTAACCGACCTCAGGCGGTGGTGCAGCCGACAGCGAGGCGCGACCCTCCGGGGTCGGCTGTCATCGCGGCGGCGCACCTGCCCATGGTTCAGGCCCGCGCGCCGGCGGGGCTAGGAGGTTTCGTTTGGATCAGCCCGGGTCCGCGACGCCCGGCGCGGCACCTGGCCGCGTTGTCGGACCACCCGAGTACGTCCGGTACGCGGGCGGCCCTCCGCCTTGCGGCGCCGCCGCTACCGGGTGGTGGTGGCGGACGGCGCCTGGGAGCGCGCGGACGTCGCCAAGTACCTTCAGGAGCACCCGTGGTGAGCGCGGTGGCCGCCGTGGAGCAGGTACGGCCGCCGTCCGTCCGAATGGCGTGAAAGGTGGCGGCGCGGTGCCCGGGCCGCCACCGCGGCGACGAGGGCCCGGCTGGACCGTCTGGAGCGCGGTGAGTCTCCCACCTCGCCGACGCGGTCGTCCACGTGGAACGACCGACCGCCTACGGGAGGTCGGGGAGGGGCGGGCGGCCGAACGTCTCCGAGGCGACGCCGTGGACGGGAGCGCGGAGCACGGCGCCCTACGTCAGGGCCTGGGCGGCGGCCGGTCCGGACACCGTCCAGCCGGGTGCCTGGGGGTGTGCCGTCAGGTCCTCATGACGGACCTCCCCGCCGCAGGCGGAGCAGGTGAGGAGCGGCAGCAGCTCGTGGCCGCAGATGTGCTCGATCACCATGGGGCGATCGTCGTCTCTCCGGAGATGGCGGTCGCCCCACGCCATGAGGGTCATCAGGACCGTCTCGAGCTCCAGGCCCGCCGTCGTGGCCCGGTACTCGAAGCGCTGCGGGCGCTCGCTGTACTTCCTCTTCGTCAGGATCCCGCCGTCCACCAAACGCTTCAGACGTGCGGCGAGGACGTCGCGCGGGGCGCCGATGTTGCGGACGAGCTGGTCGAAGCGCCCGTTGCCGAGGTAGACCTCGCGCAGCACGAGCAGGGAGTACTTCTCGCCGACAAGGGCCAAGGTGTCGGCGATGGAGCAGGGGCGCGGGTCTTTGGAGGCGGCCATGTTTCCAGTCTAGGTGAGGGTTTGAATTTCAAACTCCGAGAGTTATGGTGGGTCCAGATTTCCTACTCACCGGTAATCGCCGCACCGGCACCACCGGGCAAGGAGGCCCGCACCATGCGTGACGCTGTGATCGTGGAAGCCGTACGCACCCCGGTGGGCAAGGGAAAGCCCAACGGCGCCCTCGCCCACGTCCATCCCGTGGAACTTCTCGCGCACACCCTGCGCACCCTGGCCGAGCGCTCCGGCATCGATCCCGCGCTCATCGACGACGTCATCGGCGGCACCGTCGACCAGGTCGGCGAGCAGGCCATGAACATCACCCGGTACGCCGTACTGTCCGCGGGTTTCCCGGAGACGGTGCCCGCGACCACCGTGGACCGTCAGTGCGGCTCCTCCCAGCAAGCGGTGCACTTCGCCGCCCAGGGCGTGCTGTCGGGCGCCTACGACATGGTCGTGGCCTGCGGCGTGGAGTCCATGAGCCGCGTACCCATGTGGTCGAACGTGCCCGCCGGAAAGGATCCCTTCGGGCCGGGAGTCGCCGCGCGCTTCCCGGAGGGCCTCGTCCCGCAGGGCATCAGCGCCGAGCTGATCTCCGCGAAGTGGTCGATCACCCGTGAGCAGATGGACGCCTTCGCCGTGTCCTCCCACCACAAGGCCGCGGCAGCTTGGGACGCCGGGCTGTTCGACGCCGAGACGGCTCCCCTGGAAGGCCTCACGCGCGACGAGTCCATGCGGCCGTCCACCACCACCGAGGTCCTCGCCGGGCTCAAGCCCGCCTACTACGACCCGGGCCTCGCCGAGCGCTTCCCGCAGATCGAGTGGAACGTCACCGCCGGCAACGCGAGCCCGGTCAACGACGGCGCCTCGGCGGTGCTCATCACCACCAGCGAGACCGCGGCCCGTCTCGGCCTGCGCCCACTCGCCAGGCTGCACAGCTTCGCGGTGACGGGCTCCGACCCCCTGCTGATGCTCACCGGAGTCATCCCCGCCACGGAGAAGGTGCTGCACAAGGCGGGGCTGACGCTGGGTGACATCGATCTCTTCGAGGTGAACGAGGCCTTCTCCAGCGTCGTCCTGGCCTGGCAGCAGGAGACGGGCGCGGATCTCGCCAAGGTCAATGTCCACGGCGGGGCCATCGCCCTCGGCCACCCGCTGGGGGCGAGCGGAACACGGCTGACGACCACCCTGGTGCACGCGCTGCGCGCGCGTGGGGCGCGGTACGGCCTCCAGACGATGTGCGAGGCGGGCGGGCTGGCCAACGCGATGATCCTCGAAGCGGTCAGGTAGTCGCCTTCCCGGCGGTTCGGCGGTTCGGCGGTTCGGCGGTTCGGCGGGCCTGGCGGTCCGGCGGCCCTGCGCGCCCGAGGCGGCCGGGCTGCCTCGCCGGGCCTGTGTCGCGGACCGGTGGCTTGCCGGGCTTGTGTGGCGCGGACCGGTGGCTTGCCGGGTTTGTGTGGCGCGGCGGTCGCCTCCCGGCCGGTGCTTCGGACCGGTCCCTACCCCGCCCGTTCAGCGCCCCCGTCGGCCTGGTCGTCGCCCCTGAGGTGGTGGCGCTTGCGCCAGGCCACCACCGCGCCCGCCACGGCCGGCACCGCGATGAAACCCATCGCGATCAGGAAGGCCGGTGAGGTGGGCCGCGAGGCGCGGGCACCGGCGACGACATACGCGGCGGTGTTCGGGACCGACCCGAGCGCCGTCGCGAGCAGGTACGGGGCCCAGCGCATCCGGGAGACCGCGGCGCAGTAGTTGGCCGCCCAGAACGGCACCCCGGGGAACAGCCGGGCCGCCATCATCGAACGGAAGCCGTGCCTGCTGAGCTGCCCGTCCGCCGCCTTCAGCCAGCGGCCGCGCAGCAGCGGACGCAGCGCGTCCTGCCCCAGCACCCGGCCGAGCCCGAAGGCGATCCCGGCGCCCAGCACCGTGCCCGCGAGGGCCGTGCCCGTGCCCAGCTGCGAGCCGAACAAGGCGCCCGCCGCGAGATTGAGCAGCGGGCGTGGCACGAACGCGACCGTGCACAGCCCGTATGTCACCGCGAAGACGACGGCCGCCGTGGCGCCGCCGAGTTGCGGCGGCCAGCCGTGCGTGAGCATCTTCTGCGGCTCGAACGCCAGCACGCAGGAGGCCGCTGCCGCGAGCAGCACCATGAGCAGGGACAGACGGGACCACGGGGACAGCAGCACTCTCGTGCAGCGGGCGGTGAAACCCAGTGGCGCGGCGACGGCGACGACGACGGCCGGCGCGGCGGTGAACCCCGCGCGGGTGCGGGGGGCGTCCGAGGCGGTGAGCTCCGTGGCGGCGGCCCGAGGAGAGGCCGTGGCGGTGCCCCCAGAGCGGTTGGTGGCATCGAGCATTCGGCGACAGTAACCGACCGATGTGTGTGATCGCCGTATGGTTCCTCTCGTGGAGGCCACAGGATCGGGAACAACAGCCGCGACGTCCGTGCCGCCGCCGAGCGCCCTCGCGGACGCCGTGATGGAGCGGCTGACCGTCGCGTACGCCGCCGCGGCCGATCCGGAGCGGGCCGCGGCGATGCGCGCCTACATGAAGGACGTCGCGCCCTTCCTCGGCCTGACCACGCCCGTCCGCCGGGCCCTGTCCCGCACCGTCCTGGCCGGCACGCCCCGCCCCGACGAGGCCGACTGCACGGCGATCGCCCTGCGCTGCTGGGTGCTGCCGGAGCGCGAGTACCACTACTTCGCCGTCGACTACCTGCGCCGCCATGTGAGGCAACTCTCCTCCGGCTTCCTTCCCCTGACGCGTCATCTGGTCTCCACCGTCCCCTGGTGGGACACCGTCGACGCGCTCGCCTCCCACGTGGTGGGAGGACTCGTCACCGCCGACCCCGGGCTGCGGGACACCATGGACGCGTGGATCGAGGACGACCACCTGTGGATCGCCCGGACCGCCCTGCTCCACCAGCTGCGCCACAAGGAGGCGACCGACACGAATCGCCTCTTCGCCTACTGCGTACGCCGCTCGGACCACCCCGACTTCTTCATCAGGAAGGCGATCGGGTGGGCCCTGAGGGAGTACGCCAAGACGGATCCGGAAGCCGTACGGGAGTTCGTGGCCCGGGAAGGGGCACGGCTGTCCCCGCTGTCGGTGCGGGAAGCGCTCAAGAACCTCTGACCGGCTCGTGGACGGGCCCGGCGGGAAAACCGTTCGACGTGGGCGGGCTGGTCGACCATGCTCTACTGCATGTTCCGGTACGCCTTCGTCCTCGCAGCATCCGCCGCAGCGGATGCGCCGAAGGCTGCCGTCCCGCTCCTCCTGGCCGCCGTCGACGGCGCCCGAAGCTGACCCTTCCCGGATCGTCCGGCGGACCCCGCAGGGGGAGGGTCGGCAAGTCCTTGGGGTCCCCGTCCCGGCCGGATCGTCCGATGCCGGGGCCGTCACTCGGTACCACTGAAGAGGCTTCGAGGTACAGCCATGCCCAAGACGGCATACGTGCGCACCAAACCGCATCTGAACATCGGCACGATGGGGCACGTCGACCACGGCAAGACCACCCTGACCGCCGCGATCACCAAGGTCCTGGCCGACCGCGGCACCGGAACCTTCGTCCCGTTCGACCGGATCGACCGGGCCCCGGAGGAGGCGGCGCGCGGCATCACCATCAACATCGCGCACGTCGAGTACGAGACGGACACCCGGCACTACGCGCATGTGGACATGCCGGGCCATGCCGACTACGTCAAGAACATGGTCACCGGGGCCGCCCAGCTCGACGGGGCCATCCTGGTCGTCTCGGCGCTCGACGGGATCATGCCGCAGACCGCCGAACACGTGGTGCTGGCCCGCCAGGTGGGCGTCGACCACATCGTGGTCGCCATCAACAAGGCCGACGCGGGCGACGAGGAGCTCACCGACCTCGTCGAGCTGGAGGTCCGCGAGCTGCTGAGCGCACAAGGCTATCCGGGAGACTCCGTCCCGGTGGTCCGTGTCTCCGGGCTCAAGGCCCTGGAGGGCGACCGACGTTGGACCTCGGCGATCGACGCGCTGCTCGACGCGGTGGACACCTATGTGCCCATGCCCGAGCGGTACCTGGACGCGCCGTTCCTGCTGCCGGTGGAGAACGTGCTCACCATCACCGGGCGCGGCACGGTCGTCACGGGCGCGGTCGAGCGCGGCACGGTGCGGCTCGGCGACCGGGTCGAGGTGCTCGGCGCCGGTGTGGACACGGTGGTCACCGGACTGGAGACCTTCGGCAAGCCCATGGAGGAGGCGCAGGCGGGGGACAATGTGGCGCTGCTGCTGCGCGGGGTGGCGCGCGACGCGGTCCGGCGCGGGCACATCGTCGCCGCGCCCGGCAGTGTCGTGCCGAGCCGTCGTTTTTCGGCACAGGTGTACGTCCTGTCGGCACGCGAGGGCGGTCGCACGACTGCGGTGTCGACCGGATACCGCCCGCAGTTCTACATCCGCACCGCGGACGTGGTCGGCGACGTCGACCTCGGCGGGACGGCGGTCGCCCGGCCCGGCGACACGGTCACGATGACGGTGGAGCTGGGCCGTGAGGTCCCGCTGGAGCCCGGCCTCGGCTTCGCGATCCGCGAGGGCGGCCGGACCGTCGGCGCGGGCACGGTGACGACCGTGGGCTGAGCCGCGGGCGCCGCCGGCGGCCGCCGATCCGACAGCCGCCGACCCGACGGCAGCCGGGTCGGCGGCCGGGTCCGGAACCGAGCGGGGTGGCTCGATGGCGTCCGGGGCACGGCGACGGTGGGGCCGGGGTGCGGTTCCGTGCGCGGGAGGGGTGGGTGGATTCGGCCGTCCGGTCCCTCCCCCCGGGCCCGGCACAATGGAGTCGTGACCGAGCCGATACCCGTGACGCGAGCCGTGGATCATGGGACCGCCAAGCTGATGCCCGACGTGGACCGTGATCGTGCCTGGCTGCTCACGGTCGACGGGGCGCCGCAGTCGTACGTGGATCTGGAGGCGCCTACGCATCTGGAGTTCGAGTACGCGCGCCGGCTCGGCCATGCCCTGGACACGCTGGCGGAGCCGGGACGTTCGCTGGACGTGCTGCACCTCGGCGGAGGCGCGCTCACCCTGCCGCGCTATGTCGCCGCGACCCGGCCGGGCTCACGGCAGCACGTGGTGGAGGCCGACCGGGGCCTGCTGGACCTCGTCGTGGAACACCTCCCCCTGCCCGAAGGCGCCGACGTCACACTGCACCCGGCCGACGCACGCGCCTGGCTGGAAGCCGCCCCGCCGCGCTCCGCGGACGTCGTGATCGCGGACGTCTTCGGCGGCTCCCGCGTGCCCGCCCACCTGACGACGATCGCCTACGCCCAGGCTGCCGAGCGCGTGCTGCGCGCGGACGGCGTCTATCTCGCGAACCTCGCGGACGCCACGCCCTTCGCCTTTCTCCGCTCTCAGCTCGCCACGCTCTCCGTGGTGTTCGAGGAACTGGCGCTGATCGCCGAGCCGGCTGTGCTGCGTGGCCGCCGCTTCGGCAACGCGGTGCTCGTCGCCGCCCACCAGCCCCTGGACACGGCCGCCCTGGCCCGCCGCACGGCCGCGGACGCCTTTGCGGCCCGGGTCGAACAGGGTGCGGTGCTACGGGAGTTCATCGGCACCGCCGAGCCCGTCCAGGACGAGGATGCCGTCCCGTCACCCGAACCGCCCGCCGGGACCTTCACCATCGGCTGACCGGGCCGGCCACGGATCATCGCGCGCCCCTGGCCCTGGTGGCTACTCGCGGGTAACATGTCGCCCATGAGCGCAGACCAGATGTCGATCGGCGAGATGCTCGCCGCCACGGTGCCGATGGCCAGGACCCTGAACCTGGAGTTCCTGGAGACCACCCCGGAAAAGGCCGTCGTGGCCTTGCCCGACCAGAGCGACTTCCACAACCACGTCGGCGGGCCGCACGCGGGGGCGATGTTCACGCTGGGCGAGTCGGCGAGCGGCGCCATCGTGCTGGCCGCGTTCGGGGACCAGCTCTCGCGGGCCGTACCGCTCGCCGTCCGCGCCGAGATCGCTTACAAGAAGCTGGCGATGGGCCCGGTCACCGCGACCGCCACCCTCGGCCGCCCCGCCGCCGACATCCTCGCCGAACTGGACGCGGGGCAGCGCCCCGAGTTCCCCGTATCGATCGCCATCCAGCGCGGGGACGGCGCGGTCACCGGTGAGATGACCGTGGTCTGGACCCTGCGCCCGAACGGCTGACGCAACAGCCGGACCCCATGCCGCGCCGCAGCCCTCGCCGGACCTCTGGCTCTACCAGGGCCGTCCGCGTCCTCGGCGGCTACCGGGGGCTCTCCCCGCGGGCGGGGCAGCGGCTTCGCGTGACCGTCCGGGTGCTGTCCTCCTGGGACGCCCGGTGCCACGACCGGGTCTCGGCACCGGCCGCCGCACCGTCTGGGTGGGGGCGCCCTCACCACGGGATGCCCGGCCGCGGGCGACCGCGGAGGTGAACTGAAGTCGGCGTCCCCGGTCCGGGACACACCGGGCGCGGCTGCCCGCCGCGAGCACCGGTGCGCTCTGCGGGACGCCGCCGTGACGGGGTGAGCAGGTACGCTTCCCGGGGGCCGTCCGAGCGGGCGTGCGCCCGGGAAGACGCGGACGCGACTGGGGAGGATGGGGCGTTGCACGTCCAGGAATGGCTCGACACGGTACCCGCGACCGCCGTCTACGCGGTGGTGGCCCTTGTCATCGGCGTGGAGAGCCTGGGCATCCCGCTGCCGGGTGAGATCGTCCTGGTGTCGGCGGCGCTGCTGTCCTCCCAGCACAGCGACGTCAACCCGGTGGTCCTCGGGGCCTGCGCCAGCATCGGTGCCGTCGTCGGCGACTCCATCGGCTACGCGATCGGACGCAGGGGCGGACGTCCGCTGCTGGCCTGGCTGGGGAAGAGGTTCCCCCGGCACTTCAGCGAGGGCCATGTCGCCACGGCCGAGCGGTCCTTCGAGAAGTGGGGCATGTGGGCGGTCTTCTTCGGCCGTTTCGTCGCCCTGCTGCGGATCTTCGCCGGACCGCTGGCCGGCGTGCTGCGGATGCCGTACTGGAAGTTCCTGACCGCCAACTTCCTGGGCGGTGTGGTCTGGGCGGGCGGCACGACCGCGGTCATCTACTACGTCGGTGTCGTCGCCGAGTCGTGGCTGAAGAAGTTCTCGTGGCTGGGGCTGGTGGCGGCGGTCCTCCTCGGCCTCGCGTCGATGCTTGTGGTCAGGCGCAAGGCCGGGAAGGCTGCGGCGCAGCGCGAGGCGGCCGAGCCGGAGACCGTCCCGGCCGCAGACTAAGCGCGCCGGGCCCGCCGCCGCTCCGGCTCAGTCCTGCCGGTGCGCGTCGCGGTGGGCCTTCGCCAGCTCCGCGTACATCGTGCCGTTCAGAGTGATGCCCTCGCGCTCCTCGGCGGTCAGCTCCCGCTTCACCTTGGCGGGCACACCGGCCACGAGGGAGCCCGGGGGCACCCGCATGCCCTGCGGCACCAGGGCCTGGGCCGCCACCAGGGAACCCGCGCCGATCACCGCTCCGTTGAGGACCGTGGCGCCCATACCGATCAGGCAGTCGTCCTCGACGGTCGCGCCGTGCACCACCGCGTTGTGCCCGATGGAGACCCGCTCGCCGACGGAGACCGGGAAGCCCGGGTCGGCGTGCAGGGTGCAGTTGTCCTGGACGTTGCTGCGCGCGCCGACGGTGATCCGCTCGACGTCGCCCCGCAGCACCGCGCCGTACCAGACGCTCGCGCCCGCGTGCAGCGCGACGCCGCCGATCACCACGGACGTGGGGGACACGAAGGCCTCCCCGTCCACCTCCGGCTCCCTGCCGCCGATGCCCGCGATCAGCGCCTTGTGCGTCATTGCCGTCTCCTCGTGGTCGTCCACGGGCACCGTACGCCATCCGTGGGGCGAAGATCACAGCGGTACGGGCTCATGAGCGCACCCGCCGCTGAGTACCGTGAGCGGGTGCCCAGGAGCAAGAACACGTTCTCGTCATGGCGCCGCGCCTTGGCGCAGCGCGCCGTCCACGCGGGCTGGGCCTGGGCCCAGCGCGCGGGCTCCGTGACCGCGGAGCACCCCGGGCGCTTCCGCTTCGGTGCGATGGGAACGGGTACCAGGCTGGCGTTCCCGCTGGGCACCGTCTTCGGCGAGCCGTGGATCCACGTCGGCGCCCACTGCATCATCGGCGAGCAGGTCACCCTCACGGCCGGGCTGATGCCCGACCTCGACCTCGGGCCGGAGCCGATCCTGCGCATCGGTGACGGTGTCGTTCTCGGCCGCGGCAGCCATGTCATCGCCGACACCTCGGTCACGATCGGGAGCGACTGCTACTTCGGTCCGTACGTCTATGTGACCTCCACCAACCATTCGTACGACGACCCGCACGAGCCCATCGGCAAGCAGTGGCCACGGATGGACCCGGTGGAGATCGGCCCGGGGTGCTGGGTCGGGACCGGCGCGGTGATCCTGCCGGGCGCACGGATCGGGCGGAACGTGGTGGTGGCGGCCGGCGCGGTGGTGCGCGGGTACGTGCCGGACCATGCCGTGGTGGCCGGGGCTCCGGCCCGGGTCGTGCGGCGCTGGACGCCCGACGACGGCTGGCAGCCGCCGCTCAGGACACCGGCCCCGGTGCCGATACCGGACGGTGTCACGCCGGAGCAGCTGGCGGCGCTGTCCGAGCTCGACGAGGAGGACATCGCCCGGCTCGCGGAGCTGGACGCCGAGTCCTGACGTCAACCGGTGGCCAGCAGGAGCGTGCCGAGCAGAGCGAGGCCCGCTCCCGCCGCCTGCACCGCGCGCAGCCGCTCGCTGAGGAAGCCGCGCGCGGCGAGCGCCGTGACCACCGGGTAGAGCGAGGCGAGGACGGCCGCCACCGTGACCGGGCCGTGCTGGGCGGCGACCGCGTAGGTGCCGTTGGCGGCGACGTCGGCGAGACCGACGAAGGCGAGCGCGGGCAGGGAACCCCAGGGGAAGCCGTCCAGTGGAAGGGCCGGGGCGCCGCGCCGCACCGCCGCGGACAGGGCGGCGCCGCCCCCGAGGACGTTGGTGACGCGCTGTACGAAGAGGGCCAGGAACAGTCCGTTGACCGTGGTCGAAGCTTCCGCGACCAGCGCGAACACGGTGCCGAACCCCAGGGCCGCTACGAGGGTGAGCAGGATCGCCTGCCGTTGCACCGGCGCTCCCCGCAGTTGGGGGCCGCCCGCGAGCACCACCCCGGCGACGGCGACGGCGATCCCGGCGCCCTGAAGCAGTCCGGGGCGCTCGCCGAGCACGAGCGCCACGCCGACGGGAACCGCCACGCTCAGGGTGGCGAGCGGGGAGACGACGCCCATGGGCCCCAGGGCGAGTGCCTTGTAGAAGGAGAGCAGGGCGATCGGGCCGATCAGGCCCGCGGCGAACGCGAACCACAGCCGTGGCCCCGCCTCGCTCCAAGCGCCCGTGACCACCACGACGGCGCCCAGCACGGACGCGGCCACGCTCTGCGAGACGACCACCACGGTCAGGGCGGGCAGCCGCCGGGTCAGCAGCCCGCCGCCGAAGTCGGCCAGCCCCCACAGCAGACTGGTGGCCAGGGCGAAGAGTGCTGTCACGGGTGGCCTCGCAGTACAGTTCGGTGAACAACCAGGTGCACCACACCATAGTTCAGTTTTTTTAACCCTGTCATACAGAATATTGGACGCAAAGTGTCGGACCTCGACCTGCTGACCCAGTCCCTGGCGCGCAACGTGAAGCGCTGGCGCGCGGAACGCGGCTTCACCCTGGACGCCCTCGCCGCCCGCGCCGGAGTGAGCCGCGGCATGCTCATCCAGATCGAGCAGGCGCGGACCAACCCCAGCATCGGGACGATCGTCAAGATCGGCGACGCGCTCGGCGTCAGCGTCACCACGCTGCTCGACTACGAGCAGGGCCCCAGGGTCCGCATCGTCACGGCCGAGCAGGCCGTCCGCCTCTGGCACACCGACACCGGCAGCTACAACCGCCTCCTCGCGGGCACCGAGGCCCCCGGCCCGCTGGAGATGTGGGACTGGCGGCTGATGCCGGGGGACCGCAGCCCCTCCGACCCGCATCCGGCCGGCACGGTCGAACTCGTCCATGTCACTGCAGGCCGGCTGACGCTCACCGTGGACGGCGTGGAGTACGACGTCCCCACCGGTGCCAGCGCCTCCTTCGAGGCCAGCACCCCGCACACGTACGCCAACGACGGCGATGTGCCGATGGATATGGTGATGGCGGTATCGGTACCGCCCGTCCGCTGAGACACCGGGGCGGCCGTGGCGGGGCTGTTAGCGTGCCGTCATGCGCGCACCCATCGGAGCCTTCGACCAGGCCGCTCCCGCCCCTGACTGCCTCGGTGAACTGATCCGCCCGGTGGCCGACGCCGTACGCCACTGGAGCGGCAGCGTGCCCGCCGACCAGATCGTCTACGTCGACACGGAGCCCCAGTGGGCCGATACGGCGGTCTTCCTGGAGCACTACGGCGAGGAACTGCTCGACCGGTCCGCCAACTGCGTCGTGGTCACGGGCAAGCGGGGCGGCGAGACCACGCTGGCCGCCTGCGTGGTCCTGTCCGCCACCCGGGTCGTCGTCAACGGTGTGGTCCGCCGCCGGCTCGGCGCCCGCAAGGCGTCGTTCGCGCCGATGGACGTGGCGACGGGGCAGACCGGTATGGAGTACGGCGGCATCACGCCGATCGGGCTGCCCGCCCAGTGGCCGGTGCTGGTCGACTCGGCGGTCGTCGACCTGCCGTACGTCCTGGTCGGCAGCGGCAGACGCCGGGGGAAACTGCTGGTGCCGGGCAAGGCGTTCGCGGAGCTGGCCAACGCCGTGGTCCTTGAGGGACTGGGCGTCTGAGGGGCCGGTCCCGGTCGGGCACCTCCCGGTCAGGGCCGGGCGGGGGAGTGGTGGGCCAGGGCCCGATGCGGATCCGCCCAGCCGGGTGCCGGCGCCGGGTCGGCGTGGACCAGTGCCGCGGTCAGCCGCGGAACCGCGTGCAGCAGGGCGTGCTCGGCCTCGACCGCGATGTCGTGCGCCCGGCGCACGCTCACCTCACCGTCCACCATGACCGCGACCTCCGCGCGCAACCGGTGGCCGATCCAGCGCAGCCGCAGCTCGCCGACCTCCTGCACGCCCGGAACCCGGCGCAGCGCCCGCTCGGCCCGGTCCACCAGCACCGGGTCGACGGCGTCCAGCAACCGCCGGAACACCTCACGGGCCGCGTCCCGGAGCACCAGCACGATCGCGGCCGTGATCGCCAGCCCCACGATCGGGTCGGCCAGGTGCCACCCGAGCGCCGCGCCGCCCGCGCCCACCAGGACCGCGAGTGAGGTGAATCCGTCCGTGCGCGCGTGCAGCCCGTCGGCGACCAGCGCCGCCGAGCCGATCGCGCGGCCCACCCGGATGCGGTGGCGGGCCACCCACTCGTTCCCCAGGAAACCGAGGACGGCCGCGGCGGCGACGGCGGGAACGTGCTGCATGGGGCGGGGGTCCATCAGCCGTTCCACGGCGCTCCAGGCGGCGATTGCGGCCGACGCCGCGATCGTCAGCACGATGGCGATCCCGGCGAGATCCTCGGCTCGGCCGTACCCGTAGGTGAAACGGCGCGTGGCCGCGCGCCGGCCGAGGACGAAGGCGATGCCGAGCGGCACGGCGGTCAGGGCGTCGGCGGCGTTGTGCACGGTGTCGCCGAACAGCGCGACCGACCCGGAGAACACGACCACGACGGCCTGGGCCAGCGCGGTCGCCCCGAGCACGGCCAGCGAGACCCACAGCGCCCGCATGCCTCGAGCGGAGGACTCCAGGGCGGAGTCCAGCTTGTCGCCGATCTCGTGGGAGTGGGGGGTGAGGAGGTGGCGGACGCGGGAGAGCGGACCGTGGGGGTGCGGGTGGGCGTGGGCGCGGCCCCGCCCGTGGGCGCGGGCTCGCTCGTGATCGCCCCCTTGCCCTTGCTCGTGCCGCTGGTGAAGGGCGTGCGGGTCATCGTGGCTGTGCCTGTCGCTGTGCGCCCGTGCCCCGACGTGGCCCGGTGCCCCGCCGTGCCCGTGTCCCTCGTGCTGCTGGCCCATAGGAAGATCCCTTCCCCGCGCGACAGTGGACGCGATCGCACCCACGGCGCCATTATGTGCGTATGAGCGCACGCATGCACCTATCACCTGCGCAGAGTACGCAGCCGCGCACCGGCGGCGCGGCCGGCGGGCACCCCCGCTCTCCCGGTGAGGAGCAGTTCGCGCTCGCCGCCGAGCTGCTCGCCCTGCTCGGGGACCGCACCCGCCTCGCCCTGCTGCATGCCCTGGCCGGGGGCGAGGCCGACGTCTCCACGCTCACTCAGTCGTGCGGCGCGGCCAGGCCCGCGGTCAGCCAGCATCTGGCACGGCTCAGGCTCGCGGGCCTGGTGGACACCCGCAAGGAGGGCCGCCGAGTGATCTACGCGCTGAGCGACGGCCATCTGCGCCGGGTCGTGGACGAGGCGCTCAGCCTTGCCGACCACCGGCTGACCGACCGCCCGGCGCACGGCTGAGGGTCCGTTCGGCGCAGAGGCCCGGTACGCAGTCGACGACGGTCCAGCACGCCATGCCGCCTTCCCTTCGGGCAGACGCCCTGGGCAAGGAGGCGCGAGGCCGTCGCCGCGACGTACCGCTGAGCCCAGCGCCCGCAAGGCCCGCTCAGGGGGCGCTGTCGTCCTCACCCGCCTCCAGGAGGTTGGCCGCCGCACCCACGATGCCGGGATCGGGCGTGCCGACGACCTCCGTGTCCTTGTCGGTGTAGTCGAAGCGGGCCAGGACGCTGCGCATCGCCTCGACGCGCGCCCGCTTCTTGTCGTTGCTCTTGACCACGGTCCGCGGCGCGTAGTCGGTGTCCGTGGCGCGGAACATGGCGACCGGTGTAGTCGACCCGCAGGCCGTCGGTCACCAGAGGTGTCATCGTCATCCGTCTCCGCCTGCCTCAGTGGAACTGCGGCACGATCAGGTAGATCCCGTATCGACCACGGCCGCGCAGGCCAGGAAGCAGAGCCCGGCCTGCGCGACGGCCAGGGCGTGGCCGCCGCCGTCCCTCTCGCGGGCGGACTCGGCCTGGGCGAACCCGAGCACGCCGAGCGCGAAGACGACGACCACGGCGACGGTGACGCCGATGCCGGACCGCGGTGACCTGGCCGAGGGCGGTCCAGTCAAGATGCATGGCTCGAACTCTCCCTGGCTCAGACGGCGCTGCCGACGCGCGCGGGCGCGGTGCCGCGGATGGTGACCTCGTGGGTTTCGTTCACGTTGTTCGCGTGGACCGGGTTGCGGCGCGAGGCGAGCACGATGAAGACGGCGACGGCGGCGGCGACCAGGGCGATGACCACGGTTCCGGCGTTCCCGCCGTGCTTCACGACACCCGCGGAGAGGCCGCCGACCAGCGCGGCTGCCGGCAGCGTGATCAGCCAGGCGATCACCATGCGGCCCGCGGTGCCCCAGCGCACCTCGGCGAGCCGCCGGCCGACGCCCGCGCCGAGGATGCCGCCCGAGCAGACCTGCGTGGTGGACAGCGCGAAGCCGAGGTGGGCGGAGGTGAGAATGACGGTGGTGGACGCGGCCTCGGCAGCGAAGCCCTGCGGCGACTGAATGTCCGTCAGGCCCTTGCCCATCGTTCGGATGATGCGCCAGCCGCCGAGGTAGGTGCCGAGGCCGATGGCCAGACCGGCCGACGCGATCACCCAGACGGGCGGGCCCGCGTCGTGGCCCAGCGCGCCGGCCGAGATCAGCGTCAGCGTGATCACGCCCATGGTCTTCTGCGCGTCGTTGGTGCCGTGGGCGAGGGAGACGAGCGAGGCGGAGGCGATCTGGCCGAGCCGGAAGCCCTTGGTCACCGACTCCTTGCGGGCTCGGGCGGTGATCCGGTACGCGAGATAGGTGGCCAGCAGCGCCGCCACACCGGCCACGACGGGCGAGGCGAACGCCGGGATCAGAACCTTCTCGAGAACCTTGTCGAAGTGCACGCCATGGCTGCCCGCACCGACCCACACGGCGCCGACCAGACCGCCGAACAGCGCGTGCGAGGAACTCGACGGCAGGCCGAGGAGCCAGGTCAGCAGGTTCCACAGGATCGCGCCCACCAGCCCGGCGAAGATCATGCCCGGGGTCACCAGGGTGTCGTCCACGATGCCGCCCGAGATGGTCTTGGCGACCTCGGTGGACAGGAAGGCGCCGACGATGTTGAGCACACCGCTGAGCAGGACTGCGGTTCTCGGCTTGAGGGCGCCCGTGGCGATGGAGGTGGCCATCGCGTTTGCGGTGTCATGGAATCCGTTCGTGAAGTCGAAGGCCAGCGCCGTGACGATGACGACGGCCACGAGGAACGTGATGTGGTCCATCCACCGATGAAAGCAACCGAAGACGTATTTCCGGGGAAGCGCGGGCAACGGCGAGGCGTGCGTCCTATGGGTGAACGATCGCCGAACGTACGTGCGTTGAGCACGTCCATGGAATCGGTGTGCGCCGCGTGCGCGCGGTGTCCCGGCCCCTCGCGAGCGGATATGACCGCGGCCGTGGGCCAGGGCCTCTCGGTCCCGGCCCACGGCCTGGTCACGCTTCGGGCCGGCGCTGGAGCCGGAGCCCGGAGGGTCAGACGCCGGCGGGCGCGGCCTGGGACAGCTGCTCGATGACCTTGGTCAGGCCCTCGACGACCTCGGAGTCGTCCGCGGGGTGGGTCTCGGCGAAGCGAGTGACGGAGCCGGGGATGGAGAGCTTGGCCTCCTCGACGACCGTGGCGCCGGCGATGCCCACGGCCTTGCGGGTCTCGTCCTGCGCCCAGACGCCGCCGTACTGGCCGAACGCGGTGCCGACGACGGCGACCGGCTTGCCGGTCAGGGCGCCGGCGCCGTACGGACGGGACAGCCAGTCGATCGCGTTCTTCAGTACGGCCGGGATGGTGCCGTTGTACTCGGGCGAGAAGAGCAGCAGCGCGTCGGCCTGGGCGGCGGCGGTGCGCAGCGCGGTCGCGGCCTCGGGAACGCTGCCCTCGACGTCGATGTCCTCGTTGTAGAAGGGCACCTGGCCCAGACCCTCGTGCAGCACGACCTCGACGCCCTCGGGGGCGTGCTTCACGGCCGCCTCGGCGAGCTGACGGTTGTGGGAACCGGCGCGAAGGCTGCCGACCAGGGCGAGAATGCGTACGGACATGGCGAAACTCCAGGATGAAGAGATCGATAACAAACGGACCGTCCGAGTCCGTTGAATGATGTACCACCATAACCGGACCCCGGTCCACTTCATGGCCTACCGTAACCGGACCGTGGTCCGTTTGTCTTCCTCGCGCGGTATTCTGAAGCCATGACCGAGCCGTTCGCGCCATTCCCCGCGCCCGAGGACGACCAGGGCGGCCCCACGGACCTCGCCCTGCGGCCGCCGGGCGAGACGCCCCAGCTGCGCGCGGACGCCGCACGCAACCGCACCCGGTTGCTGGAGGTCGCCGCCCGACTGGCCGCCGAGCGCGGCATCGCCAACGTCACCATGGAGGACATCGCCTGCGGGGCGGGCGTCGGCAAGGGCACCGTCTTCCGGCGCTTCGGCGACCGCACGGGCCTGCTCGTGGAGCTCCTCAGTCATTACGAACAGCAACTCCAGGCCGCCTTCGTCTCGGGACCGCCGCCGCTCGGCCCCGGTGCGCCCCCGCAGGAGCGGCTGTACGCCTTCGGCTCGGCCGTCATCCGCCACGAGCACACCCACCGGGACTTCTATCTGGAGGCCCACATCGAGCCCGGCCGCCGCCGGACGGGCCCCGCATACCGTTTCCGACTGGCCCACGTCTGCATGCTGCTGCGTGAGGCGCGGGTGGACGGCGACACCGAACTCGTGGCCCACCTGCTGCTCGGCTATCTGGAGACGGTGCTGGTCGACCATCTGCTCACCGCCCGAGGGATGTCGCTCGAGCGCGTGGAGGCCGGATGGCGCGATCTGATCGACCGCTACACGGGCCGATGCCCCCGATGTACGGGCTGAGATCCACTGTCCGGCACACGGGCGTTCCAAAGCGCACCATGATGGGCCCATGACCCCTGCGCGCAGAAGAGCCGACATGTTCGTCCCCGCCGAGCGCGACCCTCGCACCCTCGGCCCCGCCACCGGCGACGAACGCACCCTGCTGGTCGCTTTCCTCGCCGCCCAGCGCGTCACGCTGGAGCTCAAGTGCACGGACCTCGGCACGCGGCTCTCGCAGCGATCGGTGGCGCCGTCCACGCTCTCGCTGCTCGGACTGCTGCGGCACCTCGCCGATGTGGAACGCCGCTGGTTCCGCCGCGTCCTGGCCGCCGAGGACGCCCGGCCCCTGTTCTCCTCGCCGTCCGACCCAGACCGCGACTTCACCGGCGCCGTGCCCGACCCGGCGGTCGTGACCCGGGCCTGGGACGCCTGGCGTGCCGAGATCGCCTTCGCCGAGGCGTTCGTCGCCAAGGCGCCGCATCTCGACCTCGAAGGCCACGACGCCTGGCGTGGCACCGTGTCGCTGCGCTGGGTGCTTGTCCACATGATCGAGGAGTACGCCCGCCACAACGGTCACGCGGACCTGCTGCGGGAGCGGATCGACGGGGCCGTCGGGTTGTGACGTGGCGGCACGGCCGGGGCGACGGACCGCTTGGCCGCCGCGACCCGCAGCATCCCTGATCGGCTCGCGGTTTATGCAGGTCAGCGACGTATTATCGGACATGACAACGGTCACCGATGCAGCCTTTGCCTCGAGGTGCCGCCATGCGTTTCACTGCGGTGAGGCGCCCGATCGAGGGGGAAGGCGGAGCAGATGAGCGGCCACGGTCACGGGCACGGACCCGGGAGTCACGCGGGGCACTCCCACGGTGTGTCGGCGGGTGCCGACCGCCGCTGGCTGGGCGGCGCGCTCGCCGTGATCACCCTGTTCATGGCGGCCGAGGTGGTCGTCGGTGTCCTCGCCGGCTCCCTGGCCCTGCTCTCCGACGCGGCCCATATGCTCACCGACGCCGCCTCCATCGTGCTCGCGCTCATCGCGATGCGACTGGCCGCCCGCCCGGCCCGTGGCGGATACACCTACGGCCTCAAGCGCGCGGACATCCTCTCCGCCCAGGTCAACGGCCTCACGCTGCTGCTACTCGGGGCCTGGCTGGCGTACGAGGCCGTACGACGGCTCATCGACCCGCCGCAGGTCGCGGGCGGCCCGATGCTGGCCACCGCGCTCGCCGGAATCGTCGTGAACGTGGCCGCTGCCTGGTGCATCTCCAAGGCCAACCGCGCCTCCCTCAACGTGGAGGGCGCCTACCAGCACGTCCTGAACGACCTGTTCGCCTTCATCGGCACCGCGGTCGCCGCACTCGTGGTCCTCCTCACGGGTTTCGAGCGCGCCGACCCCATCGCCACCCTCCTGGTCGTCGCGCTGATGGTGAAGGCGGCCTACGGACTGCTGCGCGAGTCGGGTCGTATCTTCCTGGAGGCCGCTCCGGCCGACATCGATCCGGACGCGCTCGGCGACCGGCTGGTCGCCCGGCCGGACGTCGTCGAGGTGCACGATCTGCACGTCTGGCAGATCACCTCCGGCCAGGCCGCGCTGTCCGCGCACATCCTGGTGGAGCCGGGCGGCGACTGTCACGCCGTCCGCCGCGACCTGGAGGACGTGCTGCGCCAGAGCTACGGCATCACCCACACCACCCTCCAGGTCGACCACGCCCCCGAACGGGTCCTGCAAGTGGCGCTCCCCGGTGACCGCACCACGGCGGACGACCCCGGGCACTGCGACGCCCCGCACGGCCCGGTGCACCGTGAGGAGCCGCACCACCACTGACGGGGACGAGCGGCTGATGTGCCCCTACCCCCTTGACCTTCTCTTTCCCCCAATACCTCTGACACAGAGGTAATCTTGGGAGTGTGGGGTCCGAAAGCTTCGCCGACGACCTGGCCACCGCTCTGGTGGCGGTACAGCGGCTGATGAGACGGCGGCTGCGCATCGGGGCCGGGCCTCCGCGCCTGCGCGGTGCGGAGGTCGAACTGCTGCGCCTGGTGGTGGCCCGCCCGGGCATCGGGGTGTCGGACGCCGCCAAGGAGCTGTACCTGGCGGGAAACTCGGTGTCCACGCTGGTCAACCAGCTGGCGCGAGACGGCTATCTCGTCCGTGAGACGCACCCCGCCGACCGGCGGGCCGCGCGGCTGCTGCCCACCGAGGCGGCGGAGGCGCGGCTGCGCGACTGGCACGAGCGGCGCACCGCACTCGTACGCCGTCAGCTGGCCCGTCTCGACGAAGAGGACCGCGAGGCGCTTCAGGCGGCCCTGCCCGCCCTGCGCAAGCTGGCGGAGAACCTGCACGAGGAGGGCGAGGAGACATGACGAACAGCGCGACGGACGGCGAGGCCCCGACGATGGACGCCGTCAGCTGTACCGGACTCCGCTACTCCTTCGGGGAGACGACGGCGGTCGACGGGCTCGACCTCTCCGTCCGTGACGGCGAGGTGTTCGGACTACTGGGTCCGAACGGCGCGGGCAAGACCACCGCGATCCGTTGTATGACCACGCTCCTGCCGGTCCCGCCGGGGAGGGTCCGCGTCTTGGGCCACGACGCGGCCCGCGAGCGCATGGCCGTACGGCGGCTGCTCGGTTACGTGCCGCAGCAGCTTTCCGCCGACGCGGGGCTCACCGGCCGGGAGAACGTCGCCCTGTTCGCCCGGGTCTTCGACGTCTCCCGCCGCGAGCGGGCCCGGCGCGTCGAACAGGCCCTCGCCGCCGTGGATCTGACGGCCGCGGCCGACCGTCTGGCGAAGACGTACTCCGGCGGGATGGTGCGCCGGCTGGAACTCGCCCAGGCGCTGGTCAGCGCGCCCCGGCTGCTGATCCTCGACGAGCCGACCATCGGGCTGGACCCGATCGCCCGGACGAACGTGTGGGAGCACATCAACGCCGTCCGCGCCGCCACCGGCATGACCGTCCTCGTCACCACCCACTACATGGACGAGGCCGACCAGTACTGCGACCGGGTCGCCCTGATGCACCGTGGCCGCGTCCGTGCCCTCGGCACCCCCGCCGAGCTGAGGAACGGCCTTCGGGAACGGCTCGGCACCCAAGGCCCGCTGCCGACGCTGGAGGACGTCTTCCGTGACGTCGCAGGCAGCGGCCTCGACGACCAGTCAGGAGACTTCCGCCATGTCCGAAGCACCCGCCGCACCGCCTCTCGCGTCGGCTGACGGCGCCTCACGGCCGGACCTGGGCCTGCTGTTGGACCCGCCCCGGGCACGCGCCGGCTGGAGGGTACTGCCTGCCCGGGTCGCCGCGATGTGCGCGGTGGAGCTGCAGAAGCTGCGCCACGACCGCACCGAGCTGTACACGCGCGCGATCCAGCCGGCACTGTGGCTGCTGATCTTCGGGGAGACGTTCACCCGGATCAAGGCCATCCCCACCGGAGACATCCCGTACCTCGACTATCTGGCCCCCGGGATCATCGCCCAGTCCGCGATGTTCATCGCCATCTTCTACGGCATCATGATCATCTGGGAGCGGGACGCAGGCATCCTCACCAAGCTGCTGGTCACACCGACCCCCCGGACGGCGCTCATCACCGGCAAGGCGTTCGCCTCCGGGGTGAAGGCGCTGATCCAGGCGCTGGTGGTCGTCGTGATCGCGGCACTGCTCGGCGTCGCGATGACCTGGAACCCCTTGCGGCTGCTGGGCGTTGCGCTGGCCGTCGTCCTGGGCTCGGCCTTCTTCTCCTGTCTGTCCATGACCATCGCGGGCATCGTCCTGACCCGCGACCGGCTGATGGGCATCGGCCAGGCGATCACGATGCCGCTCTTCTTCGGCTCCAACGCCCTCTACCCGGTGGCCGTCATGCCCGGCTGGCTCCAGGCCGCCAGCAAGGTCAACCCCCTCAGCTACCAGGTCGACGCGCTGCGCGGCCTGCTGCTGGGCACACCCTCCCACCTGCTGCTCGACTTCGGCGTGCTGCTGGTGGCCGCGGCTGTGGGCGTCACGTCGGCCTCGTCGCTGCTGGGGCGGCTGGCCCGCTGAAACAAGGCCGGATCCCCGGCCACCGCCGCGGAGAGCGGCGGCGGTCCCGTCACCTCTTCTTCCAGAACGCCATCAGATCCGCCAGGGCTCTGATGATCTCGGGGCGTTCCGACGCCTCCGCCTGGCGCAGGCTGATGACGAGCGCCAGGAGGATCATGACGACGAAGAGGGCGACGGCGTAAAGGAAGAGCTGCGGAGCAACTCCGGCCACTTGCTCGAGTACGGCCCACATACTGCCTCCCGGACGGTTCCGGCCGCTGCCTCCGGGAGACTTCGCCGGCGCGAGGACTCCACGGGGGCAGGCGGACGACTGTCATCACGCAGCGCCCGCCGGCTGCGAAACTCGGCCGCGTGGCTGCCAGGAGGGAAGGCGGATGCAAACCGAGGAGCCTTCCGCTGCCTGGTCGGCAAGGTGTGGCGCCCGTACGTCGAGCGGCTCGACGCCACTACCGTGTTGTGCTGCTCCGCGAGTTCGGCGGGGACGGCGTCATCGAGTCCGGCGAGTTCGGCGCCTGGGGCGGCTCCGTCTCGTCGATGCTGGCGGTGGCGGGGGGCAGACTCCTCGTCGCCGCCTGACCAGTTACTTGTCGGTATCAACCGTATCCGCGAGGCCCGCTCGAACACGTGTGACCCGCGAGTCCGTTCACCCGATGGGGCTCGGCGGACTACCGCAGGGAGGGAATCTCGATGGCCGGGCAGCGGTCCATCACCATCTCCAGACCGGCCGCGCGGGTGCGTTCGTACGCGTCCTCGTCGATCACACCCAGCTGGAACCAGACGGCCTTGGCGCCGATCGCGGCGGCCTGGTCGGCCACCGGGCCCGCCAGGTCGCTGTTGACGAAGACGTCGACGACGTCGACCGGGAACGGGATCGCGTCCAGCGACGGGTAGCCCTGCTCGCCGTGGACCGTCTCCGCCTTGGGATGGACCGGCACGATCCGTTTGCCGAAGCGCTGGAGCACCGCGGCGACCCCGTAGGCGGCACGGCGCTCGTTCCCGGACAGGCCCACGATCGCCCAGGTGTCGCCCAGCTCGGTGAGGATCTTGCGGATCGTTGCTGAGTCGCCGTACACGGCCGGTCTCCTTCGACGTCACGCGACGCGGCAGGCCCGCGCCGTCTGCTGTGGGCCAACAGTGGGTGGCACAGCGGGATTCCCCGCGCCGGGGAGCCCGGCCCACGGGACCGGAACGAGCCCCACCTCCCTGCGCCGGCGCCGTCGTCCGCCTACGCTCGCCCCGTGCTCCGTATCATCGACGCCCGCAGTGGCGAGTCCACCGACATCCGACCCGGCCTGGTCCGCGTCCACGCCCATGTCACCGGGGCCGACACCTCGGCCCTGCGGGTGCTGCTGGTGGCCGACGTGCTGGCCCGGGCCCTGGAACTCGGCGGCACGCCCGTGGTCACGGTCGCCGCCCCGTCCGCCGCCCTCCGGGAACGAGCCGACGCCCTCGGCATCCGCCCCGCGGAGCCGGACGCGCCGGGCCTCGGCCGGGCCCTGCACGTCGTCGGGGCGAAACACACGGCACCCGACGGGGTGCGCATCGAGGTCGCCCCGGCCACCGGACCCGCCGACACCGCCGCCCCGCCGTCGGCCGTGCGTCTCGCCCTGCTCGCCCGCCCTCGCCGCCGGCCCGCGGCCCTCGACACGGCCGCCCTGACCGCGGCGCACGACACACTCGGACGCTGGCGCCGGGTCGTCGCCGGCTGGGCGACCCACCGCTCGCGGCCCATCCCGGAACAGGTGCGGCACGAGTTGCGCACCGCCTGGGAGGACGACCTCGACGTACCGGCCGTCCTTCGGGTGCTCGAGCGCGTGGAGGGCGACCACGAACTGCCGGAGGGCGCGCGCTTCGAGACGTACGCCTACGCCGACCGGCTGCTCGGCCTGGACCTCGCACGCGAGATCGGGACCCGGGCGTGATCCCCCGTGCCGGGTCCGGCCCGCTGCGCAGGCTCGTCGTCCTGCGGCACGCCAAGTCCGCCTGGCCCGAGGACGTCGCCGACCATGAACGGCCGCTCGCGCCGCGCGGCCTCAGGGACGCCCCGGCCGCGGGGCGGGCGCTCGTCGAGGCCGACTGCCTGCCCGACCTCGCGCTGTGCTCCACCGCCGTGCGCGCCCGCCAGACCTGGGAGCTGGCCTCGGCCCAGTGGAGCATCCCGCCGCCCGTTCGCTTCGAGGCGCGGCTGTACGCCGCCGACGTACCCGATCTGCTGGAGGCCGTGCACGAGGTGCCCGCAGGGGTTAGGACGCTGCTGCTGATCGGGCACAACCCGGGGCTCACGGATCTGGTGCTCGCCCTCGCCGGGCAGGGGCTCGACGACACGCTGGAGCGCGTCGGCACCAAGTTCCCCACCGCGGCGATCGCGGTCCTCGCCTCCCACGGCGGCACCTGGGAGGCTCTCGCCCCCGGCACGGCGCTCCTGACGGAGGTGATCGTGCCGAGGGGAAGGAAGAGGTAGCGGCGGCGCCGCCCGGCCGCGACCGGCGGCACCAGGGTTTCGTTTGGATCAGCCCGGGTCCGCGACGCCCGGCACGGCACCTCTCCGCGTTGTCGCATCACCCGAGTACATCCAGTACGCGGGCGATGCTCCGCCTTGCGATGCTCCCCCAGCTACCGCTGGGAGGTGCCCCCTGCACCGGACGCCGCGAGCTTTCCGGCAAACCCTTCCGGTCACAGCACTAGCCGACGTGGATCCGAGGGCGGCGCACCGGATCGGGCTCGGCGCGGCGCAGCACCTCACGGGTGACCGGGGCCACCTCGCCGTCCCCGAACACGAGGAAGCGCAGCAGATGGCTGAACGGGGCGCCCTCGGTCCAGTTGAAGTAGGCGTGCGGCACCTGGCCGGTGCGGTCGCGCAGCTCCATCAGGACCGCAGCGATGGTGTTGGGCACGGTCGCGCCCGCCACCCTCAGCCTGCGCACCCCGTGCTTCTCGTCGCCGTGGACCCTGAGATCGGCGGTGAAGTCCGAGGAGTCGGTGACGAAGACCTCCAGGAACAGCACCGGCCGTCCGTCCGGGATGTGCGTCTGTTCCCGCTGGCTGTACTCCTTGGCGCGGTACTCGCGCCTGCTGTGCTCCTGGGGTTCGTTGGCGATCAGCCGCAGCGGTCCGTGCGCCGCCGCCTCCTCGACGAAGCGGGTCGCCGCCTCGTCGAAGGTGACGGCCGCGGCACGGAGTTCAAAGGCACGGTGCACCCGCGAGGCGAACGATGTGACCAGGATCGCGAGGATGAAGATCAGTGCGATCTTGATGCCGTCGGGGCGCTCGATCACATTGGTGACCAGGGTGTAGGCGAGGACCGCGGTGATCGTTCCGAAGCCGAGCGCGGCGGCCCGGTGGCCCCGCCGGTGCACGGCGACCGTCGAGGCGAACGCCGCGGAGAGCATCAGCACGAGCACACCCGTCGCGTACGCGCCGCTCTGGGCGTCGACGTCGGCGTTGAACCACAGCGTGATGAGGACGGCGGCCACCATGAAGACCAGGACCAAGGGGCGGACGGCGCGGGTCCACTCCGGGGCCATGCCGTAGCGCGGAAGATAGCGCGGCACCAGGTTGAGCAGCCCGGCCATCGCGGAGGCGCCCGCGAACCAGAGGATCGCGATGGTCGCGACGTCGTACACCGTGCCGAAGGCCCCGCCCAGGTGTTCGTGCGCGAGATAGGCGAGCGCGCGTCCGTTGGCGGGGCCGCCGCTCTTGAAGGCGTCCTGGGGGATCAGGATCGTCGTGGCCAGGCTGGACAGCAGCAGAAGACAGCTCATGATCACGGCGGCCGTGGTGAGCAGCTTCCGGGTGTCCCGCACACGCCCGGCCGGATGGGCGTAGGTGTCCGACGGATCGCCCTTGACCTGGGGCATCACGGCCACACCCGTCTCGAAGCCGGACATGCCGAGCGCCAGCTTAGGAAAGACGAGAAGCGCCACGCCGATCATGGCGAGAGGCGAGGAGTGCTCGGCGGTCATCGCGTCCGTCCAGTCGCCGATGCTCACCGGATGGCTCAGCACCTCCCAGACGGCGACGGCGAGCACGATCACGTTGAGGGTGAGGTACGTGGCGACCAGCGTCACGGCGATGCCGATGGCCTCCTTGAACCCCTTCAGGAAGACGGCGCCGAGCGCGGCGAGCAGAAGCAGGGTGATC
Organism: Streptomyces sp. NPDC047079; assembly: GCF_040643755.1. Taxonomy (NCBI): domain Bacteria; kingdom Bacillati; phylum Actinomycetota; class Actinomycetes; order Kitasatosporales; family Streptomycetaceae; genus Streptomyces; species Streptomyces sp. NPDC047079. The sequence goes on from NZ_JBEYUZ010000013.1 coordinate 56,518, forward strand.
CAGGTGTTGCCGCCGTCGGCCCAGTGCGGGGCGTACGGGTTCTCCACGACGTGCGCGGCGGCGTCCGCGGCCGACAAGGTCATCGTGATCATGAAGTCGGTGGCCGCGAAGCCGAGCAGCACCAGTACGAGGACCTTCCCCGCCCACCACGGCAACAGCCGCTCCAGCATGGCGATCGAGCCCTCGCCGTGGGGGCTCTCGTGGGCCACCCGGCGGTAGACGGGGAGCGCCCCGAGAAGGGTCAGCGCGATCAGCACGAGCGTCGCGAGCGGCGACAGCAACCCGGCCGCGAGGGCGGCGATACCGGGCTGGTAGCCGAGGGTGGAGAAGTAGTCCACGCCGGTCAGGCACATGACGCGCCACCAGGAGTGCCCCTCGTGCTCGTCGTCCGGGGTGGCGTGCGGGCCAGGGTGCCGGGCCGTCCGCTCGCTCAGGCCCTCCAGGAGCCAGCCCCGCCAGCGGGTCGTGGCGGCGGAGGGCCGCACATGGTCGGGCTCGGCGGCGTCCGGGCTCTCCACCTGGGTGCCGGTCATGCTGTGCTCTCCTGCGTTCGCTCGGGCGGCCCCGCGGGGCCACGGCTCTGGTCCCGGGCTTCGAACGGCCCGGAACCCGGGGACAACGACGAGCGAGTATCCACTACGGGGCCGTATGCCCGGGTGCCGGGGGCGAACGCGTCGAGGCCGGAAGGAGCCGGGTGAGAGCTGCGGCACATCGGGCGGATGCCTCGTAAGAGCCGGGGCCCGCCGCGTCCGCCCCGCCCCACCGCGGCCCCGTCGACGCCCTCGTGCGGCGTGCCCGGGCGCGCCGCATAGGCTGGCGTGATGCAGGACGAGTACCGCACCGTCGCCCGCGCGGGCGTGCACGAGACCGAGGTCAACCGCTCCCGCTTCCTGTGCGCCCTCGCCCCGGCCGCCACCGAACTCCAGGCGCAGGAGTTCATCGCCCGCGTCCGCAAGGAGCACACGGACGCCACCCACAACTGCTACGCGTACGTCATCGGCGCCGACGCCGCGATCCAGAAGGCGAACGACGACGGCGAACCGGGCGGCACCGCCGGCGTCCCCATGCTCCAGATGCTGCTGCGCCGCGACATGCGGTACGTCGTCGCCGTCGTCACCCGCTACTACGGCGGGGTGAAGCTCGGGGCGGGCGGGCTCATCAGGGCGTACGGGGGAGCGGTCGGCGAGGCACTGGACACCCTCGGCACCCTCACCCGCCGCCGTTTCCGGCTCGCCACGGTGACCGTGGACCATCAGCGCGCGGGCAAGGTGCAGAACGACCTGAGGGCGACCGGCCGCGAGGTGCGCGACGTGCGTTACGGAGAGGCCGTCACCATCGAGATCGCACTGCCCGACGCCGACGTCGAGGCCTTCCGCGCCTGGCTCGCGGACGCCACCGCGGGCACGGCCGGGTTGGAACTGGGCGAAGAGGCGTACGGGGACGTGGACTCCGGACGGTGAGACTCCGGGCTGAGTCCTCCTCGCAGGGAGCCGGATGATGGCGGATATGTCGCAGTATCGGGCCTCGGGCAGGGGGATGACAGGTCGAGGTTCGTGAGGGAGCAGCCGCCGAGAGGGGTTAGCGTGGTGGGCGCGGACCGGGAGTCAGTGCCCGGTTCGTGCCGGTCGTAGAGGTGCGGTAGGGGGAGACGTGCAGGTCGGAGCGGTTTCTTGAGATTGCTGCACACGTCCGACTGGCATCTGGGGCGGGCGTTCCACCGTGTGAACATGCTTGAGGCCCAGGCCGCGTTCATCGACCACCTCGTCACGACCGTGCGCGAGCGCGGCGTGGACGCCGTGGCGGTGTCGGGAGACGTGTACGACCGGGCGGTTCCGCCGCTGGCCGCGATCGAACTGTTCGACGACGCCCTGCACCGCCTCGCCGACCTGGGCGTGCCCACGGTGATGATCTCCGGGAACCACGACTCGGCGCGACGCCTCGGCGTCGGCGCCGGACTCATCGGCCGCGCCGGCATCCATCTGCGCACCGGGCCCGCCGCCTGCGGCACTCCGGTCCTGCTGCCGGACGCCCACGGGGACGTCGCCTTCTACGGCCTGCCGTATCTCGAACCGGCCCTCGTCAAGGACGAGTTCGGTGTCAGGAAGGCCACCCACGAGTCGGTGCTGGCGGCCGCCATGGACCGGGTCCGCGCCGACCTCGCGACGCGACCGCCGGGAACCCGCTCCGTCGTCCTCGCCCACGCCTTCGTCACCGGGGGCGAGCCCAGCGACAGCGAACGGGACATCACGGTCGGCGGGGTCGCCGCGGTACCCGCGGGCGTCTTCGCCGGGGTGGACTACGCGGCCCTCGGGCATCTGCACGGCAGCCAGACCATCACCGAGCGCGTGCGTTACTCCGGCTCCCCGCTGCCGTACTCCTTCTCCGAGGCCGACCACCGCAAGAGCATGTGGCTCGTCGACCTCGGGGCCGACGGCTCCGTGACCGCGGACCGCGTCGCCTGCCCGCTGCCGCGCCCCCTCGCCCGGATCCGGGGGAGTCTGGAGGACCTGCTCGCGGACCCGGAGCTGGAGCGCCACACGGAGGCGTGGGTGGAGGCCACGCTCACCGACCCGGTGCGGCCGCCCGAGCCCATGGCCCGGCTGACCGGGCGTTTCCCGCACACCCTCAGCCTCGTCTTCGACCCCGAACGCGCCCCCGAGGATCCCGCCGCGTCCTATGTGCGGCGGCTGGCGGGCCGCTCCGACCAGCAGATCGCGGAGGACTTCGTGGCCCATGTGCGCGGGGCGGGACCCGACGAGCGCGAACGGGTCGTGCTCCAGGACGCGTTCGACGCCGTGCGCGCCGACGAGGCCGTGCGGGAGGTCGCCCGGTGATCTCGCACGCTCGGGACACGGAAGGAGCCCTGTGAGGCTGCACCGGCTCGACATCACCGCCTTCGGTCCCTTCGGCGGCACCCAGAGCGTCGACTTCGACGCACTGTCCACCGCCGGGCTGTTCCTGCTCCACGGCCCCACCGGGGCGGGCAAGACCTCGGTGCTGGACGCCGTGTGCTACGCGTTGTACGGGGCCGTTCCGGGTGCCCGGCAGAGCGGCCAGGGCCTCACGCTGCGCAGCGACCACGCGGCGCCGGGGACCTGCACCGAGATCCGGCTCGACCTCACCGTCGCCGGACGCCGGCTGGAGATCACCCGCCGGCCGCCCTGGGAGCGCCCGAAGAAGCGCGGCACCGGTACGACCACCGACAAGGCACAGACGTGGCTGCGCGAGTACGACGCCACCGCATCCACCTGGAAGGACCTCAGCCGCTCCCATCAGGAGATCGGAGAGGAGATCACCCAGCTGCTCGGCATGAGCCGTGAACAGTTCTGCCAGGTCGTGCTGTTGCCGCAGGGTGACTTCGCCCGCTTTCTGCGCGCCGACGCCGAGGCCCGCGGCAAGCTGCTGGGCCGGCTCTTCGACACCCGGCGCTTCGCCGAGGTCGAAAAGCGCCTCGCCGAACGGCGCCGCGCCACCGAGGCGGAAGTGCGCGACGGAGACGCCGCGTTGCTCGCCGACGCCCACCGGATGCAGCAGGCCGCGGGCGACCTGCTGCCCCTGCCGGACCTGGCGCCGGGCGACCCGGGTCTCGCCGCCGCCGTCCTCGGCTGGGCCGCCGTCGCCCGCAGCACGGCCCGCGAGCGGCTCACCGTCGCCGACTGTGCGCGGAGGGCCGCCGAGTCGGCGCGGGCCGCCGCCGAACGCGCTCTCGACGACGTACGCGAACGGGCCCGGCTGCAGCGCAGATTCACCGAGGCCCGGGAGCGTGCGGCACTGCTGGAAGAGCGGGCCGACGCCCACCAGGAGGCCCAGGCACGCATGGAGCGCTCCCGGAAGGCCGAATCCGTGGGGCCCGCCCTCGACCTGCGGGAGGCCGCCGAGACGCGGCACCGGCGGGCCGCCGCCGAGGAGGCACGCGCGCGTGCCCTGCTCCCGGACACCTTCGCGGACGCCGGCGCGGCGGGGCTCGCCGCCGCCGCGCGCCGCGCCGCCGAGGAACTGGGCGGCCTGGAGTCGGCCCGCCGTGCCGAGCGGCGACTCGCCGGCATCACCGCGGAACGCGCGGACCTCGACCGCGAGGAGCGCGCCGACGAGGCGGTCCTGCGGGATGCCGAGGACTGGCTCGCCGAGTGGGAGGAGACCCTCGCGGGCCTCCAGTCCCGTATCGACTCCGCCCAGGAGGACGCCACCCGGGCCGAGCAGCTCGCGGTGCAGCGCGAGACCGCGCGCAAGCGGCTGGAGGCGGCCCGCGAGCGTGACCGGCTGGCCCGGGACGCCGACGCCGCTCAGGCCCGCGCCCTGGCCGCGCGGGAACGCGCGCTCATGGCCCATGAACACTGGCTCGACCTCAAGGAACAGCGCCTCAAGGGCATCGCCGCCGAACTCGCCGCAGGACTCGTCGACGGCGAACCCTGCGCCGTCTGCGGAGCGCCCGACCACCCGGCGCCCGCGCGGAAGGTCGCCGGACACGTCGACCGGGAGGCGGAGGAACGCGCCCTGGCCGCCCATCGGCACGCCGAGGAGGTGCGGGCCGAGGACGAACGGCGGGTCGGCGCCCTACGCGAGGCGCTGGCCGCCGCCACCGCGGAGGCCGGTGACGTACCCGCCGGCCGCCTCGCCGCCGAGGCGGAGGAGCTGGAGCGGCTCTACGGCGCCGCCCGGGCAGGTGCCTCCCTGCTGCACGCCGCCCAGGAGGATCTCAGACGGGCCGAGCGCGAGCGGGAGCAACGCGCCACGGCCCGGCAGGAGGCAGCCCTGCGCGCGGCGGCCCGGACCTCCCGCAGGGACACACTGGACCGGGAACGCGGCGCGCTGCAGGAGGAGTTGGACCGTGCCCGGGGCGACGCGGTGAGCGTGGCCGCCCGCTCGGTGCAGCTGGAGCGCAGGACCGCCCTGCTGACCGAGGCCGCCGACGCCGTCCGCGCCGCCGAGGACGCCGCGCAGCGGCTCAAGGAAGCCGACGCGCGCCTCGCCGACGCCGCCTTCCGCGCCGGATTCGACACCCCGCAGGCGGCGGCCGCCGCACTCCTGGACGACGCGGCCCACCGCGAGCTGCAACTGCGCCTGGACGCCTGGCAGCAGGAGCGGGCCGCCGTGCGCGCGATGCTGGCCGAGGCCGACACGGTGGCCGCCGCGCAGCAGCCGCCCGCCGACCCGGCCGCCGCCGAACGGGCCGCCGAGGCCGCGGCCCGGCGGCTTCAGGAGGCGGTGTCCGCGCTGGACGCGGCGGCCCGGCGCTGCGCCGAACTCGACCGGTTGTCCGCGCGCGCCACCGCGTCCGTACGGCGTCTCGCGCCGCTGCGCGAGGAGCACGACCGGGTGGCCCGGCTGGCGTCCCTGACGGCCGGCACCTCCGCCGACAACGAACGCAAGATGCGCCTGGAGTCGTATGTGCTCGCCGCCCGCCTCGAACAGGTGGCGGCCGCCGCGACCGTCCGGCTCCAGCGCATGTCCTCCGGCCGCTACACCCTCGTGCACTCCGACGACCGCTCCGGACGCGGCCGCAGCGGCCTCGGCCTGCACGTCGTGGACGCGTGGACGGGACGCGAGCGGGACACCGCGACGCTCTCCGGCGGGGAGACGTTCTTCGCCTCCCTCGCGCTCGCCCTGGGCCTCGCGGACGTCGTCACCGACGAGGCCGGCGGCGTCCGTCTCGACACCCTCTTCATCGACGAAGGGTTCGGCAGCCTCGACGACCAGACCCTCGACGAAGTCCTCGACGTACTGGACTCTTTGCGGGAGCGGGACCGCAGCGTGGGCATCGTCAGCCATGTCCCGGACCTGCGGCGACGCATCCACGCACAGCTGGAGATAGTCAAGGGCAGAACAGGGTCGTCCGTACGTCAGCGGGGAGTCGGCTGAGGCGGCTCGGTGGCCGGGGCGGCACATCGCGCGGCGGTCACCGGCCGAGGGGGCGGTGGGGGAGAGGGGACGAGTAGACGACGCTCGTCGTCACCGAGCCCAGAGCGCCGATCCTGCCCGAGACCTCCTCCAGGTGGCGCATCGAGCGCGCCGCGACCTCCACACCTGGCCGGGCTCGCCGCGGACCGGGCGGGGTCGATCGCCGGCCGATCATCGACTCCGAGGGCCGCTCCCGGCGCTGACGGCCGGGCCCACACCGACGACGTGGGCCCGGCCGCGCGGTGCGGTCAGAGCCGGGACAGCTCGTCCAACAGATCGTCCAGGCCCAGGGAGCCCTGCGAGAGCGCCGCCATGTGCCAGGCCTTCGCGTCGAACGCCTCGCCGTGGCGGCTCCTGGCGTTCTCGCGGCCGAGCAGCCAGGCCCGCTCGCCGAGCTTGTAGCCGATCGCCTGGCCGGGCATGGAGAGGTAGCGGATCAGCTCGCTCTCCACGAAGTCGGCCGGGCGGCTGCTGTGCGCGCCGAAGAACTCCTGCGCCAGCTCCGGGGTCCAGCGCTCGCCCGGATGGAAAGGCGAGTCCGCCGGGATCTCCAGCTCCAGATGCATACCGATGTCGATGATCACGCGGACCGCCCGCATCATCTGCGCGTCCAGATAGCCGAGCCGCCGCTCCGGATCGGAGAGGAAGCCCAGCTCGTCCATGAGGCGCTCGGCGTACAGGGCCCAGCCTTCGACGTTGGCGCTGACACCGCCCACCGTCGCCTGGTAGCGCGAGAGGTTGTCCGCGACGTGCACCCACTGGGCGAGCTGGAGGTGGTGGCCGGGCACGCCCTCGTGGTACCAGGTCGAGACCAGGTCGTACACCGGGAACCGGGTCTGCCCCATCGTCGGCAGCCAGGTCCGGCCCGGGCGGGAGAAGTCGGCGGACGGCGAGGTGTAGTACGGTGCCGCGGCGCTGCCCGGCGGCGCGATGCACGACTCCACCTTCCGGACCTGCTCCGCGAGTTCGAAGTGCGTGCCGTCGAGCGCTGCGATCGCCTCGTCCATCAGGCCCTGGAGCCAGGCGCGGGTCTCGTCGACGCCCTCGAGGTGGGCTCCGTGCTCATCGAGGTGCGCGAGCGCGACCCACGGCGTCTCGGCGCCGGGCAGGACCTTCTCGGCCTCCTTCCTCATCTCGCCGAGGATGCGGTGGTACTCGGCCCAGCCGTACGCGTACGCCTCGTCGAGATCCAGGTCCGTGCCGTTGAAGTAGCGGGCCCAGCGGGCGTAGCGCTCGCGGCCGACCGTGTTCGGCGCGTCCTCGACCGCCGGCGCGTACACGTCGCGCATCCAGTCACGCAGCTCGACGACGGCCGCGTTCGCCGCACGGGCGGCCTCGTCCAGCTCCGTACGCAGCGTCTCGGGCCCCTGGGAGGCGAAGTCCTCGAACCAGCCGTGGCCCTCGCCGTCCAGGTCCGACCACTCGGTGAGCTGCTGGATGAAGGTCGCGGTCGGGCGCGGGCCCGCGTACAGCTTGCGCTCCAGACCGAGGGCGATGGACTCGCGGTAGCCGCGCAGGGCGGCCGGCACGGCCCGCAGGCGCTCCGCCACGGCGGCCCAGTCCTCGTGGGTCGCGGTGGGGGTGATGGTGAAGACGTCACGCACGGAGTGCACCGAGGTGTGCATATTGCCCACCGTCCTGAGGCCCTCTTCCGCCTCGTGCACGGCGAGTTCGGCGGTCAGCCGCTCGCGCAGCAGGCGCGCGCACCGGCGCTCGATGTCACTATCCGCGCCGGGTTGGCGCTCCGCCTCGTCCAGCCGTGCGAGGGTGGCCCGGGCCAGCTCGGCGAGTGCCTCCTGGCCCGCGGGCGAGGTGTCGGGCAGCTTGCTCGCGCTCTCCTTCACCCCGAGGTACGTGCCGGTGACCGGGTCGAGGGCGACGAGGTCGTCGACATAGGCGTCGGCGACCTCCCGTGGCAGGAGTCTCCTGGTGGTGTCTGACATGCGGACCATCCTCATACGGTGACGTGGTCCACGTCACGGGGATTCCGCGCTCGGCTTAGGGGTCCTTGCACAATGAGCGCCCGATGAGGTCGCGTGGTCCGGTGCCGTGCATCGCAAGGCGCCGAAGAGCCCTTGTAGCGGAGCTACCAGGGCTTTGCGGCAACGCGGCGAGGTGTGGTGCCAGGCCGCAAGACCCGGGCGGGCATAGTGCCAAGGACCCCTTAGGCCTGCTCAGCGGGTTTCGGCGCGACCTGCCCGGGTGGCAGCAGTGGTCCGCAGTCCCACTGCTGGAAGATCAACCGGGTCTCCACCCGCGCGACTTCGCGCCGGGCCGTGAACTCGTCGAGGACCAGGCGCTGCAGGTCCGCCATGTCCGCCACCGCGACGTGCACCAGATAGTCGTCGGGGCCGGTGAGATGGAAGACGGTACGGGACTCCGGCAACGCCCGGATCCGCTCCACGAAGGGCCCCACCAGCTCCCGTCGGTGCGGCCTGACCTGCACCGACAGCAGCGCCTCAAGGCCGCGCCCCAGCTTCGCCGGATCCAGCCGCAGCTGATGGCCGAGAATCACTCCCGAGCGGCGCAGTCGGGTCACCCGGTCGAGACATGTCGAGGGCGCCACCCCGACCTGCGCCGCCAGGTCGCGGTACGTCGTCCGGGCGTCGTTCTGCAACAGGCGCAGAAGATGCAGATCCACCGGGTCAAGTACGACGGATTCGGCCATGCGCCGAACGTAACACGGGTTCCGCCTCCGTGACCCCGTTCGGTGTTCAGGCTGCGGTCCATGGATGCCCGTACTCAGGACACGCAGGACGGATTCCCCGCGGGCGGTCTGCCCGGCCGCCGGGCGCTGGCCACCGAGGCCGTGCACGCCGGACGCGAGGATCTCGTCGCCCAGGGACTGCACGCCCCGCCCCTCGACCTCTCCACCACCTACCCCTGCCACGACAGCCGGGGCGAGGCCGCCCGGCTCGACGCCTTCGCGGCCGACGGCGCGGAGCTGACCGGCCCGCCCGTCTACGCGCGGCTCGGCAACCCGACCGTCAGCCGTTTCGAGACGGCGCTCGCCCGGCTGGAGGGCACCGAGAGCGCGGTCGCGTTCGCCAGCGGGATGGCCGCGCTGAGCGCCGTCCTGCTGGCGCGGAACGCGCTAGGGCTGCGTCATGTCGTGGCCGTACGACCGCTGTACGGATGCAGCGACCATCTGCTGAACGCCGGACTGCTGGGCTCCGAGGTGACCTGGACGGACCCGGCGGGTATCGCGGAGGCGCTGCGTCCCGACACCGGTCTGGTCATGGTCGAGTCCCCGGCCAACCCGACGCTCGCGGAAGTCGACCTGCGCGCGGTCGCCCACGCCTGCGGTTCGGTTCCGCTGCTGGTGGACAACACCTTCGCGACGCCCGTACTGCAGCGCCCCGCCGGGCACGGCGCCCGGTTGGTGCTGCACAGTGCCACCAAATACCTCGGCGGGCACGGCGATGTGATGGGTGGCGTGGTGGCCTGCGACGAGGAGCTGGCGCGCCGGCTGCGTCAGGTGCGCTTCGCCACGGGCGCGGTGCTGCACCCGCTCGCCGGCTATCTGCTGCTGCGTGGTCTGTCGACGCTGCCGGTACGCGTCCGCGCCGCGTCCGCCACCGCCGCCGAACTCGCCTGCCGGCTCGCCGTCGACCCGCGTGTCGCCCGTGTGCACTACCCGCGTATCGGCGGCGCGATGGTCGCCTTCGAGGTGCACGGCGATCCGCACGCGGTGATCGCCGGGGTCCGGCTGATCACCCCCGCGGTGAGCCTCGGCAGCGTGGACACCCTCATCCAGCACCCGGCGTCCATCAGCCACCGCATCGTCGACGAGAGCGACCGCCACGGCGCCGGGGTGAGCGACCGGTTGCTGCGGCTGTCGGTGGGCCTGGAGGACGTCGAGGACCTGTGGACCGATCTGGACGGGGCGCTCGGGAGCGAGCGGACCGGGGGCGAACGGCGCAGGGAAGAAGTCGCGGGGCGGTAGCCGGGCGGCAGTCGCCGGGCCCCGCGGCCGCGCGGCCCGGTGGAGCGGAATTCCGTCGCGTACGCCGAGCGGAGCGGTAGACCGTGAACTGCGTCCCGTACGCCGAACGGCCCGGCGGAGTGCGCCGGGCCGTGGCCTTGGGGCGTAGGGGAGGTGCGCCTCGTCAGTCCTGGACGCCCTTCGCGCCGTGCTGCTCGTAGGTGTGGGCGTAGGGCAGGCGCGAGGCCGCCGGGGTCCCGTCCAGGCGGGCCGTGATGACGAGGGTGCCCTCCTCGATCTGGTAGTCGAGGGGCAGCCCGAGGCCGCGCATCGCGGCGACCATGCCCGTGTTGGACGCCTGCGTGACCGCGTAGACGTTCTCGCAGCCCGCCTCGACCGCCATCGCCACCAGGCGTGTGAGCAGTTCGCCGCCGATGCCGCGCCCCTGCCACTCGTCCTCGACGAGCAGCGCGACCTCCGTCTCGTCGCCGTCCCACAGCAGATGCCCGAGGCCGACGATGCGCCCCGACGGCGTCTGCACCGCGAGGGTCCGGCCGAGGCGAGGGCTGAGCAGGTGGTTGAGGTAGCGGTCGGCGTCGCCGACCGGTCCGTGGTAGCGCATGCCCAGGGTGCGCGGCGAGCACCTCGCGTGCATCTCCTTCGCCGCCTCGACGTCCGAGGTGTCGGCGCGCCGCACGGTGATCGCGCTGCCCTTCGGCAGGCTCAGTACGTCCTGGCTGAGCGGGATCCGCGGGCCGAGCCGGGTGTCCAGCTCGACCAGCGCGCGGGCCCGCGCGAACTCCGTCGGCGTGAACGGCAGATACGGCCGCTCCACCGTGATCACCCCGCCCTCCGGCGCCCGCAGCCGCATCACCGTGTCCTCGAGAACCCCTTCCACCGGGACCTCCTCCTCCGGGAGGCCGGAGCAGGGGGACACGGCGGGCAGGGAACGGATGGTGCACCGGCCGAGCAACTGCCTCAGAGCCAGCGGTAGTTCGGCCGCGTCCAGCGCGGTGCGCGTGGCCAGTCCGAGCACTCGGGTCGGGGCGTCCACGAGGTCGTGCGCGTCGGCCCGCTCGATCCAGGTCTCGGAGCCGCCTGCCAGCGAGACGGCGCGGGTGATCCCGCCGGCTTCCTGCTCGGCCGGGGCCCGCACCAGGAACTCGTCGACCGTGCCCTCGGCCAGCGGATGCGCCTGGAGGCTCAGGATGTCGATCCGCAGCCCGGCCAGCGCCGTGCACAGCGCGGCCAGCGTGCCCGGTTCGTCCTGCACCGTGGTCCGCATCCGCCACAGCGCGGTCGCCCCGGCGGCCGCGTCCCGCTCGGACGGCCCGGCCTGCTGCCCCTCGGAGAGCGGCCGGGCGCCGGTATCACCCTCGGGCGGAGCGTGACCGTGGCGGCGTGCCCACCAGCTGTGGAAGGCGGCCGTCGCGACGAGTGCCGCGGCCGACAGCCCCAGCAGGACGGGGCCGTCGGGGCCGTGCCCGACCAGATTGGCGGTCACATCCGCCACCGCGACCGCTGTGAACAGGGCAGCGAGCTCCACCAGGTCCCGTCGCCAGTGGTGGACCGGACGACCGTGCTTCGCACGCCTCACATCAGACATGTCTGGAGTCATGCAACCACTGTGGACGAAGGGTGTTGCGTGATCACAAACGCTTTGTGTCTGATGGGTAAAGTGTGCTTCTGTCCTTTTTGTTGTTCTTTTGATTAAGCTCGTGGACGCGGGCGCCTCTCCGCGCGGCGCACCGGGGGATGACACCGGTGCGCGACGTGGTGATCGAGGGTACGCGAGACGGCGGGCGCGGGCCTCAAGTGGCGGGCCCCAGGGGAGTTACTGCCCGACCCGGCCCGGTTGCAGTACCTGGGTGAACAGTACGGTCCCGTCCTGCTCCCGCAGCCTGACCGTCAGCTCGCCGCTGCCGCCGTCGATCTCGACCTCGCCGAAGAACTGGTAGCCGCCCGCGGGGGAGACGTTCGAGGCGGTCGGCGCCTTCACGAACACCCGTTCCGGGCCGAAGGTGCCGTCCAGCGCGCTCGCCGGGAACGCACCCGCGTTGAGCGGCCCCGAGACGAACTCCCAGAACGGCTCGAAGTCGGTGAACGCGGCGCGCGAGGGGTGGTAGTGCTGCGCCGAGGTGTGGTGCACGTCGGCCGTCAGCCACAGCGTGCCCGTGATCCTGCGGTGCTTGATGAACCGCAGCAGCTCCGCGATCTGCAGCTCCCGTCCCAGCGGCGCGCCCGGGTCGCCCTGGGCGACGGCCTCGAAGTTGGGCTGGTTCTCCATGGGATCCGGCACGACCAGGCCGAGCGGCATGTCCGTGGCGATCACCTTCCACACCGCACGCGACCGCTGCAACTCCCGCTTGAGCCACTCCAGCTGCTCGGCGCCGAGGATGCCCTGCGCGTCGACGGTCTGGCTGTCGGGCGAGTTGGCGTTGCGGTACGTGCGCATGTCCAGGACGAAGACGTCCAGCAGCGGACCGTGCCGCATCACCCGGTACACCCGGCCGTTCCGGTCGCCCGGCCGCAGCGTGGAGAGCGGGAAGTACTCGCTGAACGCCCGCCTGGCCCGGGCGGCCAGCACGTCGACGCTCTTCTCTGTGTAGCGGGTGTCGGAGGAGGCGATCACCTCGCCGGGGTACCAGTTGTTACGCACCTCGTGGTCGTCCCACTGGATGATCGACGGAACCTGGGCGTTGAACCGCCTGAGGTTCTCGTCCAGCAGGTTGTAGCGGAAGTTGCCGCGGTACTCGGCCAGGGTCTGGGCCACCTTGGACTTTTCCTCGGTGGTGATGCTGCGCCAGGTGCTGCCGTCGGGCAGGGCCTGGGTCGCCGGGATCGGCCCGTCGGCGTAGATGTTGTCACCGCTGCACAGGAAGAAGTCCGGGTCGAGCTTCGCCATCGCGTCGTAGATCCGGTAACCGCCGAGGTCCGGGTTGATGCCCCAGCCCTGGCCCGCCAGGTCGCCCGACCACAGGAAGCGCACTCCGTGGCGCCGTCCGAGCGGTGTCGTGCGGAAGGTGCCCGTCACGGGCTCGCCGGTGCGCCGCGGGTCGTCCGGGTCGGCCAGCAGCACCCGGTAGTGGATCTGCTCACCCGCCGGCAGCCCGTGCAGTCGCGTGGTGCCCGTGAAGTCCGTGCCGGCGCCCACCAGCGGGCCCTGCCACCTGCGGGGGTTGCGGAACGACTCCGTCGCGGCGGTCTCGACGACCATCCGGGCGGGCCGGTCGGAACGCACCCAGACGAGACCGGAATGGGCGCTCACGTCTCCGGCCTGGACTCCCCATGCCGCCTTCGGACGCCCCGACAGGGCGAAGGCCGGTGCCGCGCCGAGCGCGGGGGGCAGGGTCAGGGCGGCCGACGCGGCGAGGGAGCCGCGCAGGACGCTGCGGCGGCCGGGGAAGGGACGATGCGACATGAAGGTGCCTCCTGGGACGGTTCCGGCCAATGGGCACTGTCACAACTACTGGGGCACCGCAGCGCGCACGGAAACCACAAGTGAACAACTGCCCGCCGTGCCACGAGCACCAGGGAGGACAGGTGCCGTCCGCAAGGGTCCTCAGCGGCTGCCGTCCAGGATCACGCGGGCCACCAGCGCCGGGTCGTCGTTCATCGGGACGTGTCCGCAGCCGGGCAGCCGTACCAGACGGGCCGCCGGGATGATCCGCTTCGCGCGGACTCCCTGACGAGGCACCAGGATCCTGTCCCTGGTACCCCAGGCCACGGTGACCGGGAGCCCGGGCACGTCCTGCGTGAACCGCACGGTCGCGCCCTGTCGGAGGGTCGCGGCGAACCCCTCGGCCCTGGCCAGCGCCAACGTCTCGGCGACGACGGCCTCGGGGGAACGGCGGCCCGGCCGGGCGTAGATGGTGCTCGTCAGCACCGTGCGCCCGGCCGCCGTGCGCGACAGCCGCTCCACCACCGGCAGCGGCACGTTCCGCGCGGCCTGACGCATTGCGAGGAGCACCGTGAACGCGTACCGCCGCTCGGCCGGGGTCCAGAAACCGGCCGGTGCGAGGGCGGTGACGGATCGTACGAGCTTCTCGCGGCCCAGTTCGAGGGCCAGCAGACCGCCCAGCGAGTTGCCCGCCACATGTGGGCGGTCGATCTCCAGTGCCTCGCACAGCGCACCGAGCGCGGGCACCACACTCGGCAGGTCGTACCCGAGCCCGTCCGGCAGGGCGGGAGAGGCGCCGAAGCCGGGAAGGTCGACGGCGATCACATCGCGCTCGGTGGCCAGGATGTCCACGACCGGGTCCCAGGCCTGCCGGTGATGGCCGATGCCGTGCAGCAGGAGAAGCGGTTCGCCGGTGCCCACGCGCGCGTACGACACGGTCACGGTCCGCGGGCCGTGCGGGGAGGGAACGCCGAAGGAGACCGTGGCGGCCATGCTGCTGCTCCTCGTCTGGATTCGGGCTACGGACGATGTTCGTAGACAGCTTGTCAGCAACCGCTACCGCTCGGTAGCCCCCGGTTCGCCCGCGTGTCATCCGTGTCGCCCCCGCGAACGTCGTGTGAACGCGCTGGGGCATCGCACCCGAGCGCTGCGTAAGGGATCGAGGATTGGTCTTGACCAAGGGTGGGGGCCGCCCTATGGTCGCAGAGAAGTGCAACAACCTTTAATAAACAAGGGCGCTAAAACGCCGCCGCACCACGGCGATTGCGGAGGACAGGGTGGGGACCACGCAGCTGGAACCGGCGCCGGAACCTAAGTACTGGCACCTGAAGACCGTGCTGACCGAAGCACTCGACTCGGAGTTCTCGGTGGGTGAGATCCTGCCCAACGAACGCGACCTGGCAGCCCGCTTCGGCGTCGCCCGCGCCACGCTGCGGCAGGCGCTGGAACAGCTCGAACTGGAAGGCCGGCTGCAACGCCGCCGCGGTGTCGGAACGACCGTCGCCCCGCCCCGCGTCGGGGTCGCCGTCGGTTCCGAGCGGCACATGTGGCCGGGCGCCGCCGGAGACGCCTGGCGGCCCGTCGACTGCACGACCGCGGTCCCGCCCGCCGCCGTGGCCGACCTCCTGGGAACCGCCCGGGACGAGGAGGCCCACACGGTGCGGCGCTCCCGGGTGACGCACGGCCAGCCCGTCGCCGCCGAACTGCTCTACATCCCGGGCTCCTCGGTGCCCGACCTCTCCGCGATCGACGCGCCCTCCGGTGCGGCACGCGCCCGTGCCGTCCTGCGGGAACTCCAGCGACGCGAGCTTGAGGACCAGGACCAGGCCGTCGAGCTGGGCTCGGCCAGCGCCGAGGACGCCAAGGAGCTCGACCGGCTGCCCGGCGCGCCCGTCCTCGTCGTCACCACCCGCTACCACGCCGAGGGCCGGACGGCGGCCGTCTCCGTCGCCACGTACCGCGCCGACACCTGTCGGCTGACCTTCGGCGCCTCGGGCCGCGTCGAGATCCACCACGACCCGGAGCGCCGCGCCTCCTGACCGCCCGGGGGCAGGCCCGGGGCAGCCCGTGCCCGGGGCCACTCCGCCCTGGGTTCGGCGGGCTTGCGGGTTCACCGGCCGGGTTCACCGGCCGGGTTCCGCGGGCCGCGGGTTCGCCAGGCGGGTTCCCGGTGCGGAGAGGTTCACCCGGCCACCGAGAGAGCCGCATCCGTCGCGTCCCGGGACATCCGGGGCGCGAGGCTTTGGCGCGACCCCAGGCGCCCGTACGCGGACGGACCCATGCTGCGCACGCGGTCCGCTTCAGCGCCGCGCCGTGACCGTGCCCTCCACCGCGAACAACTGCTCCTCCACATGGTCAAGCGCCAGCCGCAGCGCCCCCGTCGCCACCGCGGCCTCGCCGAGCCGGGACAGGGTCACCTTCGGCGGGCGCAGGCAGTAGCGGGCCAGTTCCTGGCGCAGCGGATCCAGTACACCGTCCAGGCCCGCCGCCCAGCCGCCTATGACGACCAGTTCGGGGTCGAGGGCCAGGACGAGGGCGGCCACGTCGTGCACCAGCCGCTGGATGAAGCGGTCCACGGCGGCGCGGGCCCTCTGGTCGCCCCCGCGGGCGAGGGCGAAGACGTCGGCGACCTGCTGCTCGTCCAGCGGCTGAAGTGGTTCGTCCGTGGTCGACAACAGCTTCTCGGGAGCCGCCTCGCGGCCCAGCAGGTGCAGTGCGCCGATCTCCCCCGCCGCCCCGCCGTAGCCGCGGTGCAGCCTGCCGCCGATCAGCGAGCCGGCGCCGGGACTCAGCCCCGCCAGTACGAAGACAATGTCGTCGGACTCCGCGGCGGCGCCCTTCCAGTGCTCGGCCACGGCCGCCGCGTTGGCGTCGTTCTCCACGAGAACCGGGCACTTGAAGGAGCGGCTGAGCCGTTCGCCCAGGTTCAGACCGGTCCACTCCGGCAGGGCCGTGCCCAGGCGCACGGTGCCGTCCGCCTCCACGATGCCGGGGCTGCCCACGCCCACCGCGCGCAGCGAACCGCGAGCCACGCCCGCACGGCGCAGCAGCTCGGCGACCGTGCCCCGCAGCCGGTCCAGACGTTCGTCGGCCGATGCCGCCTCGGAGATCTCCTTGGACAGCGAGCCCAGCTCCCGGCCGTCGAGGTCGGTGAGAAGGGCGGTCACCCGGTGGGCGCCGACATCCAGGCCGAGCAGATGGCCCGCCTCCGCCCGGAACCGGTACCTCCGTGCGGGCCGCCCCTGCCGACGGGCCGCCCCCTCCTCGGCGGCCTGCTCCACCACGAGCCCGGCCTCGATCAGCCCCTCGACCACTCCCTCGACGGTCGGCCGGGACAGCCCGGTCACCTTGGTGACCTCGGTGAGAGTCGCGCAGTCCGTGGCACGCAGCGCGTGCAGCACCACCGCGGAGTTGATCCTTCTGAGCAGAGAGGGATCCCCGCCGGTCAGCCGCCCCAACGTCCGTCCTCCCAGCTCGTGCGCGTGTTGGCCGGATGGTACTCGGCACCGCGCACGCCCGCGAGGGCCGGGCGGCATCCAGACGGATCAGCCCGGCGTGACGAACCCCGACTCGTACGCCGCGATCACCGCCTGGGTGCGGTCCCGGGCTCCCAGCTTGGCCAGCACGGCGCTGACGTGGGACTTCACCGTCTCGGTACCGACGATCAGCTGTCCGGAGATCTCGGCGTTCGACAGGCCGCGCGCCATCAGCCGCAGCACCTCGGCCTCGCGCTCGGTCAGCGCGGCCCGCTCCATCGCCGCCCGGGCCGCCCGGTTGGCCCCGCCGTCCCCGTACGCGGCGGCCAACTCCCGTACTGACGCCGGGAACAGCAGCGACTCACCCTCGGCGACCAGCCGCACCGCGTGCACGATCTCCGCCGGACGTGCCCGCTTCAGCAGAAAGCCGTCCGCGCCCGCGCGCAGCGCCTGGTAGACGTACTCGTCGTTCTCGAACGTCGTCACCACGATGATCTTGGGTGGGGCGTCGACGGTACGCAGCACCGCGCGTGTGGCCTCTATGCCGTCCATCAGCGGCATACGGACGTCCATCGCGACCACGTCCGGCCGCAGTCGGCGCACCAGGGGGATGACCGCCGCGCCGTCCGCCGCCTCGCCCACCACCTCGATGTCGGGCTGCGTCTCCAGCACGGCGCGCAGACCCGTGCGGACCAGGGGCTCGTCGTCCACGAGCAGAACGGTGACCGGCATCCGGTCAGCCTAGTGCTGCGACCGGACGGGTTCACCGGCCACAGCACCAGATCAACCGAGCGGCAGCTCCGCACGCACCTGCCAGTCGCCCTCGTCCGGACCGGTACGGGCGCTGCCCCCCAGCAAAGCGGCGCGCTCCCGAATACCGCGCAGCCCGCTGCCCCGCCCGGGCCCGGGTATCGCGGCCGGGAGCGGATTGCGGACCTCCAGGGCGAGCGTGCCGTCCGTGACGGACACCCGGACCCGCACCGGGACGGAACCCGCGTGCCGCAGGACATTCGTGAGCGCCTCCTGAAGGATGCGGTACCCCTCACGGGAGACCGGCCCCGGCAGCGCCGCCACGGGCCCTGTCACCTCCGCGTCGATCTTGGCGCCGGAGGCGCGCGCCGACTCCAGGAGGCGGCCGGCGTCGGCCAGCGTGGGCCGGGCGCTCGCGGGCCGCTCCGACTCGCGCAGCACCCCGAGGACCCGCTCCAGGTCGGCGAGGGCGGCCCGGCCGGTTTCCTCGATGGCCCCGAGCGCCCGGTCGGTGAACGCCGGATCGCCCGCCGCCCGCGCCGCGCCCGCCTGCACCACCGCCACCGTCAGGGCGTGCCCGATCGAGTCGTGCAACTCCCGTGCGATCCTGGTGCGTTCGAGCAGCTGCTCGGTGCGCTCCTCCAAGGCGGCCAGCCGCTCGGCGGCGGACGGTCCGAGGAGCCGGCGCGCGCATGCCGTGACCAGCACGCCCAGAGCGAGGACGGCCCCGTAGAGGGCGAGCAGCGGGAGCGGAGCCAGCAGGGCGAGGGCCCGGTTCGGCGGCAGCCGATCCACCAGCGGAAGGCCGGAAGGCGCCCCTCCCCAACCGCACCTCGCCAGCTCGTAGGTGAGGGCCGGCAGCCACACCGTGGCGAACGAGGCCACCCAGCCGAGAGCCATCCGCAGCTCCAGCCACAGCACCGTGCGCATCCGGTCCCGCCAACCCGCCGACGGGGTCACGGAGATGCCCGGCTCCTCCTCGCCGGGTGTCAGCAGCAGCCGGGCCTGCACGCCCTCGCCCGTGCGCACGGCGGGCACGAGGCCGATCGGGACGAGGACGAGCGCGGGCACCCAGGGTCTCGACATGTCGATGAACAGCCACACGCTTTCGATCAGCATGGGCACCCAGAGATGCAGCAGGCGGGTGTACGTCGTCCCGCGCAGCAGCGGACGCAGGAAGCGGACCATGGGCACATGGTCGCAGGGGGGCACCGACAACGGCCTCCCCCGCACGGGGGAGACGATCTCCACCGGCGGGGGAGGATCCGATCCGTCCGCCCGGCCAGGCTGGTGCCATGACCAGCATCGACGTACGAGGCCTCACCAAGGAGTACGGCAGCCGACGGGCCGTGGACCAGCTCACCTTCAGCGTCCGCCCCGGCCGCGTCACGGGCTTCCTCGGTCCCAACGGCGCCGGAAAGTCCACCACCATGCGGCTCCTGCTCGGCCTCGACCGGCCGACCTCCGGCACCGCCACGATCGGCGGCCGTGCCTACGCCGGACTGCGCGACCCCCTGCGCCGGGTGGGCGCCCTGCTCGATGCGCGGGCCGCGCACGGCTCCCGCACCGCGCACGCCCATCTGCGCGTCCTGGCGGCGAGCAACCGTATCCCGGTCCGGCGGGTCGAGGCCGTACTGGAGGAGACCGGACTCGCCGCGGTGGCCCGGCGCCGGGTGAAGACGTACTCCCTCGGCATGCGTCAGCGGCTCGGGATCGCCGCGGCCCTGCTCGGCGACCCCGAGGTGATCCTGCTGGACGAGCCCGCCAACGGCCTCGACCCCGAAGGCATCGCCTGGATCCGCACCCTGCTGCGCAGACTGGCCGCCGAGGGCCGTACCGTCCTGGTCTCCAGCCATCTGATGAACGAGACCGCGGCCTTCGCCGACCACCTCGTGATCCTCGGCCGCGGCCGTCTCCTCGCCGACACCCCCGTCCAGGAGTTCATCCACGCGCGCGTCCGGCCCGGGGTCAGGATCCGCACCACCGACGCCGTTGCCCTCGGCGACCTGCTCGCCCGGCACGGCCACGACGCCTCCAGGGGCGAGGACGGGACGTGGACCGTGCGGCACGCGCGCGTCGACGACCTCGGCCGCCTCATGTCCGAGGCGGGCGTGCCCGTACTGGAACTGGCCCCCCAAGAAGCCACCTTGGAGCAGGCCTACTTCGATCTGACCGCGGCCGAGGCCGAGTTCACCACCCAGCCCCAGGAGGCCTGACCATGCCGCTCGCCCCCGTTCTGCTCGCCGAGTGGATCAAGATCCGGACGCTGCGCTCGCTCGTCGGCAGCCTGGCCGGGATCCTTGTCGCCACCGCCGCGTTCTCCGCGCTCGCCTCCGCCGACGCGGGCACCGACGACCCGGACCCGCTGTTCTCCGTGTTCCTCGGCGTCGGCTTCGGGCAGATCGCCGCGATCGCCTTCGGTACGACGGCCCTGTCCTCGGAGTTCCGGGGCGGCGCGCTGCGGCTGACGCTGGCCGCCGTGCCCGACCGGCGGCGCTGGTTCGCCGCGAAGGCCACCGCGATCGCACTGCCCGTGCTCGCCGTCGGCCTGCTCACCGGAGTGGTCACGCTGCTGGTGGGCAAGGCCGTCCTCGGCGCCTTGGGGCCGAGTTGGACCGAGGGACTGCGCGGTGCCGTGGGCTGCGGCCTCCATCTCACACTGATGGCGCTGTTCGCCACCGGACTGGCGGCCGTGCTGCGCAGCGGCGTCGCGACCCTCTCCATCCTGATCCCGTTCCTGCTGATCGTGTCCTTCGTCATCGGCGACCTGTCCGCGGGCGTCGCCGACTACCTGCCCGACCGGGCCGGTCAAGTGGCCCTGCACAGCACATGGGAGGGCTCCCTCGGCCCCTGGACCGGGCTCGCGGTCGCCGCGGTGTGGACGGGGGCGGCCCTGTTCGCGGGAGCGTGGAGCATCCAGCGCAGGGATGCCTGAGGGCCCGCCAATTGTCAGTGGTGCCCGCTTTACTGGATCACATGGACATCGCGAACCACCTTGCTGTGATCGACCGGCTGTGCGCCCGGGAGTTCCCCGCGGCGCACGGCAGGACGGACGCCGGCACGGGCGGGCCCGGCTATCTCATAGCCGAGTTACAGACCAGCGGGGACTTCCACGAGGACGACGGCACCGAACGGGAGGAGACCCAGGCGCAGTACGAGGCCGACCGGGACGCGCTCGGGGAGCGGCTCGCCCAGCGGTGGGGACCGGCGGACGTGTTCAGCCTGTACAGCGTGTTCCGGCGCGGCATGGAAGGCGAGGAGATGGCGGAGCCATGGGGCACGCTCGCCTCGCACGTGCCCGATGTGCATCTGTGGCGGGCGGAGTCGGGCCGCTGGGTCGCCCTGGGCGTGTCCCAGTGGGACGGCGAACTGCCCTTCCAGCTGCTGGCCGTGGTCACCGACACCGACCCACCCTGACCCATCAGGCCCGCGCAGCCTCCCGCAGCCGCGCGAACTCCTGCGCCATCGTCGCCGCGGTCCAGTGCGCGTTCAGCCCGCTGGGGTTGGGCAGCACCCACACCCGCGTGTCCGCGATGGTCCGTTCCTGCGGCCCCACTTGGGCCCTGCGGTCCCCGAAGGCGGCCCGGTACGCGGTCACTCCCACCACGGCCAGCCATCTCGGCCGCCACCGCGTCACCTTGGCCGTCAGCAGTCGCTCGCCCTCGATGTACTCCTCGGCGGTGAGCTCGTCGGCCCGCGCGGTCGCCCGCGCCACCACGTT
This sequence comes from Streptomyces sp. NPDC047079, assembly GCF_040643755.1. Taxonomy (NCBI): domain Bacteria; kingdom Bacillati; phylum Actinomycetota; class Actinomycetes; order Kitasatosporales; family Streptomycetaceae; genus Streptomyces; species Streptomyces sp. NPDC047079. The sequence goes on from NZ_JBEYUZ010000013.1 coordinate 77,688, forward strand.
CGTGATGCCCAGCCCGTACGACAGGAGCTCGTGCTGCTCGGCGGGCTTCAGCAGCCTCGGCGTGAAGCCGGACAGGTGCAGCACCGGCCAGAATCGGTTGCCGGGCCGGGCGAAGTGATGCCCTGTCGCCGCCGTCATCAGGCCCGGGTTGATGCCGCAGAACAGCACCTGGAGACCGTCCGCGACCACGTCCGGGACAGGACGCTCGCGGGCGGCCTCCAGTTCCGCCGGGGTGAAGCGGCTCAGAGGATCGCTCCGGGGGTGTAGCCGGCAGCCTCCGGGTGCTGCTTGACGATCTCCTCGATCCGGCCGGCGACCACGCCGACCTGGGCGGCGGCCGCGCCGGTGAAGGACAGCTTGTCGGCCATCAGCGCGGCCAGCTGCTCACGGTCCAGCGGCAGCCGCTCGTCGGCGGCGAGCTTGTCCAGCAGGTCGTTGCGCTCGGCGCCCTGCTCGCGCATCGCGAGCGCCGTGGCGACGGCGTTCTCCTTGATCGCCTCGTGCGCGACCTCACGGCCGACACCGGCGCGCACGGCGCCCATCAGCACCTTGGTCGTGGCGAGGAACGGCAGGTAGCGGTCCAGCTCGCGGGCGATGACCGCCGGGAAGGCGCCGAACTCGTCGAGCACCGTGAGGAAGGTCTCCAGCAGGCCGTCCAGCGCGAAGAACGCGTCCGGCAGCGCGACCCGGCGCACCACCGAGCAGGAGACGTCGCCCTCGTTCCACTGGTCGCCCGCCAGCTCACCGGTCATCGAGGCGTAGCCACGCAGGATCACCATCAGGCCGTTGACGCGCTCGCAGGAGCGGGTGTTCATCTTGTGTGGCATCGCCGAGGAGCCGACCTGGCCGGGCTTGAAGCCCTCGGTCACCAGCTCGTGCCCGGCCATCAGCCGGATCGTCTTGGCCAGCGAGGACGGCGCGGCCGCCAGCTGCACCAGGGCGGTCACGACCTCGTAGTCCAGCGAGCGCGGGTAGACCTGGCCGACCGAGGTGAAGGCCTGCGAGAAGCCCAGGTGCCGCGCGATGCGGTTCTCCAGCTCGGCGAGCTTCGAGGCGTCGCCGCCGAGCAGATCCAGCATGTCCTGCGCGGTGCCGACCGGGCCCTTGATGCCACGCAGCGGGTAGCGGGCGAGGAGCTCCTCGACCCTCGCGTACGCCACGAGCAGCTCGTCCGCGGCGGTCGCGAAGCGCTTGCCGAGGGTCGTGGCCTGCGCGGCCACGTTGTGCGAGCGTCCGGCCATGACCAGCTCGGCGTACTCGCCGGCCAGCTTGCCCAGACGCGCCAGCACGGCCACCGTACGATCGCGCACCAGCTCGAGCGAGAGCCGGACCTGCAGCTGCTCGACGTTCTCGGTGAGGTCACGGGAGGTCATGCCCTTGTGTACGTGCTCATGCCCGGCGAGGGCGTTGAACTCCTCGATCCGCGCCTTCACATCGTGCCGGGTGATCTTCTCGCGCTCGGCGATCGAGGCGAGGTCGACCTGGTCGAGCACGCGCTCGTAGTCGGCGATCGCCGCGTCCGGCACGTCGACCCCCAGGTCCTTCTGGGCCCGCAGCACGGCGAGCCAGAGCTGCCGCTCCAGCCTCACCTTCTGCTCGGGGGACCAGAGCGTGGCGAGCTCGGCGGAGGCGTAGCGTCCGGCGAGGACGTTCGGGATACGGGGCTTTGCGGGCGCAGCAGTCACGTGTACGGAGTTTACCTGCCGTCCTTGCGGGGTCCGGCTGGTGCGCACTGTCCACTCCGCCCAGGTCAGAGGCGCCGTGATTGCCATGCAGCGCCGGGTCTGTGAGATGTCCGTGAGATGGAGCCGCCGGCCGCGGGGCCGGCGGACAGACAACGGCCCCGGGTGGTGAAGGTTTCCGGTTCCTTCGCCGCTTCGGGGCCGTTGCGGTCGCACGATGGAATCGAACATATGTTTCCAATCTTGTACCCCTGAGGCGGGGCCGCGAGGGAAGGACCCGCCCCGCCGGAGGTTTCCGGGACTCCGACAGGGCGGGGCCTCATGGGGCACCTCCCACTCGGCGGGGCGTGATGGCACGCGGCGTCCCGGGCCTGGCAGGCGGCGAGGACCTCGGTCGGGTCCTCGGTGACGTACACGGATGACGATGCCGCCCTGGCCGCAGGTGAGGTTCTTGATCGGGCCGAAGCTGAAGCAGGTCAGGTCTCCGGTCGCGCCGACGCCCGTACTGCCCGTCCTCCAGTACCCGGGCGACCGCGGCGGCTTCCTCGCCGTACAGGTACGGGGAGGCGTTGCGTCCGGCGTCGGGCTTCACGGTGGTGGTCATGCGGTGGCTCCCGTCGGCGCGGCGGCGACCTCCAGCTCTGCGATATCACCGACGCGCAACGTCTCCAGGTAGTTCGCCAGGAACACGCCGTTGCGGTAGGCGAGCTGGTCGTGGGCGACCGGCTGGCCGAACAGGCCGTTGACCATCTGTCCGACGAGGTCCGCTCCGGCCGCCTCGCTGAGCGCGAACCCTCCGGCGACGCGAACGTTCAGCTCGTGGATGACGATCCCGTCGTCGGTAATGAATCCCTGCACGCAGCTCAGGCCCTGCGCGTGGACGGCCTGCAGTGTCTTCACGACCAGGTCCCGTACGGCCTGGTCCTCGAACGTCGTGGAGACGGCGACACATCCGGCCTTGACCAGGTCCCGCCTTCGCAGGATCACCGAGGCCTGTCCGTCGCGGTCCACGAGGCAGTCGGCGGTGAACTCGGTGCCGTAGACGCGCTTCTGGACGATCGGGTCGGGGACCAGCTCACACAGCAGCCAGGCGTGCCGCCCGTGACGTCACCATGTGGACGTTCTCATTCGGCGGTGGAGCTGCCGGGGGTGACCAGGCCCGTCTCGTAGGCGATGATGACGGCTTGGGCGCGGTCGCGCAGGGCAAGCTTGGCGAAGATCCGGGCGACGTGGGTCTTCACGGTGGCCTCGCTGAGGGTGAGGGTGGCGGCGAGTTCGGTGTTCGACAGGCCCCGGCCCAGGAGGACCAGCACCTCGCGTTCGCGGGGTGTTAGCGGAGCGAGGTCGCGGTGCAGCGGGGATGTGCGGTCCACGGTCGCCGCACTGACGGGGCGGTGAGCCGCCTCGGCTCGGCCGGCCTCGAGTGTGGTCGCGTAGCGTTCGACCAGACGGCGGGTGATCGAGGGGGCGAGCAGCGCGTCGCCCGTGTTCACCAGCCGCACCGCCGCGGCGAGATGGGCGGCGGTGACGTCCTTGAGTAGGAAGCCGCTCGCCCCGGCGGCGAGCGCCGCGTAGACGTAGCGGTCGAGGTCGAACGTGGTGAGCATGAGGACCCGGCAGCGCGGGAGCAGCCGCAGGACGCGCTTGGCGGCTTCCAGGCCGTCCAGTTTGGGCATGCGGATGTCCATCAGGAGGACGTCCGGGCGTAGCCGTTCGGCCTCTGCGATGGCTTCTACGCCATCTGCGGCCTCGCCAAGGACCTCGATGCCGCGCGAGGTGAGGATGAGGCGGAAGCCGGTTCGGATGAGTTCCTCGTCGTCGGCGATGAGGACGCGCGGGGCGAGGGTTTCCCTGCTCGGGCTCGGCTCCTGGGCGTTCGGGATCCGGTTCGGGGCCTGGTGGATGCGGTCCGCGGGGGGCTGGGTCACGGGCGCTCCAGGGGGATGCGGGCGCGGACACGGTACCCGCCACCGACGCGGCGTCGGGCGTCGAAGTGGCCTCCGTAGACGGCGACGCGCTCGCGCAGACCGATCAGGCCGTGTCCCGCTCCGTCGTTCCGGCGCTGGTGGCCACCGGATCGGACTCCCGCGCTCGCGAAGCCGGCGGACAGCACGCTCGGCCCGCTGTTGAGCACCTCGACCCGCAGACCGTGGTCCGCATAGCGCACCGTCACGGTCGCGGTGCCGCCGTCGCCGTACTTGAGCGCGTTGGTCAGCGCCTCCTGCACGATCCGGTAGGCGGTGACGTCGATGCCGGGCGGCAACGGGCGCGGTTCCCCGGAGATGCGCACCTCGACCGGGAGGCCGGCGAAGGCGATCCGGTCGACCAGGGTGCCCAGTTGACTCAGGCTCGGCTGGGGTGCGAGTCCGGAGAGGTCTCCTTCGCCCTCGCGCTCGGTCCGGTCGTCGTCGCCGTCCGGCGACGGCGCCAGCAGGCCCAGCAGGTGGCGCAGTTCGGTCATCGCGTCGCGTCCGGCACCCTCCACGGCCTGCAGCGCGGTCTCCGCCGCGTTCGGCAGGGCGGTGAGCACCTCGCGGGCTGCGGTCGCCTGTACGACCATCAGGCTGACCTTGTGGCTGACGATGTCGTGCAACTCCCGTGCGATGCGGGCACGTTCGGCTGCCACCGCCGTGCGGGCGGCAGCCTCCCGCTCGCGCTCCAGCAGCCAGCGGCGGTCCTCCAGGATCTTGCGGTAGCGGCGGCGGGCGCGCGCCAGCAGCAGGGCGGTGCCCCCGGTCACCGCCAGGCTCACGGTCGTGAGAGCGATGAGCAGCCAGCCCGTCTCCGATCTCCACACATCGTCCATCGTGCCAGCCGGCCGACGAGCGGGCGTCCCTCTCCGGGTCCACCCCGTACATCGCCAGGATGACCACCGCCGCGGGATACCTCCGGGGGCTGACGCTCGGGGCTGCCCACGCCGCCTACCGTCCCTGTCATGACCACCGAAGACATCAGCGGCACGACTACGGAGGCCGGCCCCGCCGCCGTGCACGAGCAGGACATCGTCCGGGTGAGCGGCCTGCGCAAGGAGTACGGCGACACCGTCGCCCTGAACGGGGTGTCGCTGAGGATCGGCGCCGGGGAGGCGGTCGCGGTGATGGGACCGTCCGGCTGCGGCAAGTCCACACTGCTCAACATGATCGCCGGCCTTGACCGGCCGAGCGCCGGCCGGGTGCACGTGCACGGCGAGGACCTGGGCGCGATGAACGAGACCGGGCTGGCGCTCTTCCGGCGCCGCCGGATCGGCATGATCTTCCAGTTCTTCAACCTCATCGACGACCTGCCCACGATCGACAACGTCGCCCTGGCCGCCCAGCTCACCGGAACGTCCACCCGTCAGGCCCGGCGCCGGGCGCTGGAACTGCTGGACGAACTCGGCATCGCCGACCGCAGGAACGTCTACCCCGCCGCGCTCAGTGGCGGCGAGCGCCAGCGTGCGGCGGTGGCCCGCGCGCTGATGAACCGGCCCGCGCTGCTGCTGGCGGACGAGCCGACCGGCGCGCTGGACAGCCACGCGGGCGAACAGGTGATGGACCTGCTCATCGACCTCAACGAACTGGGCCAGACTCTGCTGTTGGTAACGCACGACCAGACACTGGCCACCCGCTGTGCCGACCGCCTGGTGATCATGGCGGACGGCCGGATCACCGGCGAGCGGGCTTTGGAGCGGTCGGCGTGAGCGCGGTGTGGAGGGCCTCCCACGCGGCCGTGCGTCGGCGCCGGTTGCAGACTTCCGTGATCGCGGCAGTGGTCCTCGTTTCCAGTACGGCCCTGGTGATCGCCCTCGGCCTGCTCGACGTCGCGTCGGGCCCCTTCGACCGGCTATTCGGTCAGGTGCACGGCGCGCACGTCGTCGCCACCTTCGACGCGGCGAAGGTCTCCGGCACGGAACTGGAGCGCACTGCGGAACGTCCGGGCGTACGGGCCTCGGCCGGGCCGTTTTCGCAAGCCGTGATCGACATGCCGGAAAGCGCGGCGTCCCAGATGCCCGGAATGGCGCCCGGCCCCCTGACAGTCGTCGGGCGGGCGGACCCCGGTGGCGACGTCGACCGACTGGACCTGTTCGCCGGGCACTGGGCCACCGGTCCGGGCCAGATCGTGCTGGCGTTGCCGGACGCGCCCGGGATGGGCCAGGGTCCGCATTCGCCGATCGGCAAGAGGATCCAACTGCCCGGGCAGCGGCCCCTGACCGTGGTGGGCCTCGCCTCCAGCGTGAGCGGCACCGCGCAGGCATGGGTCTCCCCGCAGCAGATCCCGGCCCTGCACCCCACGACGTACCAGATGCTCTACCGGTTCGACCGGGCCGCGACAGCCCGTCAGATCAGTGCGGACACCTCGGCGGTCAGCGCCGGCCTGCCATCCGGATCGCTGGTCGCGCATCAGTCGTACCTGACCTTGAAGGCGCAGGTCGCGGCCAACCCCAACGGCTACGTGCCGTTCCTCATAGCCTTCGGGATCCTCGGCCTGCTGGTGGCCGTCCTGATCGTGGGCAACGTGGTGAGCGGCGCCGTCGTCTCCGGCTTCCGCCACATCGGTGTGCTCAAGTCCCTAGGCTTCACGCCCCGACAGGTCGTCGCCGTCTACCTGGTGATGGTCTGCGTCCCCGCTACGGCGGGCTCGCTGGCCGGCACAGCCCTGGGCGGGGTGGTCGCGCCGCCGCTGCTGCACCAGGTCTTCCAGGGCGCGAACCTCGGCACCGCAACCGTACACCCGACGATCAGCTCCTGGGCGTACGCGACCACCGCACTCGGCATGCCCCTGACGGTACTGCTGGCCGCGCTGATCCCGGCCCAGCGCGCCCACCGGCTCTCCGCGGCACGCACCATCAGCGCGGGCAGCGCACCACACGCCGGACGGGGACCGGCGGTGCAGCGGTGGTTGAGCGGGGTGCGGCTGCCACGCTCGATGACTCTGGGCCTGGGCCTGCCCTTCGCCCGGCCCGGACGGGCGCTGCTGACCATCGCCTCGGTCCTGCTCGGCGTGGCCACGGTGACCTTCGCCACCGGCCTGTCGGCCACCATGGTCTCCTACGGCCACGCGGAACAGGACTACGGCAAGGCACAGTCGACCGTCTGGCGAGGACAGACCAAGTTCGATCAGACCACCCCGCGTCACAACGACGCCGCAACGCAGAAACTCCTGCGCTCTCTGCCGGATGTCGCAGACGTGGCCGCAGTGGGCTTCATCAACGTACGGATCCTCGGCCGGAGCGAAGGAGTGGCGATCGAGGGCGTGCGCGGGGGACAGTCGACGCTCCCGGACAGCCTGGCGCGGGGCCGCTGGATGAGCAGACCCGGCGAAGTGGTGGCCTCCGGCAGATTCCTCGCCAAACAGGGGTTACGGCTCGGCGACTCCTTCACCCTGACCGCGGCGGACGGCCGCCAGGAGCGCGTGACCCTGGTCGGCGAGAACCTGGCCGGCCCGGAGGACTGGATGCGCGCGGACTGGTCGACGGTGACCGCTCTGGCACCGGACGCGCAGGCCAACCAGTACTGGGTGCACCTCACCCGCGATGCCGACTTCAACACCTACACGAAGGCCGTACAAGCCGCCGACCCGGGGCTCTACCCGACCAAAAACACCATGCTGAACACAGACGCCGTGACTGTCATCAGCTCCGCCTCCGCACTGACCCTGATGCTGACGCTGGTCGCAGCGATGGGCGTGTTCAACACCGTCGTACTCAACGCACGGGAACGCCAGCGGGACCTCGGGATGCTCAAGTCCATCGGCATGACGCCACGCCAGGTCACGGTGATGATGGTTGTGTCCATGGCCGGACTCGGGCTCGTCGGCGGGATCCTGGGCCTGCCGCTCGGAGTCGCCGGGTACCACGTGGTGATCCCGATCACCGAGCACGCGGCCCACCTCACCTTCCCTGCCCGGATGCTGGACGTGTGGCACCCAGGGTTGATGACGTTGCTGGTGCTGGCCGGGGTGGCGATCGCCGCACTGGGTGCGCTGCTGCCGGCGCGTGCGGCGGCCCGGCAGAGCATCGCCCGCGTACTGCACACCGAGTGACGGCCGGCGGTCGTCCCTGCTGCTGCGGCGTCGACGCGTCAGAGGCCCCAGCCTCACCGTGTCGCAAGCCAAGACGGCGTCGGCGTGCGGGGCGGCGGACCGGACGTGCGGGGGCACTGAGTCGCCGGTTGTCCCGCGAGCCTCGTCAAACCCCCAACAGATGGCCGTGTCGTGGGTCACACTGGGCTCTCGATTTTTGAGCTGGGGGGACGATGAGTAATCCGTATGCCAACGCGCCGATCCGGGCCCGCATGTACTCGTCCACCGTGCACAAGGTGGTGTGGGTCGTCGTCGTGGTGCTGTCCGCTGGCCTGCTGGCGCCGGCGTTGTTCTTCATCGCGGCGAAGAAGCGGGTGGTGACGATGCTGGTGCCCGTGGTCTACGCGGTGGTGATCTACGGGTCGGCGATCGTGGAGTCGCTGGTCGGGAATCCGAAGAACTGGGAGGGCGGTGTCCTCGCCATCACGATGATCGTCGCTGCCGTGCACGCGGCGATCCTGGACACGGACTGGAAGGCGGGGCGGTAGCGGTGGGGCTTGCGATCTCGCTGGTGCGGCTGATGCTGCGCCTGACGTTCGGCATGATCGACATGATGTTCTGGGCGTGCACCCTGGGGAAGGTGGACCCTCGGACGCGCCGTTTCGTGTAGGCGTGGATCGGGGGTGCTCGGCCCGCCGGTCCCGAGAGGTACGGGACGGAACGGCGGGCCGCTGCGTGTCTGACTGCAGGACCGCCCGAATGTGCGTCAGTGGATGCAGCGCAAGCGGCTGACCGTCACCAAGAAGAAGCTGACGGAAGCGAAGGCCGAACTCGCCTGCGTCGATGTTCGGTGGAACCTACGAGAGCGCCGTCACCTTGGCCCGGGGCCGCACCCCGCCGCTACGACGGGCGGCCCGGGTGCTCGGGGTGCTCCGCGACCTCCGCCAGGATGTCGCCGTGGCACAGTTCGGGTGCGCACCAGCAGGCGAGTGTTCTGCCGCGCAGCTCCGGCACCTGGGCCAGCAGGTCGGGGCGCGCCATCAGATACTCCCGGTACTTGGCCATCACCTCGGACCGGGTCCCGTCGTTCTTCTTCCTCGGGGTGTCGATCTGGAACGGGTTGTACAGCGGGTGCTGGGGCAGGTTCCAGCCGCCCCTGGTCAGGCGGCGGCCGATGTAGACGAGGTCGTCGGGGGCGTACTCCAGCCGGGGACCGAAGTCCTGGAGGCGGCCCTTGAGATTGATCACCCTGGTCGTCACGCGCGACTCCCTCCGCAGGGTCGGTGCTCCCGGACGGCCGGGCCGTCGTACGGCAGCAGTTCCGGACGCTTGGCCGGGCGGCCGTCGCCCGACGAGCGGCCCGTCAGCCGCCGCCCTATCCACGGCAGCAGATGCTGCCGGGTGAAGCGGACGTCCTCGGTCCGGCGTGCGAGCCAGCCGGGCGGCAGGCTCGGCGGCATCGCGGTACGCCACTGCGTATCCTCCGCCTTGTACCCGAGCGTCTGCCATACGGCTTCCGCCACCCGGCGGTGTCCCTCTGCCGTCAGATGCAGCCGGTCCACGTCCCACATGCGGGGGTCGGCGAGCGAGGGCGCGCCGTAGAGGTCGACCACGAGCGCGCCGTGCAGCGCGGCGAGTTCGTCGACGCAGGCGAACAGCTCCTCCATGCGGGGCCGGAAGCGTTCGAGGACGGGGCCCTGCCGGCCGGGGCTGCGCATCAGGACGAGCTGCTTGCACGCGGGGGCCAGCCGCTCCACGGCCTGAGTGAGCAGATCCCGTACGCGGCCCATGTCGCACTTGGGTCGCAGCGTGTCGTTCAGGCCGCCGACCAGGGTGATCACGTCGGGGCGCATCGCGGCGGCGAGGTCGATCTGCTCTTCGACGATCTGCCCGATGAGTTTGCCGCGCACGGCCAGGTTGGCGTACCGGAAACCGGGTGTCCGAGCGGCCATCCGGCCCGCGAGGACGTCGGCCCAGCCGCGGTAGGAACCGTCGGGAAGCAGGTCCGACATGCCCTCGGTGAAAGAGTCGCCGACCGCGACCAGGCTGGTGTGGGTGGGGTTCGTCTGCATGGCGCCGACGATGCTATCCCGTGGCCATACCCGCCGGTCGGTCGGCCCGCCACGGGGCGGGGTGCGTCAGACGCGGTGGTGCCCGAACAGTTCCCGCAGGACGTCCTCCATGGTGACCAGGCCCGCCAGGCGACCGTCCGTACCCAGGACCGCCGCCAGGTGGGTACGGCTGCCGCGCATCGCCGTGAGCACGTCGTCGAGCGGTGTGCTCTCCCGCACCCGTGCGATGGGCCGCATGTCCCTCAGCTGGAACGGGGCGTCCCGCGGTGATGCGTCCAGCGCGTCCTTGACGTGCAGATAGCCGACGATCCGCCGCCCCTCGTCCACCACCGGGAACCGGGAGAACCCGGACTCGGCCGACAGCCGCTCCAGTTGCTCCGGAGTGACACCGACACGCGCGTACACCACGCGTTCCAGCGGCACCACCACGTCGCGCACGGGCCGGCGGCCGAGTTCCAGGGCGTCGTGCAGCCGCTCCTGGGCGCGGTCGTCGATGAGCCCGGCCTCGCCGGAGTCCGTGACGAGCCGTGCCAGTTCGTCGTCCGAGAAGGTGGCGGTGACCTCGCTCTTCGTCTCTACGCGCAGCAGCGTGAGCAGCGCGTTCGCGAACGCGTTCACGGTGAAGATCACCGGGCGCAGCGCCCGGGACAGACCGACCAGTGGCGGGCCGAGCAGCAGCGCCAGCCGCACCGGCTCGGCGAGCGCGACGTTCTTCGGAACCATTTCGCCGAGCAGCATGTGCAGATATGTCGCCAGGGCCAGCGCGATCACGAACGACACCGCCCGGCCCGCGCCCGGCGGGACGCCGACCGCGTGGAACACCGGCTCGAGCAGATGCTCGATCGCGGGCTCGGCGACGACACCGAGGACCAGAGTGCACAGGGTGATGCCGAGTTGTGCGGCCGCCAGCAGCGCCGAGACGTGCTCCAGTCCCCACAGCACACTGCGGGCCCTTCGGTCGCCCGCCTCGGCCTGCGGCTCGATCTGGCTGCGGCGGACGGAGATCAGCGCGAATTCGGCGCCCACGAAGAAGGCGTTCACGACGAGCGTCAGCAGGCCGATGAGCAGCTGGACGACGGTCACGGCTTCTCCCCCCGCTCGGGGGCCGGCGCGTGCAGCAGCAATCGGGCGGCCCGGTGACCCGTCGCGTCCACCACGTCGAGGCGCCATCCGGCGACCTCCACGGTGTCGCCCTTCACCGGGATGCGCCCGAGTTCCGTGGCGACCAGTCCGGCGAGTGTCTCGTAAGGGCCTTCGGGCACCCGCAGCCCGACGCGTGAAAGCTGGTCGATGCGGGCCGATCCGTCGGCCGAGAACAGCGCGCGGCCGTCGGCGTCCCTTCCGGCCGGGGCCAGGTCGGGCGCCTCGTGCGGGTCGTGCTCGTCCCGCACCTCCCCGACGACCTCCTCGACGATGTCCTCCAGGGTGGCGACCCCGGCCGTGCCGCCATACTCGTCGATGACGACGGCCATGGTGTTCTTCCCGGAGAGCCGGTCCAGCAGCCGGTCGACGGTGAGGGACTCGGGGACGAGGAGCGGCTCGTGCATCACCTGCGTGACCGAGCAGTGGGGGCGCGTCTCGGCCGGTACGGCCACGACGTCCCTGACGTGTGCGACACCGACCACCGAGTCCAGGTTGCCGCGGTAGACGGGGAAGCGGGACAGACCCGTCGCGCGCGTCGCGTTCGCCACGTCCTCGCACGTGGCCTGGGCGTCCAGGGCGATCACCTGGACGCGCGGGGTCATCACGTTCTCCGCGGTGAGGTCGGCGAGGTTCAGGGTGCGCACGAACAGCTCGGCGGTGTCCGCCTCGAGGGCGCCCTCCTTGGCGGAGTGCCGGGCGAGCGCCACCAGTTCCTGGGGACCGCGCGCGGAGGCCAGCTCCTCGGCCGGTTCGAGGCCGAGGCGGCGGACCATGCGGTTGGCCATGTTGTTCAGATGCGTGATGAACGGCCGGAACGCGGCGCTGAACCAGCGCAGGGGCGTGGCCGCCCGTCTGGCCACCGCCAGCGGCGAGGAGATCGCCCAGTTCTTGGGCACAAGTTCGCCGACCACCATCAGGAACATGGTCGACAGGCCCGTGCCTATGACCAGGCCCATGGACGTGGCAGCGGAGCGCGACAGGCCCAGTGACCCCAGCGGGCCGGCGATCAGCTTGGCGATCGACGGTTCGGCCAGCATGCCGACCACCAGGTTGGTGGCCGTGATGCCGAGCTGGGCGCCCGAGAGCTGGAACGTCAGATTACGTACGGCCTTCAGGGCGCCCGCCGCACCGCGCTCGCCGCGCTGTACGGCGTGCTCCAGCTCGCTGCGCTCGACCGTGGTGAGGGAGAACTCCGCGGCGACGAATCCACCGCAGGCGAGCGAGAGCAGGATCGCCACCAGCAGGAGGAGCACTTCGGTCATCGGGTCACCTCCGTCCCAGGATCGGCCAGGGACGCGGCAACCGCGCGAGGTCGGGTACTGGGAGGCTCGCCCATCGGCGGACACTCACACCTTTCCATGGTGGGACGGGTTGACCCCGTGGAGGAACCGTGTGTCCCCTCCCTGGTAAAGGATATGCAAAGTCACTCAGCTGGGGAGGGGTTTCACCCAGCGGCGCCAGTGCTGCTCGGGCGCGTACCCTGCGGCCCGCCACGCATGCTGGGCCGTCGTGTTGCTCTGGAGCACCATCGCGTCCCCGCGGCGCCCTCCGAGCCGTACGAACCGCTCCTCCGCGGCGGCCAGGAGTGCGGAGCCGATGCCGTGCCGTCGCCGGTCCGGGTGCACCGCGAGCCGGTACAGATGGCAGCGCCAGCCGTCGAAGCCGGCGATCACCGTCCCGGCGAGTTCGCCGTCCTCCTCCGCGAGGAGCAGCGCCTCCGGGTCACGGGCGAGGAGGCGCTCCACGCCGTCCCGGTCGTCGCTGATGCTCGTCCCCTCGGCGGCCACCTTCCAGAAGGCCAGCACAAGGTCGAGGTCCTCGGGCCCGGCGGTACGTATACGCAGATCACTCATGTGGTGATCACACACCATGCCCGGAGGGGACGCCCCGAACATTCCGCCATGCGGACGTCGCCTCGCGGGCGACGCACAGTGCGAGGGCCTGGGCGCACCCGCGGCGCGGCCACCGGGCGGCCGGCGCCGGGGCGCGGTCCGCCCGGCCGGCGGCAGCATGGTCTCACCGCATGGCGCCGTCGTGACCCCGTCGTGGCGCTGTCACTCGTGTGCGATCGCCGCCAGCACGTTCATGCGCGACGCGCGCAGCGCGGGCAGCAGCGCGGCCACCACGCCCACGACCGCCGAGCCCACCACGACGGCCACGATCGTGCCCCAGGGGATCGCCAGCGCCTTCATGCCCTGCAACGCGAGCACCCGCTGGATGCACAGCCCCCACACCAGCCCCAGGGCCAGCCCGAGGACGGCTCCGAACACGGCGATCACCACGGACTCCAGCCTGATCATCCGCCGCAACTGCCGCCGGGCGAGCCCGATCGCACGCAGCAGCCCGATCTCCCGGGTGCGCTCGACGACCGACAGGGCCAGGGTGTTGACCACCCCCAGCACCGCGATGAGGATCGCCAGGCCGAGCAGCGCGTAGACCAGGTAGAGCAGCACCGCGATCTGGTCGTGCACCAGCTTCTTGTAGTCGGCCTGGTCACGGACCTGCACCTGGGGGTACGGATCGAGCGTCTTCTCCAGACGGGCCCGGAGCAGGTCCTTGGATGTGCCGGGCGCGGCGTTCACATACAACCCGGAGTCCTGTCCGCCCGGTACGTACTTCTGGAACGTGGCCATCCCGAGGAACAGTCCGCCCTGGGTGCCGAAGCCGTCCGACGCGCCCTGGTCGGTGAGGGCCCCGACCCTGAGGCCGGCGCTGCGCCCGTCCGGGAACCGGACGACAAGCGTGCTGCCGACGTGGACGCCGTGTTCCCTGGCGAACGGCGCGTCCATCGCGATGGAGCCGGGTGCGAGCGCGGCGGCCGTGTCCCCCCGGACGTAATTGATGTGGGCCACCTCGTCGAGCCGCGGGTCGTAGCCCCCGGCGATCGTCTCGACGCGCCTGCCGTCCGGCAGCCGCAGCGCGACGGGTGTGAACCGCTGGCGTACGACGAGCCCCGCGCCGTTCGTCGCCCCGACCCGGTCGGTGATCTCCCGCGGGAACGCCTGGAAATTGCTGTTCTGCACCACGAAGTCGGCGCCGAGTGTCTTGTCGATCTGCTGGTCGAACGACTTGGACATGGACGTGCTCGCCACCGACATCCCGGTGACCAGGGCGATCCCGACCATCAGGGCGGAGGCGGTGGCACCGGTGCGGCGGGGATTGCGCAGGGCGTTGCGCTGGCTCATCCGCCCGATGGGGCCGAACAGAGCGGGGAACGCGGCGCCCAGCACCCGGATCACGGGCCGTACCAGCAGCGGGCCCGCGATCACGGTGGCGACGAGCGTGAGGACCACGCCGACCCCCAGCAGGGACGCGGCGGGCGCGGTCTTCGTCGCCCGTACGCAGCCCGCCAGCGCGGCCACGCCGAGCACGCCGACGATCGCGCCCGCCACCGCGCGGATCGTCAGGGGCCGTCCCACACCGGCGACCTCGGCGTCCGCGAGGGCGGCCATCGGGGACACCGCGGCCGCCCGCCGGGCCGGGAGGTACGCGGCGACGAAGGTGACGCCCACCCCGACGACGTACGCCGCGACAGGGGTCACCCAGCCGATCACCATCTCGGTGGACTTCAGGTTCATGCCGAACGCGCTCATCAGCCGGATCAGCCCGGCCGCGAGCCCGATCCCCGCGGCGAGCCCGAGCGTCGAGGCGACCAGGCCGAGCAGCAGGGCCTCCGTGAGCACGGACCGGCGCACCTGCCGCCGGTCGGCGCCCAGGGCACGCAGCAGGCCCAGTTCACGGGTGCGCTGGGCGATGAGCATCGAGAACGTGTTGACGATGAGGAACACACCGACGAGCACGGCGATGCCGGCGAACCCCAGCATCACGTACTTGATCACGTCGAGAAACGCGCCGAGCTGGTCGGTGGCGGACTTGGCCCGTTCGCTCGCCGTCCTCAGATCGTAGGGCGAAGAGTCGCGGGACGAGGGGCCGGTGGGCGAGGAGTCGCGGGACGGGGACCCGGAGGACGAGGAGCCGTCGGACGAGGGCTCGAGCGCCGCGGCGATCCGCTGCTTGAGCCGCGCGTCGGACACTCCCGGTGTCGCGTCGACCGAGATGGCGGTGGCCGCCTCTGGCCGGCCGAGCAGCCGGGTCTGGGCGGTCGGGGTGTCCAGGAAGACCAGGGCGGCGCCCGGGTTGGTGGTCGTGAAGGTGGCGATCCCGACCACCCGCACCGTGAACGAGCCGGGCTGTGCGAGCACCCGCAGAGTGTCGCCGATCCGCACCTGCCTGTGCCGGGCCGTGTCCGCGTCGAGCAGCGCCTCACCGGGACCGTGCGGTGCGTGCCCCGACGTCAGCTTCACCGGGCTGCGGTCGGAGACGTACCAGTTCTTGGCGATGGTGGGCGCGCCGGTCGTGGGGCCCACGGGCTCGTTCCCGCGGTCGACGACCGTGATGTTCTCGACGGCGACGTCCACATGGGCCGCCGCCACCCCGTCGACCCGGGCGATCCGCTCGGCCAGCGACGCGGGGAGGGTCGACGTCACTCCGGTCGGGACCGGCGAGGTCAGGTCCTCCTTGGGACTCACGGTCACATCGGCCGCCGTGGAGGCGAACAGACGGTCGAAGGTACGGGTGACCGTGTCCGAGAAGATCAGGCTGCCCGCGACGAACGCCACGGACAGCAGGACGGCCAGGGCCGAGAGCGCGAGCCGTCCCTTGTGCGCCAGAAAGCTGCGCAGCGTCGCCTTCAGCACGGTCGCCTCAGCCCTCCCTCACTCCTCGTGGTGGGCCGTGTCGTCCGCGCCCGCCCGGACCGTGCCGAAAGCGGGATCCTGGGGGCTCCCCCCGGCGAAGAGGCGCATGCGTTCCAGCACCGCCTCCGCCGTGGGCCGTGCCATCCGGTCCACGATCCGCCCGTCGGCCAGGAACAGCACCAGGTCGGAGTGCGCCGCCGCGCCCGGATCGTGCGTGACCATGACGACGGTCTGCCCCAGTTCGTCGACCGCCCGGCGCAGAAAGCCCAGGACCTCGAGCCCCGCCCGGGAGTCGAGGTTGCCCGTCGGCTCGTCCGCGAAGATCAGTTCGGGGCGGGAGGCGAGCGCGCGGGCACACGCGACACGCTGCTGCTGCCCGCCGGAGAGCTGCGACGGCCGGTGCGTCAGCCGGTCGCGCAGCCCGAGAGTGTCGATCACCTGGTCCAGCCACTTCCGGTCGGGCTGCCGGCCCGCGATGTCCATGGGCAGCGTGATGTTCTCGGCCGCGTTCAGCGTCGGGATCAGATTGAACGACTGGAACATGAAGCCGATCCGGTCCCGGCGCAGCCGGGTCAGCTCGCGGTCCTTCAGACCGGTGATCTCGGTGTCGCCGAGCCACACCTGCCCGGCCGACACGGTGTCGAGCCCCGCGAGGCAGTGCATGAGGGTCGACTTCCCGGAGCCCGAGGGACCCATGACCGCGGTGAAACGGCCGCGTGCGATGTCCACGTCGACCGAGTCGAGGGCGAGCACCGTCGTCTCGCCCGAGCCATACGCCTTCGTCAGCCCCCGGGCGCGGGCGGCGATGCCGTCCCCCTCCCCGGGCCCCGGGGAGAGCTCCGCAGCAGCAGTGGACAAGGCCACCTCCTCGGTCGTGGACGTCCCGGCTCCTTAGCAGGGTCCGTCCGGCACGAGCGTAATGTGATGCGCGCCACGCCCGGTATCCCCCTGGCTCCAGGCGCGCCCTTCTCGCAGGTCATGCCCGGACCGTTGGTGCGAGGGGCGCTCGCCTCGTACCGGCGGTGCGCCCCCCGCGCCCTTGCCGGTGCTAGCGCGGCGGCGCTAGCGTCGGAGGATGGCGAAGACCCAGCTGAACGTGAGGGTGGACGAGGACACCGCCCGAGTCGCCCGCGAACGTGCCCAGGAGCGCGGTATGAGCGTCAATCGCTACATCGAGGAACTGGTCCGGCAGGACACGGGCGAGGCCGGCCACACGTTCGTCGAGGCCGCCGCCGACTTCATGAAGCAGTACGAGTCCGTCTTCGCCGAGGAGTTCGGGTCCGCTCCCGGGGGCCGGACCGAGGGCCCGCGGGAGCGCCGGGGCGAAGGCAAGTCGCTGAGCCGTTGAGCCATCTCAGGATCGACCTCGCCTGGCTGCTGATGGTCGCAGAACAGAAGACCCCCGGGGATCCCCAGGTCACCGACTGGGGAGCGCTCGTCGCCGCGGTCGGCCGGCACGAGGCGGAGATATTCGGCGTCCCCGTCTACGACACCCCGCACGCCCGCGCCGCCGCCCTGCTCCAGCTCCTGCTGCACATTCCGGCGCTGGAGCGCTCCAACGCGCTGTTCGCCTCCGCGGTCGCCTACGCCTACCTCGTCGCCAGCGGCGTCAAGGTCGTCACCTCAGCCGAGCAGGTGCGCGACCTGGCCCGGCTGGTGAAGAGCGGCGCGGCCTCGGTGGACGACATCGCGCGGGAGCTGCGGCAGTGGAGCCTGTGACTACTCCTCGCGCGCGGGCCGCCATGCGGTGCCCAGCACGCAGTACGACGTCGGCAGCCGCGGCCCCTTCTCCGGCACCAGCATCCGTCGGTAGGGGCCCAGTTCGAAACCGGCGGCGCGCAGGACCGCGACCGGGTCCCGGGAGAGATGACAGCCGCCGTTGAGCGCCGGCCACACCGTCCGGTCCAGGGCGCGCTGGGCGGAGCGCATCGCGGGGCCCCCGCCCACTCCGTGCTCGAAGAACCTCAGGCACCCGCCGGGCCGCAGCACCCGCCGTACCTCGCCGAGCGCCCGCGGCACGTCCCGCACGCTGCACAGCACCAGTGAGAGGACCGCCGCGTCGAAGGCCTCGCTCTTGACCGGCAGCGCCTCCGCCGCGCCCGGGGCCACGTCCACGGGCACGTCGGCGCGCAGGGCCGCCTCGACCGCGCGCTGCCGCAGCAGCCGCTCCGGTTCGATGGCGACGACCTCCGAGACCGTACCCGGATAGTGGGCGAAGTTCAGACCGTTGCCCGCGCCGATCTCGATCACCCGGCCGGACAGTCCGGCCAGCAGGCGGTCCCGTATCGGGCCCATGCCGAGGCGGGTCTCGGCGGCGACGCTGATCCGGGAGTAGTAGCGGGCGAACAGCGGGTGGTGCACGGTGTCGCGCGACACCCTGCGGGTGCGGACGGACCGCAGCGCCATGAGCACCTCCGGGGGAGGACGGGCCTTACCCGGATTGTCCCCCGCACCCGCCGTCCCCATCCCCGCCGCCGGCCTCCGCGTCACGCCTTACCGGACAGCACAGTCAGGGCGCCTGCGACGAGGCGAACGCCTCCGAATCCCACCTGCCGCCGAGCGGAGCAGCCAGCCAACCGGGCGCCTCGGCACGGAAGTCGGCGGGCGCGTATGCGCCGGCTCCCTCGGGCAGCGCCCCGAGCAGCGGCGCCTGAGCCACCACCGGAAGGTCCGCGAGGTTGCACCGCGACGCGAGGTCGGCCGCCCCGGGCCAGCTGCCGATGACCACACCCGTCAACTCCAGCCCGCGGCGCCGTACCTCCCGCGCCGTCAGTTCGGTGGTGTTGAGCGTGCCGAGGCCGGCCGTCGCGACCACCAGCACCGGTGCCGCGAGCAGCCGGGCCGCGTCCGCGAGGGTGCCGCCCTCGTCGTCGAACCGTACGAGCAGCCCGCCCGCCCCCTCGACGAGCACGAGGTCGTGCTCGACGGCCAGTTTCGCGGCCGCCTCCGCCACCTCCCGGGGCCGTACGGGCGGCAGGCCGGCCCGCCGGGCCGCCGTCGCGGGTGCCAACGGGTCGGGGTACCGGGCAAGTTCGCACACCGTCCAGGCACCCGAGAGCCGGGCCACCTCGCCGGCGTCCCCGCGCTCCTCGGGGCCCACCCCCGTCTGCGCGGGCTTGAGCACGGCCACGGACCGGCCCTCCGCGACGGCCACCGCCGCGACGGCCGCCGTCGTGACCGTCTTCCCGACCTCCGTACCGGTCCCCGTGACCACCAGTACCGACATGTCAGCCCTCCTGTGCCGCCGCGCACACCGCGTGCGCGATCCGTGCCACGTCCGCGTCCCCCGTCACATACGGCGGCATCGTGTAGACGAGGTCGCGGAACGGCCGCAGCCACACGCCCTCGCGCACCGCGGCCCGGGTCGCCGCCGCCATGTCCACCTGGTGGTCGAGCTGGACGACGCCGATGGCGCCGAGCACCCGCACCTCGCGTACGCCGGGCAGGTCCCGCGCCGGAGCGAGGCCCTCCTTCAGGCCCGTCTCGATCCGCTTGACCTCCGTCTGCCAGTCCTGCCCGAGCAGCAGGCCGAGCGAGGCGCAGGCAACGGCCGCCGCCAGCGGGTTGCCCATGAAGGTGGGTCCGTGCGCGAGCACCGGCACCTCGCCCCGGGAGATCCCCTCGGCCACGCGCGGGGTGCACAGCGTCGCCGCCATGGTCAGGTAGCCGCCGGTCAGCGCCTTGCCGACACACATCACATCCGGGGTCACCGCCGCGTGGTCGGCGGCGAACAGCGCGCCCGTACGCCCGAACCCGGTGGCGATCTCGTCGAACACCAGCAGCACGTCGTGCGCGTCGCACGCCTCGCGCAGCACCCGCAGATACGCGGGGGAGTGGAACCGCATGCCGCCCGCACCCTGGACCACCGGCTCGACGATCACCGCGGCCAGCTCGTCCGCGTGCCGTGCGATCGCCGCACGCAACCGTTCGGCGTACGACTCATCGAAGGCGGCCGGCGGCGCCTCGGCGAACACCTGCCGGGGCAGGACGCCCCGCCACAGCTCGTGCATGCCGCCCTCGGGGTCGCACACGGACATCGGGTGCCAGGTGTCTCCGTGGTAGCCGCCGCGCCAGGTCAGCAGCCGCTGCTTGGCGGGGCGGCCGAGCGAACGCCAGTACTGAAGGCACATCTTGACCGCGACCTCGACCGACACCGAGCCCGAGTCGGCCAGGAACACGTGCTCCAGACCGTCCGGCGACATGTCGACAAGGAGCTTCGCCAGCCGGACGGCGGGCTCGTGGGTGAGCCCGCCGAACATCACATGGCTCATGCGTGACAGTTGCTCGCGCGCGGCCTCGTTGAGCACCGGGTGGTTGTAGCCGTGGATCGCCGACCACCAGGACGACATGCCGTCGACGAGTTCGTAGCCGTCGGCCAGGCGCAGCCGCACCCCGCTCGCCGACTCCACCACGAGCGGCTCCTGCCGGCCCGGCATGGGGCCGTACGGATGCCAGACGTGCTGCCGGTCGAGCGCCAGCAGCACGTCCACGGACAGCTCAGGCATTGGGCGCGAGATCCGTTCCGGCACCCCGGCGGCGCACGGCGACCAGGTCCGTCCGGGCCTCGCCGACCTGCGGCACGGCAGCGGAGCCGCACACACTGCCACCCTCGTGCGACCCGCACGCGCCACCCTCGTGCGACCCGCACCCGGCGCCCCCGGAGGACCCGCATCCGGCGTCGGCGTGGGACCCGTGACCGGCCGCCGCCCGGTGCTCGGGCAGCGTCACCTGGTCCGTGCCCTCCACCTCGAATCCGGCGTCCGCGATCATGTCCAGGTCGGCCCTGCCCGCCTGGCCCTCACTGGTCAGATAGTCCCCGAGGAAGATGGAGTTGGCCAGGTGCAGGGCCAGCGGCTGCATCGTGCGCAGGTGGACCTCCCGGCCGCCCGCGATGCGCACCTCGATGTCCGGGCACACGAACCGGACCATGGCGAGGATCCGCAGACACCGCTGCGGCGTCAGGTTCCACTCCTTCGCCAGCGGCGTGCCCTCGAACGGGATCAGGAAGTTGACGGGCACCGAGTCCGGGTCCAGCTCCCTCAGCGAGAAGACGACGTCCACCAGGTCCTCGTCGCTCTCGCCCATGCCGGCGATCAGCCCGGAGCAGGCCGAAAGCCCGGCGGCGTGCGCCTTCTGCACCGTGTCCACCCGGTCGGCGTAGGTGTGGGTGGTGGTGATGTCCCCGTAGGTCGCCTCGGAGGTGTTGAGGTTGTGGTTGTAGGCGTCGGCGCCCGCGGTGCGCAGTCGTTCCGCCTGACCGTCCGAGAGCAGACCGAGGCAGGCGCACACCTCTACGCCCTCGTTCTGCTCCTTGATGGTCCTGATGGTGTCGGAGACCCGGTCCACGTCCCGGTCGGTGGGCCCGCGGCCACTCGCCACCAGGCACACCCGCTTGGCGCCGCCCGCGACGCCGGCCGCCGCGGCCTGCGACGCCTCGTCCGGCTTGAGCCAGGTGTACTTGAGGATGTCGGCCTTCGAGCCGAGCCGCTGGGAGCAGTAGGAACAGTCCTCGGGGCACAGGCCCGACTTCAGGTTGACGAGATAGTTGAGTTTCACCCGTCGGCCGAACCAGTGGCGGCGCACCTTCCCG
Source organism: Streptomyces sp. NPDC047079 (assembly GCF_040643755.1). NCBI lineage: Bacteria > Bacillati > Actinomycetota > Actinomycetes > Kitasatosporales > Streptomycetaceae > Streptomyces > Streptomyces sp. NPDC047079. The sequence goes on from NZ_JBEYUZ010000013.1 coordinate 98,872, forward strand.
GCCGCGGCCACCACATCGAGCACGTCGTCGTCGGAAGTGGCGAGGACGGCCAGAGCTTCCTCGCGGGTCGGCATCTCGCGCCGCAGCCCCTTGTCCACCAGCGTGTTCAGCAGGTCCATGAGAGTCGATCCTGTCCTACGTGACCGGCCCGGGCCAAGGAGGGAGTGCACAACAGACACGGTTCGACGTGTGGGTATCGCCACACCCTGGGCGGCTGGAGGTCCCGTTAGTGTCTGTGCACTGCCTACAAATGCCCGGAGGACCGATGGCGTTCGGCTGGATCGACGAACAGGCGCGGGCGCGCCGCCGGGCCGGACTCGTCCGCGCGCTGCGCCCCCGCGCCGCCGACTCCCCGCTCCTCGACCTCGCGGGCAACGACTACCTGGGCCTGTCCCGCCATCCGGAGGTCACCGAGGGCGCGGCGCGGGCGGCCCGGCTGTGGGGCGGGGGCTCTACCGGTTCCCGGCTCGTCTCCGGGACGACGGAACTCCATGGCGAGCTGGAGCGCGAGCTTGCCGGCTTCTGCGGCTTCGAGGCGGCGCTCGTCTTCTCCTCCGGCTACGCGGCCAACCTCGCGGCGGTCACCGCGCTCGCTCCGCACGGTTCGCTGATCGCCTCCGACGCGGGCAACCACGCCTCGCTCATCGACGGCTGCCGGCTCGCCCGCGGCACCACACAGGTCGTGGCGCACGCCGATCCGGAGGCGGTGCGCAAGGCGCTCGACCCCCACTGCGGGCCCGCCGTCGTGGTCTCCGACACGGTGTTCTCGGTGGACGGCGACGCGGCCCCGCTGGCCGATCTGGCGGAGGCCGCGAGGGAGTTCGGGGCCGGGTTGATCGTCGACGACGCGCACGGGTTCGGCGTGCTCGGGTCCGGAGGCCGGGGCGCTCCGCACGCGGCCGGCCTCGCGGGCGCGCCGGACGTGGTGGCGACGGTGACGCTGTCGAAGTCGCTCGGCAGCCAGGGCGGGGCCGTTCTCGGCCCGGCGCGCGTGATCGACCATCTGGTCAACGCGGCACGGACGTTCATCTTCGACACCGGGCTTGCCCCGGCGGCGGTGGGCGCGGCACTCGCGGCGCTGCGTCTGCTGCGCCGCGAGCCGGAGCGTGCCGCACGGGTCCGCACGGTGGCGACGGCCCTGCACACCCGCCTCACGGCCGAGGGCCATGAGGCGGTGCGCCCGGACGCCGCCGTGGTCTCCGTGCGGGCACCCTCCCCCGAACTGGCCGTACGGTGGACGGCGGACTGCCGGGCGGCCGGAGTAGCCGTCGGCTGTTTCCGTCCGCCGTCCGTGCCCGACGGCATCCCACGGCTGCGGCTGACCGCCCGTGCGGATCTCACCGACGGGCAGGTCGAGCACGCCGTGCGCGTGATCGGCGAGACACGACCGTGAGTCGGCGAGACGGCCGTGCATCGCTCGTCGCACGCGAGTGACGCGTACGCAACCGTGAGGGGAGTACTCCGTCAGAGGTGACGACGAATTCGACTCGAAATTGGCTCAAACAAGTCCGAGTCGACTGGGCATGATCAGCTCAGTCCGGTCAGAAACTCCTTCCAGGCCTCGGAAGTGAAGAGCAGGGCCGGCCCGGTCGCGTTCTTGGAGTCGCGCACGGCCACCAGTCCCTGCCAGGGGCCGGTGCCCGGACGGGCGGTCTCGACGCAGTTGTTCATTCCCGTACTGCGGCTGCTGCGCAGCCACCGTACGCCGTGCAGGAAGGTACTGGCAGGGATGTGCCGAGGCGGTGCTGACATGATGCCTCCTTACGCATCGCCGGCCAACGCGGCGATGTAATCCAACGAGTCCTCGGGCGAAAAGGCGTGGATCCGAAGGGAGTCGAAGGCCTCGCAGTAGGCCTGGAGGTCTTCTTTCCGTTCGAGGTAGAGGCTACTCGTCAAGTGGTCGAGAACGACCACATCCAGATCAGATCTGCTCGGGAATGAGAAGATAACGAAAGGCCCGGTGATGCCGATGTGCGCCCCGGCGGCGAATGGCAGCACCTGCAACCGCACATGGGGCAGCCGGGCCGCTTCCACGAGCCGCTTCAGCTGGCGCGCCATGGTCTGCGGACCGCCGACCTCCCGGCGCAGCACGGCCTCGTCCAGGACGGCGCTCAGCCGCAGCGGCGACTGCGCACGCAGCACCTCCTGACGGGCCAGCCGTACCTCCACCAGGGCGTCCAGCTTGGCGTCCTCCAGGGCGCCCACGGCGGCCCGTGTCACCGCGTGGGCGTACTCCGGCGTCTGGAGCAGGCCCGGCACCACCGAGGTCTCCAGCGTGCGCATACCGCTCGCCTGGGACTCCAGGCTGATGAAGTCGCGGTAGGCCGGTGGCAGCACCCCGCGATAGGCGTGCCACCAGTTCTGCCGGCCACCGCCGTCCTCCGAGCCCGCCAGCACGAGCAGCAGCTCCCGCAACTCGGGGTCCTCGACGCCGTAGGCGTCCAGCAGCAGCCGTACGTCCCCCGGCTTGACCCCGCTGGAGCCCGTCTCGATCCGGCTCACCTTCGACTGGTGCCAGCCGACGAGGGCGGCGGCCTCGCCGCTCGTGAGGCCCGCCCCGGCGCGCAGGCCGCGTAGTTCGGCGCCGAGTTTGCGGCGGCGCACCGCTGGTCCGTACTGCATGGCCGACTCCCTCCGCACGGCGCGCGGCTTTCACGGCGACGGTAGAGGATGACCCCGAAGGCGGCCTGAATACGGTCGGTCGTCGCAGAGTTCACCGCTTCGAGCGACAGATATATGCATATCTCGGGGGATCGCACCCGGGCGAGCCCCGGTGATGGCAGTCTGACGCGCAGCACCAAGTCCGGGACCGTTCCCGAACCAAACCGTTCCGAGTCGGACTCCGGTCCCGTGGGAAAGGGACGACGTCGCCATGGCAGACCATCAGGAAGCATCCGTCACTCTGCCGAGCGATCCCGCCTCGGTCTCCGCCGCTCGAAAATACGTCTCGGACGTCCTCACCGAATGGGGCCTGCCGAGCGACGCCGAAGTCGCCGACACCGTTCGCCTGATCGTGTCCGAGCTGGCGACCAATGCCGTGCAGCACACCCTCGGGCAGTCGCCGACGTTCACGGTCGACATCGCACTCGCGCGGGAGGAGATACTGCGCATCGGCGTCACGGACAGCCATCCGCGTTTCCCCAGGCGGCTGCCCGCCTCCGTGCAGCAGGACAACGGCCGGGGCATGGTGATCGTCCGCTGGCTGACCACCGAGTACGGCGGGACGCTCAGTGTGCGGCCCACCCGTGAGGGCGGCAAGACAGTCGCGATCGTGCTGCCGTGGACCGTTCCGGTGCGGTCGGTCACGGCGGCGGGACAGCAGGAGCCCTGAAACGGCGGGACGGCGTCCGCCCCGCCTGATCGGCGGGGCGGGTTCCGGTCCGGTCGTGGTGCCGGTGTCGGCGCAGACGTGCCGGGGCGGCCACGCGGACCCCGGAGGCGGTCACCGGGAGTGCGCCGACACTCCTGGGTCGTCTGCTTCACCCCGAGTCGCCCGCGACCTGACGAGCGAGCGTCGCACCAGCAGCGGCAGGAAGTGCCACAGGCCCACGCACACCAGGAGCGTGACCGCGCCGCCGACGATGCCGGCGGTTCGGCCGAGTGACACGTCCACGACCAGCAGCACCGCGCCGGTGAACGCCAGCGTCAGCACCGCCATCCCGGCGGCGGCGAGGCGGGAGGAGATCTGCACGATGACGGGCTTGGCGTTCTGCTGGAAGAGTATCCGGTGCAACGAGGCCGGCGCCGTGAACAGGGCCGCGGCCACCACGGACAGCAGCAGGGTGGTGACGTACGTGACGCGCTGGGCCAGATCGAGGGACGGGAACCGCTGGGTGAACGCAAGGGTCAGCAGGAACGCGAAGAGGATCTGCACACCGGTCTGGGTGACGCGCAGTTCCTGCAACAACTCGGCGAAGTTGCGGTCGGCGCGCTCCAGGGGTGTCTCGTCCCGTGCCTGGAGGGGTGGTCGGTCGGTCATGGCGGACGAGTAACCGCTGCGGACCGCTTCACGCCCCTCTTGCGAGGTCAGGGCACACCCCGCGGAGGGAAGGCACCCCCGCGGGGTGAGGGCATGCCCCTGCGGGGTGACGGCGCACCCGTGCCGTCACCCCGCCCGCCGGGTCAGCGGACCCGGCCGTACCAGACGCTCTTGGTCCAGATCTTCTCGAGCCGCACGACCGACCCGCTCTTCGGGGAGTGCCAGATCTTTCCCTTCCCGGCGTAGATGCCGACGTGGTAGACGTTCCGGCCCGAGTGGAAGAACACCAGGTCGCCCGCCTTGCGGTGGGAGGCGGAGATGTGGTGCGTCTTGTTGTACTGAGCCGCGGCCGTACGGGGCAGGGCCTTGCCCGCCTTCTTGTACGAGTAGAGCGTGAGCCCGGAGCAGTCGAAGCGACGCGGTCCGGCGGCCCCCCACTTGTAGGGAGCCCCCTTCTTGGACGCGGCGACCTGGAGCGCCTTGGTCCCCGGGGACGCGGCCGCCGCGTCGGCTGCGGCGCCGGGGACCGCGATGCTGCCGCCGACGGCGGCGAGGGTGAGGGCCGAGGCCGTGCCGGCCCGGGTCAGCAGCGACGGGACACGATTGAGCGCAGTCATGCGCAACCCTTCGTCAGCCGCCTGTGAAGGATGACCTGTCGGATTCGGGCTGGCGAAGTAGCCCGGCCGCTCGCGCGGCTTCACCCCAAGGACCGGCCGGATCTCTCCGGCGGCCCGCCATGCTGGGTCCTCCACTCCTGCCGATCCACTCCTGTCGACCGGTCATCCGGGCGGCGGCAGGACTCGGCGTCCGCCCGGACCGCCCCGCCGCGGTGGCGGGGGCTTGTCGTCAGGAAGGGATCTTCGCCCAGGGATGTCGGAAAATCACAATGCAATCGAGGGTTTGTGGCATTACTCACCACTCACCCGTTCGGCTGGACGCCCCTGTATCGGGGGGCCGTTGGGGGGATCGACGAGGCCGGGACCTGCGACGGAGCGGATTCCCGCGCCCTGTTGCCAGACGCTCGGCCCACCTTTTCCGGGCTCCCGGACGGAGCAGCGTCTACGCCGGCCAGGGGTACGCCATTTGGTCCGTTTGAAACCGGCTCCGGGCGTACCGTCCGCGTGCCGCGCGTGCATGGAGGCGGGGGCCGTGGACAACTCCCCAGGTGTGGCGCGCTGGTCACCGGCCGTCAGCCGGTGCCCACCGAGCCCTGCAGCCCCTCCGTCACTGCGGTCCCGGTGGCACCGCGACCCGGGCCGTGCGGCGCTCGCCGTCCAGGACGCGCAGGGCCCGGGCCAGGGTGGGGCCGTGCAGTTCGTGCTCCCCGCGCTGGTGCATGACCGTCAGCGCGTCGCGCAGGGCCGCCGCCTTGCTCGCCAGGGCCTGGGCGGCGCGCAGGCCGCGGTAGGTGTCCCCGGAGTGCACCGGGTTGATGCGTCCGAGCAGATCGACGACGTCGAGGTAACGGTCGATCAATTCCGCCTCGGCGCCGGTCAGTGCGGGCAGTGGGGGAAGTTCGGGTGGCAGCATCGGTGGCTCACCTCGCGCCGGACGCGGTCCGCGACGCCTTGCGGCTCGGGATGATGCCGTCGACCAGTCCGTACTCCACCGCGGCCGGTGCGTCGAGGATCGTGTCCCGCTCGATGTCGGCGGCGATCCGCTGCGGGCTCTGTCCCGTGTGGCGTACGAGCATCTCCTCCAGCCGCGCGCGGACGCGCGTCAGTTCCCCGGCCTGGATCGCCAGATCGCTGGCCTGCCCCTGCACCGGCTCCGGCAGGGACGGCTGGTGGATCAGCACGCGCGCGCCGGGCAGCGCGAACCGCTTGCCCGGAGTCCCCCCGGCCAGCAGCACGGCGGCCGCGGACGCCGCCTGGCCGAGGCAGACCGTCTCCACGTCGCAGCCGACGTACTGCATCGTGTCGTAGACGGCGGTCATCGCAGTGAACGAGCCGCCCGGGGAGTTGATGTACAGCGAGATGTCGCGGTCCGGGTCGAGGTACTCCAGATGCATGAACTGCGCCATCACGTCGTTCGCCGAGGTGTCGTCGACCGGCGTCCCCAGGAACACGATCCGTTCGTCCAGCAGCTTCGCGTAGGGATCGAGGGTCCGGTGCCCATAGCCGGTCCGCTCGGTGAACTCGGGCAGCACATGGCGGGCGGACGGTCGGTTCATGACACAGGCCTCCTCGGAATCGCGCTTCTGTAAGAAATGTACAGGACGTACGCACCTGTGTGAGGTGATACACGCTGAGAGCGAAAAGGGGCGGACTCCGGTCCGAGCGATCTTCGCCCCGGGGGCCTGCCGGAGCCACGGTCTAAGCTGGATCGCATGGCCTACGAGATTCCGGTGACGCAAGCCAGGGCTGAGCTCGCCGATCTGATCAACCGCGTGGTGTACGGCGGCGAGCGTGTCGTCGTGACGCGGCACGGAAAGCCTCTCGTCGCCCTGGTCTCCGCCGCCGACCTCGAGCGGCTCGCCGCACTGGACGCCGCGGAGGAGCAGGTGATCAGCTCGGTCTCCGGCGTCCGCGAGGTCCCCTCCGTACCGGGCGAGCGACGCCGCTTCGGCATCACCGCGGAACACCGGGGACCCAACACGTCCTGACGGCCGGCGCATGACGACGTGGCGCCCCACTGCACATGGCCCCCGAGCGGGCCGTCCTTCGCCACCGAGATCCCGAGCGTGGTGTGCTGCGGGGTGAGAACGCGATCTCCGATCCGGTGCCGTCCTCCGCGCCGACCGGGGCGACGTACACCTGTAGTCGCATCAGCAACAGGTCACGGCTCGCGCCAGCCCTCGCCACGCCTGTTCCGCGGCCTTGACGGCCTCGTGGCCCTCCGCGGATCCGGCCTGGTTAACGCGCGCGAAACGCGGTCCAACTAGCCTGCCCATCCACGCCACCAGGGACTTTGCCCCGTGGCTGCGGCAACCGGGCCCCGCACGGTCCGGAGCGAGGACTGTGAGGTGGGACGTGCAGCTGACCCCGCACGAGCAAGACAGGCTCCTGATCCACGTGGCGGCCGACGTGGCGGAGAAGCGCCGGGCCCGAGGGCTCAGGCTGAACCACCCCGAGGCGGTCGCACTCATCACGTCGCACATCCTCGAAGGCGCCCGTGACGGCCGTACGGTCGCCGAACTCATGGCCTCCGGACGCACGCTTCTCACCCGGGACGACGTCATGGAGGGCATCCCGGAGATGATCCACGACGTCCAGGTGGAGGCCACCTTCCCCGACGGCACCAAGCTCGTCACCGTCCACGACCCGATCGTCTGACCGGGGGAAACGGCCACCATGATCCCCGGAGAGATCCTGTTCGCGGACGGGCCCGTCGTCTACAACGAGGGTCGCGAGGTCACCCGTGTGACCGTGCTCAACGCCGCCGACCGGCCCGTCCAGGTCGGCTCCCACTACCACTTCGCCGAGGCCAACCCGGGGCTGGGCTTCGACCGCGCGGCCGCGCGCGGCAAGCGGCTGAACATCGCCGCCGGCACCGCCGTGCGCTTCGAGCCCGGCATCCCCGTCGACGTGGAACTCGTCCCGCTCGCCGGCGCCCGTGTCGTGCCCGGTCTGCGCGGGGAGACCGGAGGTGCTCTCGATGCCTGAGATCTCGCGCGCCGCGTACGCGGACCTGTTCGGGCCGACCACCGGCGACCGCATCCGGCTCGCCGACACCGATCTGCTGGTCGAGATCGAGGAGGACCGCTCCGGCGGGCCGGGTCTCGCCGGGAACGAGGCGGTGTTCGGCGGCGGCAAGGTCATCCGCGAATCCATGGGCCAGTCGCGGGCCACGCGTGCCGAGGGCGCCCCCGACACCGTCATCACCGGCGTCGTCGTCATCGACCACTGGGGCGTCGTCAAGGCCGATCTCGGCATCCGTGACGGCCGGATCAGCGGCCTCGGCAAGGCCGGCAACCCGGACACGATGGACGGCGTCCACCCGGCACTGGTGATCGGCCCCGAGACGGAGATCATCGCGGGCAACGGCCGGATCGTGACCGCCGGAGCCATCGACGCCCATGTCCACTTCATCTGCCCCCAGATCGCCGACGAGGCGCTCGCCGCGGGCATCACCACCCTGGTCGGCGGCGGCACCGGACCGGCCGAGGGCTCGAAGGCGACGACCGTCACCCCCGGACCCTGGCACCTGGCCAGGATGCTGGAGGCGATGGAGGGGTACCCGCTCAACCTCGGCCTCCTCGGCAAGGGCAACACCGTCTCGCACGACGCGATGCTCTCCCAGATCCGGGGCGGCGCCCTCGGCCTCAAGCTGCACGAGGACTGGGGCTCGACGCCCGCCGTCATCGACGCCGCGCTGACCGTCGCCGACCGCACCGGCATCCAGGTCGCGATCCACACGGACACCCTCAACGAAGCCGGATTCGTGGGCGACACGCTCGCCGCCGTGGCCGGGCGCGGCATCCACGCGTACCACACCGAGGGCGCGGGCGGCGGGCACGCGCCCGACATCATGACCGTGGTGTCCGAGCCGCATGTGCTGCCCAGCTCGACCAACCCGACCCGGCCGTTCACCGTCAACACCGCAGAGGAACACCTCGACATGCTGATGGTGTGCCACCACCTGAACGCGGCGGTACCCGAGGATCTCGCTTTCGCGGAGTCACGGATCCGGCCGTCCACGATCGGCGCGGAGGACATACTGCACGACCTGGGCGCGATCTCGATCATCTCCTCCGACTCCCAGGCCATGGGCCGTGTCGGCGAGGTCGTCATGCGGACCTGGCAGACGGCCCACGTGATGAAGCGGCGGCGGGGAGCCCTGCCGGGCGACGGCCGCGCGGACAACCATCGCGTACGTCGCTATGTCGCCAAGTACACGATCAACCCGGCCCTCGCCCAGGGGCTCGCCCACGAGATCGGCTCCGTCGAGACCGGCAAGCTCGCCGACCTGGTCCTGTGGGAGCCCGCGTTCTTCGGCGTCAAGCCCTACCTTGTGATCAAGGGCGGCCAGATCGCGTACGCGCAGATGGGCGACGCCAACGCCTCCATCCCGACCCCCCAGCCGATCCTGCCGCGCCCCATGTACGGGGCGATCGGGCGGGCTCCGGCCTCGAACTCGGTCAACTTCGTGGCCTCCCTGGCGATCGAGGACGGGCTGCCGGAGCGGCTCTCCCTCGGGAAGAGGTTCGTGGCCATCGAGTCGACGCGCGGAGTCACCAAGGCGGATATGCGCGAGAACGACGCCCGGCCCCGGGTGCGGGTCGACCCCGACAGCTTCGCCGTGCACATCGACGGCGAGCTGGTCGAGGCCACTGCGGCCGCAGAACTGCCCATGGCCCAGCGCTACTTCCTCTTCTGATGACCAGGGCAGCACTTCTCGTCCTGGCCGACGGCCGCTTCCCCGCCGGAGGGCACGCCCACTCCGGCGGGGCCGAGGCGGCCGTCCGCGCCGGGCGGATCACCGGGGCCCCGAGCCTGGAGGACTTCTGCCGCGGACGGCTGCACACCGCCGGGCTGGTGTCGGCGTCCCTCGCCGCGGCGGCCGCGCTCGGTGTGGACCCCCTCACGCTGGACGCCGCCGCGGACGCCCGTACACCGTCGTCCGCGCTCCGTATCGCCGCGCGCAGGCTGGGGCGGCAGCTCATGCGGGCGGCGCGGGCCACCTGGCCCTCCGCCGAACTGGACGCCCTGGCACGCGAGTTCCCCAAGGGGGCCCACCAGTCGGTGGTGCTGGGACTGGCGGCCCGGGCCGCGGGTCTGGGGGCGCAGGACGCCGCCTACTGCTGCGCGTACGAGAGTGTGAGCGGGTCCGCGACCGCGGTCGTACGGCTGCTGAGCCTGAACCCCTTCGACGCGTCGGCCGTTCTCGCACGGCTGGCGCCCGAACTGGACCGGGTGGCCGACCGCGCGCGGGAGGCGGCCCGGCGCGTCCTGGACGGCGGGGTCGAGGTCCTGCCCGCGGCTTCGGCGCCCCTGTTGGAGATCAGTGCGGAGGACCATGCCGCATGGCCCGTACGTCTGTTCGCGTCGTAGACCTTGCCGGGTCCGGGGGCGCCGCCCCCGGGCCCCGTTCGCCCTGAACGGCCTCGTCCCCCTCGCCGGACGGGCCGGCCATGACCACCCCCGGCCACCTGGAGCCGCAATCATGCACCTCGACCACATCCACGACGGCCCCACCGCCGTCTCCGCCGACGCCCACCGCCCGGACGGAAGGCGCCGTGCCCTGCGGATCGGGCTCGGCGGACCCGTCGGATCCGGCAAGACCGCCACCGTCGCCGCCCTCTGCCGCGTCCTGCGCGACGAGCTGTCCCTCGCCGTCGTGACCAACGACATCTACACCCGTGAGGACGCCGACTTTCTTCTGCGGGAGGCCGTGCTGCCGCCCGAGCGGATCACCGCCGTGGAGACGGGAGCCTGTCCGCACACGGCCATCCGGGACGACATCTCCGCCAACCTCGAAGCCGTGGAGGACCTGGAGGACGAGGTCGGGCCGCTCGACCTGATTCTGGTCGAGTCCGGCGGGGACAACCTCACCGCCACGTTCTCCAAGGGGCTTGTCGACGCGCAGATCTTCGTCATCGACGTCGCGGGCGGGGACGACATTCCACGCAAGGGCGGCCCCGGTGTCACCACCGCGGACCTGCTCGTCGTGAACAAGACCGATCTCGCGCCGCACGTCGGGTCCGATCTCGCCCGAATGGCCGCCGACGCGAAGGCGCAGCGGGCCGAACTGCCCGTCGTGTTCCAGTCCCTGCGGAGCGAGGCCGGCGTCGGAGAGGTGGCCGGCTGGGTGCGGGCGCAGCTCGGCGCGTGGACGGCGTGACGACGGGAGTACGGGCCACCGCACGGATCGTGGCCCGGGACGACGGCCGGGGCGGAACGTCCCTGCCGGTGCTGGCGGGCGAGGGACCGCTCGCGCCGCGGCGCACGCGCGCGAGCGGTCACGAGGCGCGGGTCATGCTGGTGGGCGCGATGAGCGGGCCGCTCGGCGGGGACCACCTCACGGTCGAGGCGGACGTGGGCGCAGGCGCCCTGCTCCATGTGGGGTCGGCCGCCGCCACCATCGCCCTGCCCGGACAGGCCCCGGGACAGGCCCGCTACGATATCCGGCTCGAGGTGGCCGCCCGCGGCGAACTGCGGTGGCTGCCGGAGCAGTTGATCTCGGCCCGGGGCAGTGAGCTGTCGGTCTCCTCGCGCATCGACCTCGCACCTGGCGCCCGCCTCGTCTACCGCGAGGAGCAGGTCCTCGGCCGTGTCGGAGAGGACCCCGGACGGCTCACCAGCCGTCTGACCGTACGGCTGGCCGGGCGCCCGCTGCTCGACCAGGAGGTGGCCTGCGGGCCGGGTGCCCCCGGCGGGTGGGACGGGCCCGCCGTGCTGGCGGGACGCCGGACGCTCGGGCAACTTCTTGTGGCCCGGCCGGAGTTCGAGGGCAGCCCGGTGGCGGCGCGCCCGCTGGGGGAGTGGGCCGCGCTCACCCCGCTCGCCGGGCCCGCCGTGCTCGTCACCGCGGTCGCGCCCGACGCGCTGCGCCTGCGCCGGGTACTGGACGAGGCGCTGGACAGCCTCGACTGACCGGTGCTGCCCGCTCGGCGGAGCGCCGTGTACCGGTTATCGGATTGGTAAAGAAAGCCCAACCCCCCCTGTTCCCAGGGAACTCACAGCAGAAAGGATCCCCGTACCTATCGCAACCTTGTACGGGGAGGTCCCACTTGAGGGGAATCAGACCGACGAGACGAGCGACCGCGCTCGGCTCAGCGGGAGCGCTCGTCACGGCGACGCTGATAGCCGGTGCCGTGGCGGCGCCGTCGGCCGCCGCCGACTCGCGCCACGGCCAGAACCCGGAGGCCCGGGGCGTCGCGATCGCCGCCGCACGCGCCGCCAAGGACGGGATCGACTGGCAGGACTGCCCGGCCGGCTGGGGACTCGAGAAGCCCATCCAGTGCGGCTGGGTCACCGTCCCGGTCGACTACGCCCGCCCGAACGGCAAGCAGATCAAGCTCGCCGTCGACCGCATCGCGAACACGGGCACCAAGACGGAGCGCCAGGGCGCCCTCGTCTACAACCCCGGCGGCCCCGGCGGCTCCGGACTGCGATTCCCGCGCCGGGTCACCACCAAGAGCCCGCTGTGGACCAACGTCTCGAAGGCCTACGACTTCGTCGGCTTCGATCCGCGCGGTGTCGGCCACTCGGCGCCCATCTCCTGCGCGGACCCGCAGGAGTTCGTGAAGGCGCCCAAGGCGGACCCGGTCCCCGACTCCGAGGCGGACAAGCTCGCCCAGCGAAAGCTCGCCCGTCAGTACGCGGAGGGCTGTGCCAAGCGCACCGGCCGGGCGATGCTCGAGCAGATGACCACGCCCAACACCGCGCGCGACCTGGACGTCATCCGGGCCGCCCTCGGCGAGAAGAAGCTCAACTACCTGGGCGTCTCCTACGGCACCTACCTCGGCGCCGTCTACGGCACCCTGTTCCCGGGCCACGTCCGCCGCATGATCGTCGACAGCGTGGTCAACCCGTCGCGGGAGAACATCTGGTACCAGGCCAACCTGGACCAGGACGTCGCCTTCGAGGGCCGCTGGAAGGACTGGGAGGACTGGGTCGCGGCGAACGACGCCTCCTTCCACCTGGGCACCACCCGCGCCGCGGTGCAGGAGAAGTGGCTCCAGCTGCGCGCCACGGCGAAGAAGAACCCGATCGGCGGCGTCGTCGGCCCGGCCGAGCTGATCTCCTTCTTCCAGAGCGCCCCGTACTACGACTCCTCGTGGGTGCCGGTCGCCACCGTCTTCAGCAAGTACGTCGCCGGTGACACCCAGGCACTCGTCGACGCGGCGGCGCCCGATCTGTCGGACACGGCGGGCAACATCGCCTCCGAGAACGGCAACGCCGTCTACACGGCCGTCGAGTGCACCGACGCCAAGTGGCCTACGAGCTGGCAGAGGTGGAACCGGGACAACACCCGGCTCAACAAGGACTACCCCTTCATGACGTGGGCCAACGCCTGGATGAACCTGCCGTGCGCCACCTGGCCGGTCAAGCAGCGGACCCCGGTGGAGGCCAGGACCGGCAAGGGTCTGCCGACCGTCCTGATCGTGCAGTCCACGCGTGACGCCGCCACACCGTTCGACGGCGCGGTCGAACTGCACAAGCGCTTCAAGGGCTCCCGCCTGATCATCGAGAAGGACGCGGGATCCCACGGCGTGACCGGTCTGGTCAACCCGTGCATCAACAGCCGGGTGGACACGTACCTGCTCACCGGCAAGACGGACGGCGCGGACGTGACCTGCGCGCCGCACGCCACGCCTAAGCCGTAGGCGTAGTCGTACGCACGCGTCGTACGAGCCGTCGTACGCACGCGCGAAGGGGGCGGCCGGACATCGGCCGCCCCCGGTCGCGTCCGGGCTCAGCCCAGCGGCATCCGCGGGAACCTGGCGGTCTTCTCACCCGCCGCCCCCGCCTCCTCGGCCTTGACGACCGCCGCGTACCGGTCGACGTACTCCTGGCCGGACAGGGACAGGATGGCGTACATGATCTCGTCGGTCACGGCGCGCAGCACGGTCTTGTCGTCCTCCAGACCGGCGTAGCGGGAGAAGTCCAGGGGCTTGCCGAAGCGGATCGTCACGGGACGGACGCGGGGGATGGTCCGGCCGGGCGGCTGGGCCTCGAACGTCCCGATCATCGCGCACGGAACCACCGGGACCTGGGCCTTGAGGGCCATCACGGCGACGCCCACCTTGCCCCTGTACAGGCGCCCGTCGTGGGAGCGGGTGCCCTCGGGATAGATGCCCAGCAGCTCGCCCTTGCGCAGTACGCCGAGGCCCTCGCGGATCGCGGCCTGTCCCGCGTCCTTGCCGGAGCGGTCCACCGGGATCTGGCCGGCGCTGCGGAAGAACGCGGCGGTGAGACGGCCTTTGATGCCTGGCCCGGTGAAGTACTCGGCCTTCGCGAGGAACGTGATGCGGCGCTTGAGGATCGCGGGCATCAGGAAGTGGTCGGAGAAGGAGAGGTGATTGCCGGCGACGATGGCCGGTCCATCCGCCGGCACATGGGGAAGACCCTCGATCCGCGGCCGGAAGACCAGTCTCAGCAGGGGACCGAGAAGGACGTATTTGAGCAGGTAGTAGAACAAGGGCCTCGCTCCTCACTCCGGCGGATCGGCACGACCGCCGCGTTCCAGCAGCTCAACCGGCATGTGATGGGGTGCCAGTGTAGGGTCGGGCGCGATCGGCGGGAACCGGGCGGACCGGACTCGTGCCGGGCCCCGGGCGGGGGCCCGGCCGAGGTGAGGGAAAGACGGTGCGAAGATCAGTCCTACTGATTACAGGTAGTCTTCGTCGTCCTGCTTCGGGTACACAGACGTCGACTCGCCGTCCCGGCGACGGCCGTGCTGCTGCTGTTCCAGCCGGTGCTGGCGTTCCTGGCGCTCCTGTTCCTGGGCGCCGAGGGTCTCCTCGGTCATGTCCCTGAGGTGGCCCGACTCGTCCTCGAACGGGTGGCGTTCCCGGTCGGTCATGGCGGCTCACTCCTCGACGAGGTGAGACAGAGGTGAGGCGGGGGGTGTGGCTCCGCCCCCGATCAGCCTGGCATGGGTGGCACGGCGCTGCATATCGGCAGGCGGGCCTGTCTATGTCTCCTCCTCCATGCGGATCGAGTCCCGGAGTTCTTTCAGGGCGCGGCTGTCCTTGCCCTCGTTCATCTCCAGCAGGGCGCGGGCGATCGCGTCGAGCTTGCGCTGAATGGCGTGCTCCGCCCGCATCTCCGAGTTCTTGAGCAGGGCGAGCAGCAGCAGGGTGACCGCGGTCATGGACTCCCCCGCGAGCAGGAGCAGCTCCAGGGACAGCTGGGCGGCGTGGGCGGCGACGAAGAACCCGACGAAGGCCAGACAGATCAGGAAGAACAGCGGGGAGCTCGTCAAGTTGGAGGCTCTCTCCGCCAGTTGCTCGAACTTGCCGCGCCGGGGGCCGCCGCGCTCGGCCGGGCTCTGAAAGGTCATGAGGAAGCCTTACCCCGCTCCTGCCGCCCCCCTGGGCGGGCGTGCCGCCGATCGGTCGTCGCGTGGCGGGGCATGCACCCGGCCGGGGGAGCGCGACGCCGACCCGGCGGTGGCATCGGTCGAGCCGAACAGCGACCGGGTGTCGGTCAGCGTGAGCAGCCTCCGCACAGCCGGCCCCGTGGCCCCGAGGGCGAGGACCTTGCCGTCCTTGAGGGCCCGGCGCCGCACGCAGAGCAGAACGTTGAGACCGGAGCAGTCACAGAAGCGAACCGCGCCCATATCGAGATCGACGCCGGTCACCGAGCGGCGCAGGGCCTCCCGCAGGGCACCGTGCAGCGCCCGCTCCGTGTCGAGGTCGACCTCGCCCGAGATCACCGCGGCCACCCGGTCCCCGTCGTCGTGGGTCTCCACACTCAGGCCCGAGCGCCCCGGGGAGTGGGTGCGGCCCGCACACGCGGCGCCGTCCGGGCTCTGCGGCTCGGGACGTACGCGCTCCGCCATGGCAGCCTCCCGAGCCGGTCCGGACGCGACCCCGTAGCCCCAGGCTCTGCCCGTCCCGTGTCGCCTGTCAAGGCATACCGGAAATCCCTTTCGTCCTTTTGTATTCATGTACCCGGCCGCCTACCCTCAAAGACATGGCAGGAGTGCCTGAGCCGCACACCGGGTGGACGTTCCTCACCAACCACGCACGCGTGCTTGCCGCGATCGCCGACGACCGGACCAGCCGCATCCGTGACATCGCCGCCCGCTGCCGGCTGACCGAACGCGCCGTCCAGAAGATCATCTCGGACCTGGAACAGGACGGCTACCTCACCCACACCCGCGAAGGCCGCTCCAACACCTACCGCATCCAGCCAGGCACACTCCTCAGGCACCCGGCCGAGGCGAGTCTGAGCGTCTCCGACCTGCTCGCGCTGCTCGCGCGGCACGGCGCCCGGCACGGCGCCCCGCGCCCCAGCCGGCAGCAGCAGCACCCGTGACGCAGTGACGCAGTGACGCCCTACGGGGTGTGCAGCTCCTGCGCGCACCGGGTACTCGCATCTCCCGGTCACGAGAGGAGCAGACAGTGAGCACCGCAACGGGTAAGAAGATCGTGGTCACGGGCGCCACCGGCAACGTGGGCACCAGCCTCGTACGCCTGCTCGCCGAGGACCCGGACGTGGCCGGCGTGCGGGGTCTCGCACGCCGTATCCCCGACCTGGGTCCCGATCGGGTGGAGTGGTCGGAGGTCGACCTCACATCCGAGGGGGCCGACCTGGTGAAGGAGTTCGACGGCGCGGACGCGGTCGTCCACCTGGCGTGGGCGTTCCAGCCGACGCACGATCCGGTCGCGACCTGGGAGACGAATGTGCTCGGCAGCATCCGGGTCTTCGAGGCCGTCGCCGCCGCCAAGGTGGGCACGCTGGTGCACGCCTCCTCCGTCGGCGCGTACTCCCCGGGCCCCAAGGACCACGCCGTCGACGAGTCCTGGCCCACGCACGGCTGGCCGGACGCCGCCTACACCCGGGAGAAGGCCTACCTGGAGCGGACCCTCGACGCCTTCGAGTACGAGCACCCCGGAACCCGGGTCGTCAGGATGCGGCCCGCCTTCCTGTTCAAGCGGGAGTCGGCGAGCGAACAGCGGCGGATCTTCGCCGGCCGGTTCCTGCCCGGACCACTGGCCCGGCCTGAACTGCTGCCGTTCCTGCCGGACGTCGCCGGGCTGCGGGTGCAGGCCCTGCACACCGACGACGCGGCGCGCGCGTACCAGCTCGCGATCCACGGCGACGTGCGCGGCGCGTTCAACCTGGCCGCCGATCCGCCCCTGGACGCGGCCGTCCTGGGCGACCTCCTGGGCTCCCGCCCGGTGCGGCTGCCACGCACCGCCGCACGGTCGGCGATCGCCGCCGCGTGGGGACTGCGTCTGCTTCCCGCCTCACCGCACCTCTTCGACGCCGTGCTGCGCCTGCCGCTCATGGACTGCTCCCGTGCGCACAGCGAACTGGGATGGCGGCCGCGGCAGACGGCGACCGAGGTCCTGGAGGAGTTCCTCCAGGGCCTCCAGGAGGGCGCGGGCGCGGCGACCGCCCCCCTGCACGGCCGCAAGGTCGGCTGAGGGGCCGTTCGGGCGGGCCGCTATGGCGATACAGGTGGCGGTGTGCGGGCCGGCGCGGTGCGGGGAGCGCGAGTGGGGACTCGCCCATGAACTGGGGCGGCTGCTTGCGGACCGCGGAGCAGTGGTGGTCTGCGGCGGGCACGGCGGGGTGATGGCCGCTGTCGCGGCAGGCGCCCGGTCGCGCGACGGCCTGGTCGTCGGGGTTCTGCCGGGGGCCGACCGCAGCGGTGCCGGGCCGGATCTGAGCGTCGCGGTCGCCACCGGCCTCGGGCAGGCACGCAACAGTGTGATCGTCCACAGCGGGGACGCCGTCGTGGTGGTCGGCGGCTCCTGGGGCACCCTCTCGGAGCTGGCGCTGGCCATGCGCCGCGGCGGGGTGCCCGTGGTCCAGCTCGGCGACGGCTGGCGACTCGCCGACGCCGACGGACGGGAGATACCGGGCGTGCGGCACGCGCGGACGCCCGCCGAGGCGCTCGACCTCACGGGACTGTGGGCCTGAGCCGCACTGTGGGCCTGAGCCGACGCGTCGACGCCGCAGTTCGCGCTCCGGCCTCTTCCCGCGCGTCCGGTACGGCCCGTCGCAGGGGCCGCGCGCGGGTGGACCACGCGTGCCACAGAGCGCGCCGGCGACCGTACGGGCCTCGCAGGCGGCGAGACGGGTCGCCGGAGCGCTCCACCTCCGGTGGCGGTCGACCGCGGACGGAGGCCACCACCACGGCTCCCGGGAGCCCCTCGTCGCGCTCCCGGGTGCCGTCGTCGCGGACCTCAGGCCGTCAGGACCCGCTCCAGTGCCTCCAGCGCCGATCCCAGCTCCTCGCCTGTGATCGTCAGCGGCGGGGCCAGGCGGATCGTGGAGCCGTGGGTGTCCTTGGCGAGGATGCCCTCCCGCATGAGGCGCTCGCTGATCTCACGGCCGGTGCCGATCGCGGGGTCGATGTCCACGCCTGCCCACAGCCCGCGCGAGCGGAAGCCCACGACACCCTTGCCGAGGAGCGCGGTGAGACCGTCCCTCAGCAGTACGCCGGACTCGGCCGCCGCGCGCTGGAACTCCCCCGTCTCCAGAAGACCGACGACCGCCGATCCGACCGCCGCGGCCAGCGGGTTGCCGCCGAACGTGGAGCCGTGCTCGCCCGGCTTGAGGACGCCGAGCACCTCACGGCGCGCGACCACCGCGGACACGGGCACGATGCCGCCGCCGAGCGCCTTTCCGAGCAGCAGGACGTCCGGCACGACCCCCTCGTGGTCCACGGCCAGGGTGCTGCCGGTGCGGCCGAGGCCCGACTGGATCTCGTCGGCGATGAACAGACACCCGGCGCGGCGGGTGAGGTCACGGACCCCGGTGAGATAGCCGTCGTCGGGGATGATCACGCCCGCCTCGCCCTGGATGGGCTCGATCAGCACGGCCGCCGTCGTCTCGTCGACGGCCGCCTCCAGCGCGGCCAGGTCGTTGTACGGGACGATCCGGAAGCCCGGGGTGAACGGGCCGAAGCCCGCCCGCGCCGTCTCGTCGGTGGAGAAGCTGACGATCGTCGTCGTACGGCCGTGGAAGTTGCCGGCCGCCACCACGATCGTCGCCCGGTCGGCCGGCACGCCCTTGACCTCGTACGCCCACTTGCGGGCCACCTTCACGGCGCTCTCCACCGCCTCGGCGCCCGTGTTCATCGGCAGGACCATGTCCAGGCCGGTCAGCGCGGCCAGGGACTCCGCGAACTCGGCGAGCTGATCGTTGTGGAAGGCGCGCGAGGTGAGGGTCAGACGGTCCAGCTGGCGGTGCGCGGCCTCGATCAGCACCGGGTTGCGGTGGCCGAAGTTGAGGGCCGAGTAGCCGGCGAGCATGTCGAGGTAGCGGCGGCCCTCGACGTCCTCCACCCAGGTGCCCTCGGCGCGCGCCACCACCACGGGCAGCGGGTGGTAGTTGTGCGCGAGGACCGGCTGTTCGGCGCTGATCAGCTCGTCGGACGAACGCGTACGGGCGGGTGCGGTCATGAACGGATCTCCTGAGTGCAGCACTTGATGCCGCCGCCGGCCTTGTGGAACTCGGACAGGTCGACGGGGACGGGGTCGTAGCCGTGGTCGGCGAGCCGGGCGGCGAGCGCCTCGGCGCGGGGGGCGATGAAGACGTGGCGCCCGTCGGAGACGGAGTTGAGACCGAACGCCATGGCGTCCTCGCGGGTAGCCGGCACCGCGTCCGGGTAGAGGCGGGCGAGCACCTCGCGACTGCCGGGCGAGAACGCTTCCGGGTAGTACGCGATGTTGTCATCGTCGAGGACGAACAGCGCCGTGTCCAGGTGGTAGAAGTACGGGTCCACCAGGGTCAGGCTGATCACCGGGTGGCCGAAGAACTCCTGTACCTCGCGGTGCGCCTCCCGCGTCGTACGGAACCCGGTGCCGGCCAGCAGGTAGCGTCCCGTCCAGACCAGGTCGCCCTCGCCCTCGCAGACGGACTCGGAGCGGTGCACGTCGTAGCCGGCCGCCTTGAACCACGTCTCGTAGTGGTCGGACTCGGGGCGCCGCTCGGGAAAGTGGAAGAGGGAGCCGAAGACGCGGCCGTCGACGACGACCGCCGAATTCGCGGCGAACACCATGTCCGGGAGGCCGGGGACCGGATCCACGGCGTCGACGGTGTGGCCGTGGTCGCGGTAGGCGCGGATGAGTCCCTGCCACTGCTCCTGGGCCAGATCCACGTCGACCCTCTTGTCGGGATGCATCCACGGGTTGATCGCGTACTGCACGGCGAAATGTCTGGGTTCGCAGACGAGGAAGCGCCGCCGGCGCGGCACACGGCTTTCGGCCACAGAGGGGTTCCTCCGCTTCCTGGGGTGTCGAGTGAGGGTTGACACAAAGGTAGGAAGCCGCCGAGACGGCCGACAAGAAACAATGGCTGCGTCTTCGCGCAGCAACGCTGCGTCTTCGGGCTTCTCAGCGCACGTCTGCTGCGCCGTCGGGCGCGGCCTGGCTGGCGCCCGCCTCCGGGCTTTCCGGGAGGAGGTGGGACAGCACCATCACACTGATCGTCTTCCGGATGAAGGGCTCCGCACGGATGCGCTCCAGCACCTCCTCGAAGTGCTCCACATCCCGCGCCCGCACGTGCAGCAGCGCGTCCGCCCCGCCCGTCACCGTCATCGCCGCGGTGATCTCCGGATGGTTGCGCACGACCTCCGCCAGGCGCCGCGGCGGCGCCGCGCCCTCGCAGTACACCTCCACATACGCCTCCGTGCGCCAGCCAAGGGCCGACGGCTTCACCGTGGCCGTGAACCCGGTGATCACCCCCGACTCGCGCAGCCGGTCCACCCGGCGCTTGACCGCCGTCGACGACAGGCCGATGGCAGCGCCGATCTCGGCGAAACTCGTCCTGGCGTTCGCCATCAGAGCGGTGATGATCTTCCGGTCGAGCTCGTCGAACGGCGCCGGCCTGCTGTTCATGCGGGCACTGTATCCAGCGGGAACGTCCATGTTCCGCACATGTCCAGGCGTAGGGAATGCTCCTACACTCCACGTTCATGCTGCGCGCCCTCGCCGTCGACGACGAACGCCCCTCGCTGGAGGAACTGCTCTACCTGCTGCATGCGGATCCGCGGATCGGCAGCGCGGAGGGCGCGGGCGACGCGACCGAGGCGCTGCGCCGCATCAACCGCGCCCTGCAGTCCGGGCCCGACGGTCCCGACGCCATCGACGTCGTCTTCCTCGACATCCACATGCCCGGGCTCGACGGCCTGGAGATGGCCCGGCTGCTGACCGGCCTCGCGGAGCCGCCCCTCGTCGTGTTCGTCACCGCGCACGAGGGCTTCGCCGTGCACGCGTTCGACCTCAAGGCCGTCGACTACGTCCTCAAGCCCGTGCGCCGGGAGCGGCTCGCGGAGGCGGTGCGCCGGGCCGCGCAGCTGCGCCGGGCCGCACCGCCGATACCGGTCCACGAACCCGACCCCGACCACATCCCGGTCGAGCTCGGCGGAGTGACGCGGTTCGTGTCCGTCGAGGACATCACCCGAGTCGAGGCGCAGGGCGACTACGCCCGTCTGCACACCCCGCAGGGCAGCCACCTCGTCCGCATCCCGCTGTCCACCCTGGAGGAGCGCTGGCGCGCGCGTGGCTTCCTCCGCATCCACCGCCGCCACCTCGTCGCCCTGCACCACATCGGCGAACTCCGCCTCGACGCCGGCACGGTGAGCGTCCTCGTCGACTCCGTCGAACTCCAGGTCAGCCGTCGGCACGCGCGCGAGCTGCGCGACCTGCTGATGCGCCGGACCACCGGCCGGTGAGGAGAACGGCGTGCCCCAGGACTCCACCGAACGCCGAGTCGTCGTCACCGGTCCGCCCCGGCACCCCCGCCGGGCCTTCGGCTACTACCGCCCACGGACCGAGATCGACGAGCAGACCACCCTCGGCCACACGTACGTCCGCTCGCTGATGCGCAGTCAACTCCGCGCCGCCTTTGCCGGGTTCATGGTCCTCCTGCTTCTCGTGGGTCCCCTGCCCCTCGTCTTCGCCGCCACCCGTAACAAGGGGCTCGAGTGGACCGTCCTCGGCTTCGGCCTCTACCCGCCGCTGGTCCTGCTCGCCCGCTGGTACGTACGCCGCGCCGAGCGCAACGAGAGGGATCTCGTGCGTCTCGTCGAGGACCGCTGAGGCGCGGCCGTGAACCAGAACTACGCCGTCCCCGCGGTCGCCCTGGTCGTCCTCGCGACCGTTCTCGTCGGCGCCTTCGGACTGCGCGTCTCCCGCACCACCTCGGACTTCTACGTCGCCTCCCGAACCGTGGGCCCCCACCTCAACGCGGCCGCGATCAGCGGCGAGTACCTCTCCGCCGCCTCCTTCCTCGGCATCGCCGGACTGGTCCTCGTCCAGGGCCCCGACATGCTGTGGTACCCGGTCGGCTACACCGCGGGCTATCTCGTCCTCCTCCTGTTCGTGGCCGCCCCGCTGCGCCGCTCCGGTGCCTACACGCTGCCCGACTTCGCGGAGGCCCGGCTCGCCTCACAGCAGGTACGCCGGCTCGCCGGGGGCTTCGTCGTCGGGGTCGGCTGGCTGTACCTGCTGCCCCAACTCCAGGGCGCCGGGCTCACCCTGGCCGTACTGACCGGCGCGCCCGAACCGCTCGGCGGGTTCCTCGTCGCGCTGGTGGTGGTCGCGACCGTCGCCGCGGGCGGCATGCGCAGCATCACCTTCGTCCAGGCCTTCCAGTACTGGCTCAAACTCACCGCCCTGCTCGTCCCCGCGCTGTTCCTGGCCGTGGCCTGGCAGGGCGACGGCGCTCCACGCGCCGCGTTCGCGGAGCCCCCGGCGTTCCGCGACCAGAGGGTCGTACGGATCGACGAGACCCTCGACCTCAGGCTCGCGGAGCCGCTCGACGTCACGGTCACGGGCAGCGTCGACGGCCGGCGCCACACAGACCGGCCTGTGCGCCTCACCACCGGCGTCCACCGCATCGGGCACGGCACCCGGCTGACCTTCGGCCCGGGAGACCGCGTCCCCGCGCCCGTCGCCGACCGGGGCGGCGACGGGGGCCTCACGGCCCCGACGGCGTCCGGCCGCGAGGAGCGCCCGCTGTACGCCACCTACGGACTGATCCTCGCCACCTTCCTCGGCACCATGGGCCTGCCCCACGTCGTCGTCCGCTTCTACACCAGCCCGCACGGGGTCGCCGCGCGCCGCACCACCGTCGCCGTGCTCGCCCTGATCGGCGCCTTCTACCTGCTGCCGCCCGTCTACGGGGCGCTGGGCCGGCTCTACGCCCCCGAACTCACCCTGACCGGGAACGCCGACGCGGCCGTCCTGCTGCTGCCCGGCCGGATGACCGGCGGTCTCGGCGGGGACCTGCTGGGTGCCCTGGTCGCGGGCGGGGCCTTCGCCGCGTTCCTGTCCACCGCGTCGGGCCTGACCATGGCGGTGGCCGGAGTGCTCACCCAGGACGTCCTGCCGTCCCGCGGCGTGCGGCACTTCCGGCTCGGCACACTGCTGGCGATGGCCGTGCCGCTCGCGGCGAGCGTCCTGGTGGGCACGCTGCCCGTGGCCGACGCGGTGGGACTCGCGTTCGCCGTGTCCGCGTCGTCGTTCTGCCCGCTGCTCGTCCTCGGCATCTGGTGGCGGCGGCTGACCCCGCCCGGTGCGGCCGCCGGGATGCTGGTCGGCGGCGGCTCGGCGTTCGTCGCGGTCGCGATGACCATGGCGGGCCACCCGGCCACCGGCACCGCGCACACGCTGCTCGCCTGGCCGGCGCTCTGGTCGGTGCCGCTGGGATTCCTCACCATGGTCCTGGTGTCCCTTGCGACGCCGGGCCGCGTACCCGCCGGGACGGCCGCGATCCTGGCACGGTTCCATCTGCCGGAGGAACTGCGTGCGGAGGCGGAGGCATGAGCGGTTTCCTCGCCGGACTGTGCGTGGCCGTGCTCCCGCTGCTCGCCGCCGGGTTCTGGCTCGGGCGGCGCACCGCGCGCCCCGAGACCCTCGGCGGGCTCGGCACACCCGTCGAACACGCCACCTTCCAGACCCTGCACACCGCCTCCCTGGCCGCCCCGCCCCTGCGCGCCGGGCTCACCGAGGAGACGGCCGGCAGGTCCGCGCGGCGGCTGCGCACCCTGCTCGGCACCGACGCCCTCTGCCTGACCGACCGGGAGTCCGTGCTGGCCTGGGACGGTGCGGGGGAGCACCACCGCGACGAGGTGCTCCAGCGGCTCGGCGGCCCGCTGGAGAACGGCCGCGGTGAGGCCTTCCGCCTCCGCTGCGACACCCCCGACTGCCCGCTGCGCTGGGCCGTCGTCGCCCCGCTCACCGTCGACGACCGGGTGCACGGGACGCTGGTGGCCTGCGCGCCCCGCGAGTCCGCGGTCCTCGTCCGGGCCGCCGGCGAGGTCGCCCGCTGGGTCTCCGTGCAACTGGAGCTGGCGGACCTCGACCGCTCCCGCACCCGGCTCATCGAGGCGGAAATAAAGGCGTTGCGCGCCCAGATCTCCCCGCACTTCGTCTTCAACTCGCTCGCCGTGATCGCCTCGTTCGTGCGCACCGACCCCGAGCGCGCCCGCGAACTCCTGCTGGAATTCGCCGACTTCACCCGCTACTCGTTCCGCCGGCACGGCGACTTCACCACGCTCGCCGACGAACTCCACGCCATCGACCAGTACTTGGCGCTTGTACGGGCACGCTTCGGCGACCGGCTCTCGGTCACCCTTCAGATCGCCCCCGAGGTACTGCCGGTCGCCCTGCCGTTCCTGTGCCTTCAGCCGCTCGTCGAGAACGCCGTCAAGCACGGCCTGGAGGGCACCACCGACAAGCGCCACATCAGCATCACCGCCCAGGACGCGGGAGCCGAGGCCCTGGTCGTCATCGAGGACGACGGCGCCGGCATGGACCCGGAGCTGCTGCGCCGCATCCTCGCCGGGGAGGCCGGACCCTCCGGCGGCATCGGCCTGTCCAACGTGGACGACCGGCTGCGCCAGGTCTACGGCGACGACCACGGGCTCGTCATCGAAACCGCCCCGGGGGCGGGCATGAAGATCACCGCCCGCGTGCCGAAGTACCGGCCGGGAGTGCACTCGGCCGGGCCGCTGCCACGTCAGTGAGCCTCAGGTGTCGCGGGTGAGGACCATGGCGAGGGTGATCAGGCCGAGCACGACCCAGCCGAACCACAGCCAGCCGCTGCCGCCGAGCGCCACCGTGTAGGCCGTCACCACGACGAGGCCCCCGACGGTGAGCACTCCCATCGTCTTCGTGGAACCGGGCATCGCAACACCCTCCTCATGGTTCGTCCTTCCCCATGGTGCCCCCGTTCTGCTTCCGCACGGTGCACACGACCAGATGAGTTCCGGACGTCCACGCGGCGTTTCCCGTCCAGGAGGCGGCCTGATAGCGGGACGGGTCGTAGCCGTAGTCCTTCGGTGGGACGTCCCGCGCGCACGCCGCGTCCGACAGGCCCTTCGCCTTCGGCAGGGTGGTGTCCGGGGCCAGCCGGGTGAAACCGAGCACCTGCTGGTCGTGGGCCCCGGCACAGGAGACCAGCCGCGCCGCCGACCGTGACAGCGCGTCCAGACAGTCCCCCTTCTGCATGTTCGCCGTGTCGACGAACCTCATCCCCGGCCTGCGGTGGTCGCCGAGCGGCCCGTACACCGGCCCGTGCGCGCCCAGCACCAGACACGCGGTGCGCCGCCCGGCCGCCTCGAAGCCCGACCGGGTCGGGACGACGGCGTAACCGCGGACGTCCGCGAGCTTGTCACGTATCGCCTGGGTGCGCCGCTCGCACGCGGCGGGGCCCCGCTTGCCCGCCTCGTCGGCGGATGCGCCGGGCACGAGCGCCATGACCTGCCCGTCCGGGCTCTCCTCGGCGCAGCTCGGATCCACGGTCAGCCGCGGAGGGGCACCCAGGAACGGCTTCCCGGGCCAGACGGCGACGACGCAGTCGCCCTCTTCGAGCGGGCGGCTGAGCGCGACGGCCGCACCGTACGGTTTCGCCGTCCCGCCGGACGCCGGGCGGTGCACCGCGTACCAGACCCCGCCCAGGGCGAGGACCAGCCCGAGGAGGCAGGCGAGGAGGGCCCGCAGGACGTGCGACCGCCTCCGATGCGGCGCGCTCCGGCCGGGCGGCGGGCCGAAACCCGCCCCTCCCGCCCCGCCGGGCACGTCCTGCCCGTACGACACGGTGTGCGCCGCCGGGGCGCCGGGACCTGCCCCGACGGAAGACGCGGCCCCCGAGGCGGGCGGAGCCTGCCCGGAGCCTCCGTCCCCCTCGGCGGGAACGGTGCCCGGCAGCGACCGGCGCTGGGCGGTCTGCGTCGGGGCGGCGGAGCCCTCCCACGACGGCGGCGACCCCCGGTCGCCCCGGGTGCCCGTCCGCGGCCCTGGGGTGGTGAGCGCCGCCAGCGCGGCCGTGGTGTCGCCCGCCGTGATCCGCAGGGCCGGGTCCTTGACCAGCATCGCGGACAGCAGCGGCGCCAGCGCCCCGGCCCGCCGCGGCGACCGGGGTTCCTCCAGGACCACGGCGGTGACCTCCGCGAGCTGTGTGGCGCGTTCGAAGGGTCCGCACCCCTCCGCCGCGAAGTACAGGGTGCAGCCGAGCGAGAACAGGTCCGCGGCGGCGGTCGGGGGCCCGCCCGTCGCACGCTCAGGCGCGAGATAGCCCGGTGTCCCGACCAGCGCGGACGTCAGCGTGTAACGGGTCTCGCCCGCGTCCGGCTGCACCGCGATGCCGTAGTCGGTGAGCAGGACACGGGCGTACGGCACCCGGGAGCGGTCCGGCGCCAGCAGGATGTTCGCAGGCTTCACATCCCGGTGCATGACTCCCCGCTCGTGCCCGGCGGTGAGCGCGTCCAGCACGGCGAGCCCGATGCGGGCGCATTCGACGGCAGTGAGGGGGCCGTGCCGGTGGACCCGCTCGCGCAGGTCCAGTGCGCCCGGCACGTACTCCATGACGATCCACGGCAGCCCGTCGTGCTCCAGTACGTCGTGCACGGTCACCACATGCGGGTGGCCGCGCAGCCCGGCCGCGAGCCGGGCCTCCGCGCGGGCCCGGGCGACCCGGGCCGCCCGTTCCCCGGTCGCCTCGGCCGGATCGCGGAACGCCACCTCCTTGAGGGCGACCTCGCAGGCCAGCCGGTCGTCATGGGCGAGCCAGACGTGGCCCATGGCGCCACTGCCGAGCTGGTTGAGCAGGCGGTAGCGGCCGGCGATGACCCGGCCCACTCCGGACTGCGGTGATCCTGATGCCATCGCTCGCTCCCGAATCCAGGTCGTGTCTAGGGCGTGCCGGTCGCGGGCGAGCCTGTGACGGGCGGCTCATGGGTGGCCGGCGGGCTGGTGGCGGGGACGCCGGTCGCCGCCTTGCTCGTGGCCGGTCTGCCGGCCGTCGGACTGCCGGGAGCCGACGGCGTGCCGCCTCGTGGTGTGGGGGAGCCGGTGGCCGTCGTGGGGGGTGTGCTGCCTCGTGACGGCGTGGGGCCGCCCCGCTCGGGCGGCGAGGACGCCCTCCCGCTGTCACTCGGGGTTGCGGAGGAGCCGTCCGTCTTTCCGGGCGTCGGGCCGCCCGGCGACGGTGGGGCGGACCCGCCGCCGTCCTGCCCCCGGCCCCTGCCGCCCTCGCTCGCTCCACTCGTCTCCTCGCCGGGCCCGCCGGATCCGCCCGGCGTCGCGGGCTCCCCGGATCCGCCCGGCGTCGCGGGCCCCCTGGATCCGCCCGGCGTCGCGGGCCCCCTGGATCCGCCCGGCGTCGCGGGACCGTGCGTCGCGCCCGCGTCCACCGAGAGCGTCACGTACTGGCCGAACGCCAGCTCGGTGCCGGGCCCGGGATCCGAGCCCGTGACCGCGGCCTCGTCGGGCGGCGCTCCCCGGCCGGCGTAGGCCACCGCGAGTCCCTCGGCCGCGAGGCGCCGGCCGGCCTCGATGAACCCGAGGCCCGTCACATCGGGCACCTTGTGCCCTATCCGGGTGTCGAAGAGGGCGTCGTGTCGGCCGGTCGTGCCGATCGGCCGGTCGAGCCCCCGGTCCGGGTCGTCGACGTCGACGAGCGCGATCCGCGTCAGCGGCTGGGGGGCGGGACGGACCGCCACCACGGAGGCACGGTCGTACCCGGCCCATTTCTCGTTGCGGCCCTCGAACTCTACGGAAATCCGGGTGGTGTCGCCACGGAAGGGGCGCAGTGGATTTCCGCACGAGCACTTCACCGTGGGCTGTCCCTGCTCGTCCACCAATACCGCGATTCCGGCCTGGAGCAAGGAGTCGAAAGGTGTGGCCCTGCCCTTCTTGTAGTCGTGGTTCTGTACGAGCGTGTCGTGACGCAGAAGGACGGGTGTGAGCCGGTCGAGATAATCCGGGATCTCCGCCTGTGCGATCCCCTCGACCCTCGCCCAGACCTCGGCCTTGCGGTTGTTCCTCGGGTCGGTGAGGAATTCCTTCAGCCGTGTGACGTCACAGACCGTCGGTGTCCGCGAACCGCCGTAGAGCCCCGGTGTATTGCCCGCCTGGAGGCCTCCGGGCGCCCGGCCCGTCCGGACCGTGGTGTCGCGGCCGAGGCCGCCGCGCTCGTCGAAGAAGGGGGCGAGCGACGGCACCCCGGCGGCGACGGCCTTCACCGTGAACACCTGTGCGTTTCTGCCGCATCCGCTGAGGATCAGCGCGGCGGCCAGAAGAAGGCCGATCCTCCGGATCGCTGATTTCCCGGCCCTTTGCAGAAATGCGCGACGTGTCATCACCGCTCCCCCCTGCGGTCCCCCCGCGCCCTACAGAGCGGAGGCAGGGCGCCGGGCACCAGATTACCGAATGCGGAAGCATTTCAGGTGCCTTGAAAGGAAAGGGAATTCAGCGGTGCGACGGAAATCAGTGGCCGCGTGCGTTGAGCGAGGCCAGATAGGCGTTGTACGCCTCGAGTTCCTTGTCGCCGTCGCGGTCCGCGGCCCGGTCCTTGCGCTTGGCCTGCCGCTGCTCCGAGCGGTACCACTGGAACAGCAGGGCCAGGAGCACCAGCACGGAGGGAACCTCGCTGAACGCCCAGGCGATACCGCCCGCGGCGGTCTGGTCCGCCAGGGCGTCGATGCCGAGCGAGGCGGGCGGATACCGGTACGTGTCGACCATCGGCGTGGACGCCATCATCAGCGCGATGCCGAAGAACGCGTGGAACGGCATGCCCGCGAACAACTCCAGCATCCGCATCAGATAACCGGGGCGGTGCGGACCGGGGTCGATGCCCATGATCGGCCAGAAGAACACCACGCCGACGGCGAGGAAGTGCAGCATCATCGCGATGTGCCCGGCCTTGGACTGCATCAGGAAGTCGTAGAGCGGCGTGAAGTACAGCCCGTACAGACTCGCGATGAACAGCGGGATGGTGAACGCCGGATGGGTGATGATCCGCACATAGCGGCTGTGCAGCAGCATCAGCAGCAGTTCGCGCGGACCCTTGCGGTCGCGGCCCGCGGTGGGCAGCGCGCGAAGCGCCAGGGTGATCGGGGCGCCGAGCAGGAGCAGGATCGGCGCCAGCATGCTGATCACCATGTGCTGCACCATGTGCACGCTAAACATGACCATGCCGTAGTCGTTCAGCTTGGTGCACATCACCAGCATCACCATCAGCACTCCGATGACGTACGCCACCGTCCGGCCCACCGGCCACTTGTCGCCGCGCCGTGTGAGCCGGGCCACCCCCCAGGCGTACAGCCCGAGTGCGAGCAGGCAGGCTACGAGGAAGAACGGGTCGGCGGACCATTCCAGGCCCCGCCCCAGCGTGAACGGCGGCAGGTCCATGGTCATGCCGTGCCCGCTGTGATCCATCCGCCGGCTCCTGTTTCATGGGGGTTGCACGCTGTCTGTCCGCACCAGAGTAGAACCGCCCCCGGCCGCGACTGCGACCGGGGGCGGACTGTTCGACTCCGTGTGCGTTCAGTCCCGCACCGGGCGGAACCACTTCCGTGCTAGAGGACGCACTCGGCCTCGGCGTACCTCTCCTGCGGCACCGTCTTCAGCGTCTCCACCGCCTCTGCCAGCGGCACCATCACGATGTCCGTGCCGCGCAGCGCGGCCATCTTCCCGAACTCGCCGCGGTGCGCCGCCTCGACCGCGTGCCAGCCGAAGCGGGTGGCGAGCACACGGTCGTACGCCGTCGGCGTGCCGCCGCGCTGCACATGCCCGAGGATCACCGGACGGGCCTCCTTGCCGAGGCGCTCCTCCAGCTCGACCGAGAGCTGGCGGGCGATGCCGGCGAAGCGCTCGTGGCCGTAGACGTCCTTGCCACCCTCGTCGAACTCCATGGTGCCCGGCTTCGGCTTGGCGCCCTCGGCGGCCACCACGATCGCGAACCGCTTGCCGGCGTCGAACCGCTCGCCCACCCGGGCCGCCAACTCCTCGATGTCGAAGGGGCGTTCCGGCACGACGATGGCGTGGGCGCCGGCGGCCATGCCGGAGTGCAGAGCGATCCAGCCGGTGTGGCGGCCCATGACCTCCACGATCAGCACCCGCTGGTGGGACTCGGCGGTGGTCTTCAGCCGGTCCAGGGCCTCGGTCGCCACCCCCACGGCCGTGTCGAAGCCGAAGGTGACGTCCGTGACCGCGATGTCGTTGTCGATGGTCTTGGGCACTCCGACGATCGGCAGCCCGTTGTCGGACAGCAGCCGGGCCGCTTTGAGCGTGCCCTCACCACCGATCGGGATGATCGCGTCGATACCCAGTTCCTCGACGTGGCCCCTGGCCCGCTCCACTCCGTCCCGCAGGTGCTCGGGGCGGACCCGGGAGGAGCCGAGGATGGTGCCGCCGCGAGCCAGGATGCCGCTCACCGCGTCGAGGTCGAGCTTGAGGTAGTCGCACTCCAGGAGGCCCTTCCAGCCGTCCCGGAAGCCGATGACCTCGTCGCCGTGGTCGGCGACGGCGCGGTGCACGACGGACCGGATGACGGCGTTCAGGCCGGGGCAGTCGCCGCCGGACGTGAGGACACCAATGCGCATAGCCCGAAAAACCTTCTCCACGTGAGCCGGGTCCGGACCACACTGTCCGGCTCGATCCCCGCCACCCTACCGGCGACGGGGGGCGGGGCAGCACCGTGCGTCCGCCTGCTGGACGCGCCCGCTCAGCTGTGCGGACAGGCCGTCAGACGGGCTGGTTGCGCCCGGTGGACCGTCAGGTGTACGGGCCGCCGGACGGGCTTTGCGGAACCGTTTCCGGCGCGCAGGCGGGACTTTCGAAAAACGCCCTAGGCGGGCTGCGTTGCGGCCGTGATCCGCTCGCTGCGCAGCGCCTCGTACCAGCGGTCGTCGACCGGCGGAAGGGCGTTGACGTCGAGCGCCAGCTTCAGCAGCAGGTCGGCGATCAGCGGGTTGCGCGCGAGAACGGGACCGTGCATGTACGTGCCGAAGACCGTCCCGTTGTACGCGCCCTCCGTGCCGTCACCCGTGCCGTTGCCGTTGCCGAGCCGCACCTGCGCGAACGCGCGGGCCTTCGGGCCGAGGTGGGTGACGCCCTGGTGGTTCTCGAAGCCGGTGAGCTGGGGCAGGCCCAGCTGCGGGTCGATGTCCGCGAGGACGTCGCCGACGCACCGCTCGCCCTCGCCGCGCACCGAGACCACGTCCAGCAGGCCGAGGCCCGGCTCGCGCTGCCCGAGGTCGTTGATGAACTCGTGGCCGAGGATCTGGTAGCCGGCGCAGACGGAGAACACGATCGCGCCGTTCTCCACGGCCCGGTACAGACCGCCGTCGCGGCGCAGCCGCTCGGCCGCGAGCCGCTGCGGGCGGTCCTCACCCCCGCCGATCAGATAGATGTCGCCGGACGTCGGGATCGGCTGGTCGCTGCGCACGTCGAGCCGGGCCACGTCCAGGCCGCGCTGGCGGGCCCGGCGCTCCACGACGAGCGCGTTGCCCTGGTCGCCGTAGGTGCTCAGCAGGTCCGGGTAGATCCACACCAGACGCAGGCTGTTGTCACTCATCGATGATCGTCCTTCGTGGTCAGTTGCCGACGCGGCGGCGCAGGTCCTGGAACGCTGTGTAGTTCGCGATGACCTCGATACGGCCCGGCGGGGCCTGCCCGACGGCCTGGTCGAGGTCCTCGCAGACCTGGAAGGACTGGTTGGCGACTTCCAGGCGCACGGCGAGGTCCAGCTTCCGGTCGCCGATGACGAAGATCGGGTGACCGGTCAGCCGCGTGTAGTCGACGTCCCACAGCCAGGAGGTGTCGGTGCCGTCCGCGCCGCGCGCGTTCACCGAAAGGATCACCGGGGTCGGCGGCGGGTCGATCAGCGAGAACGTCTCCAGCCAGCCGGCCGGGTTCTTCGCGAGCAGCAGACGCAGGTCGCGGCCCTGGAACTGGACGACGTCGTAGCGTCCGGCCACTGCCTGCACCTGGTACATGCGCTCCAGCGCGACCTGCGGGGGCACGCCGAAGACGGCGGCGACGGCGGCCGAGCTCGCGGCGTTGGCCTTGTTGGCGCGGCCCGGCAGCTGGAGGTGGATCGGCCAGGCGGAGCCGTGCGGGTCGAGGACGTGGTCGCCCGACAGGACCCAGGAGGGGGTCGGCCGGCGGAAGCCGCACTCGCCGCAGAACCAGTCGTCGCCCGGGCGCTGCATCACACCGCCGCAGGACGGGCAGGACCAGGCGTCGTCCTTCCACATCTGCCCGGCCGCGACCCAGATCACATTGGGCGACGACGAGGCGGCCCACACGACGAGCGGGTCGTCCGCGTTGGCGACGATCACGGCCTTGGAACCGGTCAGGCCCTCACGCCAGTTCTCGGCGAGCATCCGGGTCTCGGCGGCGCGGTCGAGCTGGTCGCGCGAGAGGTTGAGCAGCGCGATGCACTTGGGGTCGGTGTCCCGGGCGACGCCGGCGAGGTACTTCTCGTCGACCTCGATGACACCGAACTTGGCGTCCGAGCCGCCGGCCAGCGCCGAGGTGATACCGGCGGGCATGTTGGCGCCGAGCGCGTTGGAGACGACCGGGCCGGCGGCGCGCAGGGCCTCCGCGATCAGCCGGGTGGTCGTGGTCTTGCCGTTGGTCGCGGAGACCAGGATGACATCCAGGTTCTGAGCCAGCCGGCCGAGCAGGTCGGGGTCGAGTCTGAGCGCCACTCGGCCGCCGATCACCGATCCGCTGCCGCGCCCCGCGGCGCGCGATGCCGCAGCGACCGCCTTGCCCGCGGTCACGGCCAGCTTGGCCCGCGGCGTCAGCGGGTCCGAGTTGCCTGCCATCAGTTCTCGATCCTCCTTGCGTACGGCGCCGCGCCCTGTCCCGGCAACGTGTGGGCCTCAGCCTATCGAGATCCGTTCACGCGCCCGAACCGCGGCACCACCCCGGCGCCCGCGCGGCCCTGTCGACCGTACCCTTGCCGCCATGCGACACCGTTCCATCCCGGGCGTCCGAGGGCGCGTCCGGCCCATCATCCTGCTCGGCGACAGCGTGCTGCGCACCCCCGGCGCGGAGGTCACCGACTTCGGCCCCGAACTGGCCCGGCTCGTCGAGGACATGTTCGCCACGATGTACGCCGCGCAGGGCGTGGGGCTGGCGGCGCACCAGATCGGCGAGGCACTGCGGGTGTTCGTGTACGACTGCCCGGACGACGAGGAGGTGCGCCATATCGGGCATGTGGTGAACCCACGGCTCGTCGAGACGGACGGTGTGGTGCTGCGCGGGCCGGAGGGGTGCCTGTCCCTGCCGGGCCTGGAAGCGGGCACGGAGCGGTACGACCGTGCGGTCGTCGAGGGCTTCACGGTGCACGGCGAGCCGGTGCGGGTGGAGGGCACCGGGTGGTTCGCCCGGTGCCTGCAGCACGAGTGCGACCACCTGGACGGTGGTCTCTATGTGGACCGGCTCGGTGGCCGGCGGCACCGCCGGGTGATGCGGCAGGCCGCGCGGGCGCCGTGGAGCACATGAGCGTTGTCCTCCGGCCGCGTCCGGCTGCGGCCGGACGCGCTCGCGCGGCGAAGTCGCATGGCGGCACGGCCGGACGCCGCATGGCGGCACGGCCGCGGGGCCCTGAACGGGGCCCTTCAGAACCCGGGGCCCCCTATGCGGTCCCCCGCCGCGGCCAGCCGGCCCCACAAAAGGTCCGCCAGGCTGCGCACCAACTCCGCCCGGGAGCAGGGCCTTTCGCCCAGCCACCAGTCACCGGCCGCGTGCATCATGCCGACGATGCCGTGCCCCCACACCCGGGCGAGCCGGTGGCTGCCGGGGCCGAGGTCCAGGCGCTCCTCGATCACCTGGGCCAGCTCCTCGCCCATGCGGCGCAGCAGCGGAATGGAGTGCCGGCCGGTGTCGAAGCCCTGGTCGTTCTGGGAGCCGCCCTCCGCCGGATGCATCAGGAAGCGGTAGACCTGCGGCCGTGCCTCGATGGCCGCAAGATAGGTGTCGAGGGTGGCCTCCACCCGCTCCCGCCGGTCGGCCGGGGCGTCCAGCGCCGCCCGCAGCGAGTCGAGCAGCGCGTCCGTGTGGCGCTTGGCGAGCGCGGCGTACAGCCCGCCCTTGTCGCCGAAGTGGCGGTAGAGGATCGGCTTGGTGATGCCGGCCTCGGCGGCGATGGCGTTCATCGAGGCCCCGGGGCCGTCGCGCAGCACCACCCGGTCGGCGGCCTCCAGCAGCTCGCGCCGTCGGCGGTCGGCGGACCGCTGCTGATCGGCCCGCTGCGTGGTGTCCATGATTTCTCCCCACCCGTGCTGTGTCGGTGACGCCTGCGCAAACTAACACTGAAAGGCAGGTCGGTATCGAACGAGCTGCCGACCACCCCTGGTGGACGACCGCTCCGGCACGGGAGTTGACTTCTCCTACTGGTGAGTAACAGACTGCCGTTACCGCAAGTAACAGGTTAGCGCAGTGCTGGAGGGGACATGGCCGAGTTCACCATGGAGCTCAACGACGAACAGAAGGAGGTCCGGGACTGGCTGCACGGCTTCGCCGCCGATGTGATCCGCCCCGCGGCCGCCGAATGGGACGAGCGTGAGGAGACTCCCTGGCCGGTCATCCAGGAAGCCGCCAAGGTCGGTATCTACTCCCTCGACTTCTACGCGCAGCAGTACTTCGACGCCACCGGCCTCGGCATCCCCATGGCGATGGAGGAGCTGTTCTGGGGCGACGCGGGCATCGCGCTGTCGATCGTCGGCACCGGACTCGCCGCCGTGGGCGTCCTCGCCAACGGCACCGAGGAGCAGATCGGCATCTGGATCCCACAGATGTACGGCGATGCCAACGATGTCAAGGTGGCCGCCTTCTGCTCCTCGGAGCCCGACGCCGGCTCCGATGTCGCCTCCCTGCGCACGCGTGCCGTGTACGACGAGGCCAAGGACGAGTGGGTGATCAACGGCACCAAGACCTGGGCCACCAACGGCGGCATAGCCAATGTCCACGTCGTGGTCGCGGTCGTCGACCCGGAGCTGGGCTCCAAGGGACACGCCTCCTTCATCGTCCCGCCGAACACCCCGGGGCTGGCCCAGGGCCAGAAGTTCAAGAAGCACGGCATCCGCGCCTCGCACACCGCCGAGGTGATCCTCGACAACGTCCGCGTCCCCGGCTCCTGCCTGCTCGGCGGCAAGGAGAAGCTGGACGAGCGGCTGGCCCGGGCCCGGGAGAAGGCGAAGGCGGGCGGGATGGGGAGGGTCAAAAACGCTGCCATGGCCACGTTCGAGGCATCGCGTCCGGCCGTCGGCGCGATGGCCGTGGGAACGGCCCGCGCGGCCTACGAGGTCGCCCTCGACTACGCGCAGACCCGTGAGCAGTTCGGGCGGCCGATCATCGACAACCAGGGCGTCGCCTTCCAGCTCGCGGACATGCGGACGCAGATCGACGCCGCCCGACTGCTGGTGTGGCGGGCCTCCTGGATGGCGGTCAACGGCAAGCCGTTCACGGCGGCCGAGGGCTCCATGTCGAAGCTGTTCGCCAGCGAGACGGCCAAGAAGGTCACCGCGCAGGCGATCCAGATCCTGGGCGGCAACGGCTACACCCGGGAGTACCCGGTGGAGCGGATGCACCGCGACGCGGCCATTTACACGATCTTCGAAGGGACGAGCGAGATCCAGCGGCTGGTGATCGCGCGGACCCTGTCCGGAATGCCGATCCGCTAGTACGGGCCGCTGCCGACGGCTTCCGCGCCCGCCACGCGCACTCCCGTCGTGGCGGGCGTCGTTCCGTCCCGTTCCGTCGGCTTCCGGTCCGCCGCCGGGGGTGGACGGCCGCCCGGCCGGGAAGTACGCATCGCCGGACAGGCGGTCGCCGTTCACCGGTGCTTCAGCGGAGTGAGCTGTTCGATGTCGTAGCGTCTGCGCAACGCCTCGATCGCCGCCTGGTCCGGCGGGCCCCCGTCCGCGAGGATCTCCAGCAGTTCCTCGAAGTAGCGTTCGTGATCCGGTGGCGGAGACGCCTGGAAGAACATCTTCGCGGGGGTCTGCGTCGGGTTCGCGAAAGCGTGGGGACAGCCCGGCGGTACGACGATGACCGTGCCCGGCGTCGCCCGTACCACCCGGCGGCCCGACCTCGACTCCCACTTCTGCCAGTGGTCGCGTGTCCGTACACGGGGCTCGAAGGCCAGCACGTCCAGCTCGCCCTCGAGGACGTAGAACAGCTCCTCGCTCCGGGTGTGGACGTGCGCGCCGACGTCGAAGCCCGGCGGCACGATCACCTCGAACGTGGACGCCATGCGCGAGTGCGAGCCGGTCACCTTGAACGTCACATGCTGCGCCGGTGTCCGCACGACGCGTCCATGGCCGGGCGGCACGAACAGTCCCTCGGCCGCCGACACTTTGTCGGTCGTCGTCACTCTCGGTTCTTCCCGTGTCCGGGGTTGTGCCAGCGGCCCAGGGCCATTTCCGCCGTGATGCCCGGTCCGAAGCCGGCGAGCAGCCCCCGCGCCTTGTGATCGACGCCGCCCGCGTCGAAGAGCCGGCGCAGCGCGTCCAGGACGACGGCGCTGGCGATGTTGCCGTACTCGGTCAGCGTGGCCCGGCTGAACCGGAAGGCCTCCGACGGCACTCGCAGGAACTTGCTCAGGTCGTCCAGGATCCGGGGACCGCCCGCGTGGATGATGTAGAAGTCCAGGTCGGAAGCGTTCCAGCCGTGTTGCCGAGCCAGCTCCTGAAGCGCGGGGGCAAGCGGTTCCATCGTGGTCGGCACCCGCTTGTCCAGCAGGAAGTGGAAGCCGGTGGCCCGGACGTCGTACGCGATCCACTCCTCGGTCTTGGGAATCAGATAGGAGCCGTTGCGCTCCAGCTTGACGCCGGTGCCGCCCTTGCCGCGCACGACGGCGGCCGCGATGCCGTCACCGAACAGCCCGTTGGACAGCAGCGAGCCGACCCCCAGGTCGGTGGGCTGGTAGCACAGCGAGCAGAACTCGCAGGCCACGATGAGGGCGTTGCCGAGCGGATAGGCGGTGCAGAAGTCGTGCGCCCGGTTGATGGCTGCGCCGCCCGCGGCGCAGCCCAACTGGGCGATGGGTATCTGCCGGGTGTCGGTGTTGAAGTCCATCGTGTTGATCAGCCACGCGGTCAGTGAAGGCATCATGAACCCGGTGCACGACACATAGAGGATCACGTCGATGTCGGTGGTGAGCAGCTCGGCGTCGTCCAGCGCCCTTTGCACGACCGCGGGGACCCGGGCCTTCGCCTCGGCCTCGTAGAGATTGTTGCGCTCCTCGAAGCCGGGGTGCTTGAGGGTCTCCTCGATGGGCTGCACGATGTGCCGGGTGTGGACCCCAGTGTTCTCGATCAGTCGCAGCGCCAGCGGAAGTTGGGGGTGGTCCGCGTGGCGAGAGCGCGCCAGTTCGAGCGTCTCCTCCATCGTGATCACGTACTCCGGAACGGAAACGGCGGGTCTGCACAGAGTGGCCATGGAGCGCGCCTTCTTTCGCCTTTGCGGGGGATCAGTCGCCCCCCGGCGGAAGGGGTTCACCCGTATGAGGGCTTCACCCACGATCACCCGGCGGGGCTGCGATATCTCGTCGGGTTACTCCGCTTCAGTGATGCGCGCACAGTGACCTTACGGTCATGCTCGGTGAGTGAAACGAGTAGGAGGAGGAGCGCCGATGACGCGCACGGCCAGGGAACTGCTGGATGAGGCCACCAGGAAGCTCGCCCCGGATCCGCACGCCAACCGGCTGCTTCCGCTGATCGCCCGGGGCGCGGCCCAGCCCGCCACCCTCGCGGCCCTGGCCCACGAACAGCGCGAGGTCATCGCCTCGGACCGGCGGGCGTTCCTGCATCTGTCCGAGCGGTCGCGGGACGAGCCCGCGTGCGAGGCGTTCTTCACCGCGCTCGCCGATGGTGAAGCCGTCGCACAGGACCGTCTCGGTGCCTACGCCGCGGTCTGCCACGCCGACGAGACCGCGGACACCTACGAGCCGCCGGCGGACTGCCAGGGCTATGCCGCGTACGTGGCCTGGCTCGCCCTGAACGGGGAACCGTCCGACGTCGTCCTGGCCCTGAGCACCAACTTCGCGGCCTGGGGCGGTTACTGCGCGTCGATCGCGCAGGCGCTGCGCCGCCACTACGGCTTCGACGACACGGCCTGCGCCTTCTTCGACTTCTTCGCCGAGCCGTCACCGGACCTGGACCGCAGGGCCGAGGAGGCGGTGCGGGAAGGCCTGGACTCCGGCCGCCTGGACGAGGCCCGCGCACACCGCTACGGCCGGCTGCTCCAGGGATACGAGACGCAGTTCTGGCACGCTCTGTGGGAGCTGGACGCGCGGGTCTGATCGGTCCCCTGCGTCCCTAGCGGAGCGAACCGCTGCTGTGGGCGATGCACGCCACATCGATGCGGTCCGCCAGCTTGGCCAGCTCGATGGTCAGCGCGGCCACGGTGTCCTCGTCCAGCCCGTCCTCGCCGGCCTCGACGAGTCGCAGCCACCGGCCGCCCACCGTGCGCAGCAGCTTGCTGACGTCCGCGGCCGCCACCTGCAACGTGCCGCGGTCGTCGACGATCAGAGGCAGGGTCACTTCGCGGTTCACACCAGGGATCGTAGCCGCGGAACGCTCACGCCCCGTGCCATACGGTGGTGATGTTGCAGAACTCGCGGATTCCGTGCCCGGACAGCTCGCGGCCGTAGCCGGAGCGTTTGACCCCGCCGAACGGAAACGCGGGGTGGGACGCCGTCATACCGTTGATGTACACACCACCGGCCTCGAGGTCCTGGACGAAACGGTCCACCTCGGTGCCGTTGTGCGTCCACACGTTCGAGCTCAGCCCGAACGGCGAGTCGTTCGCGATCGCCACGGCCTCGTCGATGTCGGCCGCCCGGTAGAGCGTGGCGACCGGGCCGAAGGCCTCCTCGCGGTGGATGCGCATCGCGGAGGTGATCTCGGCGAGGACGGTCGGCGGGTAGTACCAGCCGGGACGGTCCGGGCGCTCGCCGCCGCACAGCACCCGCGCGCCCTTGCCGACCGCGTCCTCGACCAGTTCCTCCAGATCGGCGCGGCCCTGCTCGCTGGAGAGCGGACCGACCTCCGTCTCCTCCTCCATCGGGTCGCCGATCGTCAGCGCCCGCATCCGGGCGGTGAACCGTTCCGTGAACGCGTCGAACACATCGCTGTGCACGATGAACCGTTTCGCGGCGATGCACGACTGCCCGTTGTTCTGCACCCGGGCCGTCACCGCCACCTCGGCGGCCCGTTCCACGTCCGCGGACGGCATCACGATGAACGGGTCGCTGCCGCCCAGCTCCAGGACCGTCTTCTTGATCTCGTCCCCGGCGACCGAGGCCACCGACCGGCCCGCCGGTTCGCTGCCGGTGAGCGTCGCGGCCTTGACCCTCGGGTCACGCAGGATCTTCTCCACCGCCCCCGAGCCGATGAGCAGGGTCTGGAAACAGCCCTCGGCGAAGCCCGCCCGGCGGAACAGATCCTCCAGGTAGAGCGCTGTCTGCGGGACATTGGAGGCGTGCTTGAGCAGCCCCACGTTGCCCGCCATCAGGGCGGGCGCGGCGAAGCGGACCACCTGCCACAGCGGGAAGTTCCACGGCATCACGGCGAGGACCGGGCCGAGCGGCCGGTAGCGCACGATCACCCAGGAGGCGCCCGAGTCCTTCACGTCGTACTCGGCGGGCTCCTCGTCGGCGAGCAGCTCCTCGGCGTGCTCCGCGTACCAGCGCATCGCCTTGGCGCACTTCGCGGCCTCCACGCGGGCCTGCTTGATCGGCTTGCCCATCTCGGTGGTCATCACCCGGGCGATGTGCTCCTGGTCCTCTTCGAGCAGATCGGCCGCCTTGCGCATGCGCAGGGCCCGTTCGGCGAACGTGGTCGTGCGATGGGTACGGAACGCGGCCTCGGCGGCGGCGAGCCTGCGCTCGATCTCTTCCTCGCCCAGGGCGTCGTACGTCTCGAGCGTCTCGCCGGTCGCCGGATTGACGGTGGCGATGGGCATGGCTGACCTCCTGGGAACAGGCTGTGCTTCGACCTTCCCGCGCGGCGGCGGCAACCGCAACGCGGCGTGCTTGTCAACCCGAGTGCTCCGCGAGCCGGTCGAGAAACGCGGCCTGTGCCTTCACGATCACCTCGCGGGCCCGGTCGAGGCCGAACCACTGCACGCGGTCCAGCTCGGGGAACTCCTCCAGGCGCCCCGAGCGCGGCGGCCACTCCATCGTGAAGGTGCCCGGGACGACCGCAGCCGGGTCGAGGTCCGCCTCGACCGCCCAGGCCGTGACCACCTTGCCGCCCGACTGCCGGACCTCGCCGAGCGGCACGGCCTCTCCGTCGGGCGGCGGCAGCCCCAGCTCCTCCCGGAACTCGCGGCGCGCGGCTTCCCAGGAGGGCTCGTCCGGCTCGTGCTCGCCCTTGGGCACGGTCCACGCGCCGGCCTCGCGGCGGACGAAGAACGGGCCGCCCATATGGCCCAGCAGGACTTCCAGACCGTGATCGGTGTGCCGGAACAACAGCAGACCGGCGCTGCGCCTGGTAGCCCCGCTCATGGCGCCACGTCGGGGTGGGCGGCCAGCAGCGTCTCCAGCGTATCCGCCTCCTCGGGCCGCTTGTCCTCGCGGTAGCGCACGACCCGGGCGAAGCGCAGGGTGATACCGGCCGGGTAGCGGCTGGACCGCTGGAGTCCGTCGTAGGCGATCTCGACGACCAGTTCGGGGCGCACCGTCACCACCCAGCCGTCGTCGTCCACCGCCAGTTCCCTCAGACGCTCGGTCTGCCAGGCGAGCATCGTGTCCGTCATGCCCTTGAACGTCTTGCCGAGCATCACGAAGGAGCCGTCCGGGGCGCGGGCGCCCAAGTGCAGATTGGACAGCTTGCCGGTGCGGCGGCCGTGCCCCCGCTCGGCGGCCAGCACCACGAGGTCGAGGGTGTGCACAGGCTTGACCTTGAGCCAGGAGGCGCCGCGCCGGCCCGCGCTGTAGGGGGCGTCGAGTGCCTTGACCACCACGCCCTCATGGCCTCGGGCCAGGGTCTCGGTGAGGAAGCCCTCCGCGGCGGCCACGTCCTCGGGCCCCATCACCAGCGTGCGCCGCACCCGCATCGGCTCCGGTACGAGCCGGGCCAGCTCCGCATGACGGTCGGTGAAGGGCAGGTCCAGCAGGTCCCGGCCGTCCACCGACAGAGCGTCGAAGAAGACCGGGGAGACGGGGACGGCCGCGGCGGCGGTCGCCACGTCCAGCCGGGAGCCCACCCGCCCGGCGGTCTCCTGGAAGGACCGCGGCCGTCCGTTCTCCTCCAGCGCGATGACCTCGCCGTCCAGGATGAACCGCTCGCCCGCCAGCTCGCGGGCGGCGGCGGTGATCTCCGGCAGCCGGTCGGTGATGTCGTCGAGGGTGCGGGTGTGGATCCGTACCGCGTCGCCGTCCCGGTGGACCTGCACGCGGATACCGTCGAGCTTCTCCTCGACGGCGCACGCGCCGAGCTTCCCGACGGCCTCGGCTACGGACGACGCGGTGTGCGCGAGCATCGGCTGCACGGGCCGGCCGACGGTGAGCCGGAAGGCGCCGAGGGCCGCCGGGCCGTCGGCCAGCAGGGCCCGCGCCACGGTCTGGAGCGATCCGGCGAGCATGACGGCCCGCCGTACCTGGGTCGCATCGGCCCCCGTCGCCTCGGCCAGCCCCTCCACGGCCAGGGCGTCCAGCGCCCCCTGCCGCACCTCCCCGGTCAGCAGCCCGGTCAGGAACCGCTGCTCGTCCGCG
The DNA here is from genome assembly GCF_040643755.1 of Streptomyces sp. NPDC047079. Lineage (NCBI taxonomy): Bacteria > Bacillati > Actinomycetota > Actinomycetes > Kitasatosporales > Streptomycetaceae > Streptomyces > Streptomyces sp. NPDC047079. Next base: position 140,443 of record NZ_JBEYUZ010000013.1, read on the forward strand.
GTGGCCGCGGCCAGCAACTCGCCCACCAGCCGCTTGCGCTCGGCCTGGGAACCGGTGCCGGTGACGGCGCCGATCCCGCTCAACCGGGCGTCCACGTCCCGCACGGTGAGAGTCGGCTCGGCGGCGGGCTCGATCCGCTGCCCGAGGAGCTTCCAGCCGATGCCGAGCCGCCCTTGCGGCAGCCGCCCCGCCAGATACGGGATGACGATCGGTACGTCGTCCGCGTCGGCGTCCCGGAACAGCCCGCCGAGCAGTGCGATCTTCCGGGACCGGGCCGACGTGGCGGCGACCTCCTGGGACACACGGGCCAGCCGGGCGAAGAGCATGCAGTCATGGTGCACCGCCGACGGCCGGTCTACACCCCTGCGGCCGCGTCCAGGTCCGCCATGAGCAGTTCCCCGTTGATCGCGGCCCCCGCGCGGTACCCGCGGCTGGCCGCGTTGACGACCTGCTCGGCGAAGCCGCCGGCATTGCCCGCCGCCCATAGTCCGGGCACGGTCGTCAGCCCCCGCTCGTCGACCACCGGGTACCGGCCGAACGGGGTGTCGCTCAGCTCGGCGCCCAGTCGCTCGAGCAGGCGGGTGCGGGGGACGGGACGAGGCGCGACGAACAGCACGGAGCGGTCGTGGACCGTCCCGTCCGCGAGCCGGACCCCGGTGAGCCGGTCCCCCTCGGTCACCAGCCCCGCGACCTCGCCGGGGACCAGGCCGACCCCGGCCGCCGCGAGCCTGCGCAGGTCCTGGTCGGACAGCTCCTCCTCGGCGACCGTGTGCAGGAACAGGGTCACGTCCTTCGACCACTGGGAGACCATCAGCGCCTGGTGCACGCTCTGCGGGCTCGTCGCCAGCACACCGAAGGGACGGTCGCGCACCTCCCAGCCGTGGCAGTAAGGGCAGTGCAGCACATCGCGTCCGAATCGCTCGGCCACCCCGGGCACCGAGGGCAGTTCGTCCCGCAGACCGGTCGCGACCACCAGGTGCCGGGCGTGCACCGGCCGCCCGCCCGCGAGCGTCACGTCGAACTCGCCGTCCGCGTCCCGTACTGCGTCCACCGCGCGGTCCCGGACCAGCTCCACGCCGTAGCGCGCGATCTCCCCACGGCCGGCCGCGAGGAACTCGGCCGGCGGCATGCCGTCCCGGGACAGATAGCCCTGCATGTGCGCGGCGGGCGCGTTGCGTGGCTCGCCCGCGTCGACGACGAGCGTGTGACGCCGTGCCCGGCCGAGGACCAGGGCCGCCGACAGTCCGGCCGCCCCGCCTCCGACGACGACCACCTCGTACGTCCCGGTGTCCTTCCCCGCGTACTGTGCGGTGTCCTGCTCGGTCATGGTGACCACCTCCGCCGGAACAGTGGACCGGCCGCTGCGGCATTGACAAACATGTTTGCCGAAACTGCAATGAGTCCCATGGGTACGGACGAGGTTCTCGCGGGCGTGGGCCCGAGGCTGCGGCGGCTGCGGAAGGAGCGGGAGGTGACTCTCGCGGAGCTGTCGGAGACGACCGGCATCTCCGTCAGCACGCTCTCGCGCCTGGAGTCGGGCCTGCGCAGGCCCAGCCTGGAGCTGCTGCTGCCGATCGCGCAGGCACACGAGGTGCCGCTGGACGAACTGGTCGGCGCTCCGCCGGTCCGGGATCCGCGGGTGCGCGGGAAGCCGATCGTCCGCCATGGCCGCACCCACTGGCCGCTCACCCGCCAGCCCGGCGGACTCCAGGCCTTCAAGGTGCTCGAACCGAAGCGGAAGCTCGAACCGGACCTGCGGACGCATGAGGGCTACGAGTGGCTGTATGTGCTCTCCGGCCGGCTCCGGCTCGTGCTGGGAGAGCATGACGTGGTGCTGGCGCCCGGCGAGGCCGCCGAGTTCGACACCCGGGTGCCGCACTGGTTCGGGTCGACCGGTGAAGGGCCGGTGGAGTTCCTCAGCCTGTTCGGGCCGCAGGGCGAGCGCATGCACGTAAGAGCGCGGCCCCGCCGGCCGTGACGCATCCGACTGTTCCCTGATCGACAAGCGACCGCTTAGTATGCGACCGAACCGATCAGGCGGACACGACCCGCACAGCCCCCTGGAGGCCGCGCATGCAGGCATGGCAAGTGCACGAGAACGGCGAGCCGAGCGAGGTGATGCGGCTGACGGAGGTGGAGCCGCCCACGCCCGGCGACGGCCAGGTCCTGCTGAAGGTGCGGGCCGCGAACATCAACTTCCCCGACGCGCTGCTGTGCCGCGGCCAGTACCAGGTCAGGCCGCCGCTGCCGTTCACACCGGGTGTGGAGATCTGCGCCGAGACCGAGGACGGACGGCGGGTCATCGCCAACCCGGCCCTGCCTTACGGGGGCTTCGCCGAGTACGCCGTCGCCGATGCCGCGGCCGTCCTGCCCGCGCCCGAGGCCCTCGACGACGCCGAGGCCGCGGCCCTGCACATCGGCTACCAGACGGGCTGGTTCGCCCTGCACCGCCGGGCCGCCCTCCAGGCCGGGGAGACGCTTCTCGTCCACGCCGCCGCCGGAGGCGTCGGCAGCGCGGCCGTACAGCTCGGCAAGGCCGCGGGCGCCACCGTCATCGGTGTCGTCGGCGGCGCCGAGAAGGCCGCCGTGGCCCGCGAACTGGGCTGTGACATCGTGATCGACCGCCGCGCCGAGGACGTCATCGCCGCCGTGAAGGAGGCCACCGGCGGGCGGGGCGCCGACGTGATCTACGACCCGGTGGGCGGGGAGGCCTACGCGCAGTCCGCGAAAGCCGTCGCCTTCGAGGGGCGGATCGTCGTCGTCGGCTTCGCCAGCGGCTCCATCCCCAGCCCCGCCCTCAACCACGCCCTCGTCAAGAACTACTCCATCCTCGGTCTGCACTGGGGCCTGTACAACACCAAGAACCCGAAGCTCGTCCAGAACTGCCACGAGCAGCTCACGGAACTGGCCGCGCAGGGCGCCATCAAGCCCCTCGTGAGCGAGAGGGTGCCGCTGGGCGCGGCCGCGGACGCCGTGCAGCGCGTCGCCGACGGCGTCACCACCGGCCGGATCGCCGTCGTACCGCAGAACGGAGCCGCAGCATGACCGACGCAGCCGAACTGCGTCTCCGCACACGGGAGTTGCTGGCCGCGCACCCACCCGCCTCGACCGGCCGTCTCGACTTCCTGCGGGCCCGTTTCGACGCCGGACTGGCCTGGGTGCACTACCCGGAGGGCCTCGGCGGCCTCGGCGCCCCGCGCTCGCTCCAGGCGGTCGTCGACGCCGAACTCCAGTCCGCGGGCGCGCCCGACAACGACCCGCGGCGCATCGGCATCGGCCTCGGCATGGCCGCGCCGACGATCCTCCGCTACGGCACCGAGGAACAGAAGCGGCGCTACCTCAGGCCGCTGTGGACGGGCGAGGAGGTGTGGTGCCAGCTGTTCAGCGAACCGGGCGCGGGCTCCGACCTCGCGGCGCTCGGCACCCGGGCCGTCCGGGACGACACGGGGGACTGGGTGGTCAACGGGCAGAAGGTGTGGACCTCCAGCGCCCACCTCGCCCGCTGGGCCATCCTCATCGCTCGCACGGATCCGGACGCGCCCAAGCACCAGGGCATCACGTACTTCCTCTGCGACATGACCGACCCCGGCGTCGAGGTCCGGCCCCTGCGGCAGATCACCGGAGAGGCCGAGTTCAACGAGGTCTTCCTCACCGACGTCCGCATCCCCGACGCCCGCCGCCTCGGCGGGATCGGCGACGGCTGGCGCGTCGCGCAGACCACGCTGATGAACGAGCGCGTGTCCATCGGCGGCATGCGGATCCCGCGCGAGGGCGGCATGATCGGCCCGGTCGCGAGGACCTGGCGCGAGCGTCCCGAACTGCGCACCCACGACCTGCACCAGCGGCTGCTGACGCTGTGGGTGGAGGCGGAGGTCGTCCGGCTCACCGGCGAGCGGCTGCGCCAGCAGCTGTCCGCGGGGCAGCCCGGCCCCGAGGGCTCCGGCATGAAGCTCGCCTTCGCCCGCCTCAACCAGGAGATCAGCGGCCTGGAGGTCGAACTCCTCGGCGAGGAAGGCCTGCTGTACGACGACTGGACCCTGCGGCGGCCCGAACTCGTCGACTTCACCGGCCGCGACGCCGGCTACCGCTATCTGCGCGCCAAGGGCAACAGCATCGAGGGCGGGACCAGCGAGATCCTGCTGAACATCGTAGCCGAGCGCGTCCTGGGCCTGCCCGCCGAGCCGCGCACCGACAAGGACGTCGCGTGGAAGGACCTCGCCCGATGACCGACCTGCTCTACTCGGAGGAGGAAGAGGCGCTCCGCGCCGCCGTGCGTGACCTCCTCACGGACCACTGTGACCCGGCCGGTGTGATCGCCCGCACCGAGTCGGACGCCCCGCACGACCTCGCCCTGTGGAAGTCGCTCGCGGACACCATGGGCCTGGCGGGGCTGCTGGTGCCCGAGGAGCTGGGCGGTCAGGGTGCCTCGCACCGCGAAGCCGCCGTCGTCCTCGAGGAGTTGGGCCGGGCGGTCGCCCCCGTGCCGTATCTGAGCAGCGCGGTGGTGGCCACGGAGGCCTTGCTCGCGTGCGGGGACGGCGAACTGCTCGCGCGGCTCGCCTCCGGGCGGACCATCGGCGTCCTCGCGGTCGGGCTGCACATCGCGCCCGGCGGCGCGTTCACAGCCGTACGACAGGAAAGCGGCGCCCTGCACGGGAAGCTGACCGGGATCGCGGATGCCGCGGCGGCGGACGTGCTGCTGGTGCCGGCCGAGGACGGCGGCCTCTACGCCGTAGACGCCGACGCCGACACCGTGACGGTCACCCCTCGGGTGTCCCTGGACCTGACCCGGCCGGTCGCCACCATCACGTTCGACGGGGCTCCGGGACGCCGCATCGGCGACGCAGCACCCGCCGTACGACGCGCTCTGCGCGCCGGGGCCGGGCTGCTCGCCTCCGAGCAACTCGGCCTCGCCGACTGGACCTTGACCGAGACGGTCCGCCATCTCAAGGAGCGAAAGCAGTTCAACCGGCCCGTCGGCGGCTTCCAGGCGCTCAAGCACCGGCTCGCCCAGCTGTGGCTGGAGGTCGTCAGTCTGCGCGCCGCCGCCCGGGGCGCGGCCGACGCCCTGGCAACCGGTGAGGACGCCGAGGTGACGGTCGCCGTGGCCCAGGCCTACGCGGGTCCCGTCGCCGTCCACGCCGCCGAGGAGGCCCTCCAGTTGCACGGCGGGATCGGTATGACCTGGGAGCACCCGGTCCATCTGTACCTGAAACGGGCGAAGGCGGATGCGATCGCGTACGGGACCGCCGGCCGTCACCGTGCGGCACTGGCCGAACTGGTCGATCTGCGCGCCCCGTTGTAGACGGCCGGCGAACGGGCCCGTCGCTCCCCCTCCCGGCGGCGGGCCCCAGGCGAGGGTCCTTTCACGAGCGGCCGTAGAACCACACGTTCGGGGGACACGTCAGCCGCCCGGACGGACCCTTCGCTACGCCACACTTGCGGCCGACAGCCGCGAAGTGGGCGTGGCGAAGGAGGCTGACGATGGCCGTTTCCATCTCTGTGGTGCTGCTGCTCCTGATGATTATGGTGATCTTCATCCGCAACGGCGCGCTGAAGATCTCCCATGCCCTGATCTGCATACTGCTCGGCTTCTTCCTGGCCAGCTCCAGCATGGCCCCGACGCTCCACCAGGGCCTCGCGGCGACGGCGCAGATCGTCAGCAACCTGCGTCCCTGACCGTCAAGGCGGCCGTCCGAAGGCAACCCTCAGGAGGCGGCCGTCAGTAAGCGGGGAACACCCCGATCCCGTTGGGCACCGGGCGTTCGACGCCCCCGCTGGGGTGGTTGCGCACGGTCACCGCGCTCGCGCCCTCCTGCCGGGCGACCAGTGTCGAGGAGCCGCCGCCGTCCAGGTTGAAGCCGTCGGCGGCGCCCAGCCTCCGTAGCGTGGAGGCGAGTTCGGCGAGGGTGAGACCGCTGCGGTAGGCGGCCGCACCGTCGAGCGCGAGCAGCAGCAGACGCCGGCCGCCGTCCTCGATGCCCACCGCGGTGCGCACGGCGGATGTCGCGTTGTCGAGACCGGCCGACGGCACGCCGTGCCGCAGCACGGGGAAGCCGCCGATGGCGAAGCGGTACGGGACTCCGGACGAGGCGGCCACCAGGCGGCGGCTCACCTGGACCGGCTCGCCCTGGTACAGCTCGCGCAGATGCCGGGCCCCCGCCTCCCGGCCGACCAGCACCGTGGTGCCGACGGCGACGGGGCCGCCACCGGGCCTGTCGGAGGTGGCCACGACCCGGCCGTTGCTGACCGTCACCTCGTAAGTGTCCGTGCTGCACGGCGCGCCCCGGTCGGTGTCGGTCCCGCAGACCGCCCGCATCCGCGAGGCACTGCCCCAGTCCGAGGTGTACGCCCCGATCGAACCCTTCGGCAGCGCGTACTGGTTGAGCCCGCGCAGCGCCAGCCGCCCGTGAGCCGTGCGCACGGAGCCGTCCAGGGACAGCCGGTCCAGGCGGGCCGTGCGGTCGGTACCCACCCCGAGCACGTCCTTGGTATCGGCGCCCGGCGGCAGACGGGGCCCGAAGCGCTGCCCGTTCGGCACGGCGGCCTTGAGCACGCGCGCACCCGCGATCGCCGGCCCGTCGCTGGAGCCGGTGGCCTCCACCCCCGGGTGCTGGGTCTCGGAGATGTCGAAGAAGTCGCCGTTGATCCCCGCGAACGCGCCCCGCGCGGCGGCGAGCCGGGAGACGGTGGCCCGGGCGGCGACGGTGCCCGGGTACAGCAGGTCGACGCGCACACGGGGATCCCGCAGGTCGACGGTGAGAAGGTGCGCGTGTGCCGTGCCACGGGCCGCGGCGATGTCGAACTGGCTGTACAGGACTCCGGGAGCGATCGTCCGGGCGCCCGGCACACCGCTGGCCGGCGCCGCCCCCACAAGGGCCGCACCGGCCAGCGCGCTCCATGCCACGAGGACCGTCAGTAGTGTTCTGAGCCGTCTGTCACGAGGCGCCATGCTTCCCCCTGATGTCTCGTCAACGTGCGTAGCAATCAGGGGAAGTGCACCAGACCGCGGTGTCACGCGGGGTGTTCAGGCGTCTACGACGCGGGAACGGATGAGAAAACGCACTCCTTCGGGTGCTTCCAGGGAGAAGCCGCTGCCGCGGCCGGCCACGACGTCGACGATCAGCCGGGTATGGCTCCACACCTCGTACTGGCTCCTCGACATCCAGAAACCCACCGGTTCGTCGACTCCGTCGACCTCCAGCTCCGCGAGCAGCACGTCGGAGCCGCCGGTGCGGAACTCGCCCTTCGGGTAGCACATCGGGGCGCTGCCGTCGCAACAGCCGCCGGACTGGTGGAACATCAGCGGACCGTGGGCCTCCCGCAGGCGCCGCACCAGCTCGGCGGCCACAGGGGTCAGCTCCACGCGCGGGATCATGTCCATGGTCACGTGCCCATTCCAGCGCGAGACACGTTGCAACGACGTTGCGCCCCGCGGCGGGATCCCCCGGGACCGGACCCACCGGGCCCGGTGCGCCCCCGCAACGGCATGTTCGCCTTCGGCGTCTTGGACGGCCGGCGCGAGGAACTTGCGCTGATCCGGGGCCAGATGGGCATCAAGTCTCTGCTGTACACACTGACGCCCACCGGCATCGTCTTCGGCTGCGAAACTCCCTAGGCGCCGCTCGCCCACCCCGACATCGCCACCGTCGTGGCCGGCGACGGGCTGTGCGAGCTGCTCGCCCAGACCAAGTCGCCCGGCACCTCGATCTACACCGACATCCGGGAGATGCTCTCCGGCGGCCGGGCGCCCGCCGTAGCGCACCGGGCGTGTTCTTGCACCCACGGGCCGGAGTCCCCGCGCCCCCAGGCGAGGACGTCATTTCGGGCCCGGCTGCCGCGCGTGGCCGCTCACCAGCGACGTTCCCCCGGTCCTCACCGAGGGTGACGGCGAGGCAGCCGGGCTCCGGTGCTCGGGCGGAACGGCCCCGCGGCGGGCGCCACGACATGCGCGTTCCGCCATTCGGCCGCATCCTGAAACGGCACACCACACCAGGCCGCACAGGCCGACCACCCACGGGAGGTCCTGTGATGATCCTGCTTGCCCTCCTCGCGCCGGTCCTGATGATGGCCTTCCTCTTCGGTATGTCCGCCCTCGAAGAATTCCTCTTCCTGCGCCCGACGTCCACGGACGAGGCCAGCCCTCCGGCCGACGAGGCGGAGACCCCCTCGTCCTGACGCCGCAAACCTCATCCGGACCTTTCCCGAACCTGCGCCGGCCGTAGCCGGGGGCTGTCGGTGATCCGTAGGCGATGTGTCGGCGCCCGCTGCCACCGTGGGTGAGGAGCCGGCCCCCGCGGGCGGCCCGACCGCACAGTCGCCCACGCGAGGGAGTCCACCGTCATGCCGTCCGTATCTCCCGCGTCGCCCGTGCCGCACTGGGACGTCCACCGGCTGCCGAGGGCCGACGGAGCCGTCTTCCTGGTCACCGGCGGCAACGCGGGCATCGGGTACTTCATCGCCGAGCAACGAACCTCAGACCGTTGCCGAAGATGACGCTGGTCGTGTGCGGCGTCCCATCCTGTCCCACCACAAGGTCAACGTCAGCTCCGCCTTCGCACACCGCGAGTCCTGCGGCTGCCCCCTCTGAAGCACGCAGGTGCCGCTCCGTCCGGGGGCCGAAGCAGGACTGGGCGGTCTCTGTCCGCGTCACAGGCCGGCGTACGGACCCGTGACCGCCGCCGTGGCTGCGCAGGACAGGTAGTTCCTCGCGTGGTGGAATCCGTAGCCCGCGTGCACGGTGTCCGTCAGGTCGAGGCCGATTCCCTGGAACGCGCGGCCGAGCCCCGGAGGGATGGCCACGGGGTCGCCGGGGTCCGCGATGTTCACCCACCGGCGCACGCACGCGGGCCGCTCGCCGCGGCGGCCCTCCGGGCCGTACTCGGGGCGGGGCAGCAGCCGGTCGAACACGGCGCGGGGCATCGCCAGCGGAGAGCCGACGGTCAGCAGCAACTCGACGTCCAGTTCGGGATGTGCGTGCAGCGCCTCGTAGGCGACGACGGAACCGAGGGAGTGCGCGATGACGATCCGGGGCCGGTGCCGGGCGATTCGTGCGGCCACCTCCTCGCGGGCGGCGGTCCGGGCGGGGTCGTTGTCATGCCGCAGATAGGTGGCCACCTCGCGGAAGAAGACCCGGATGAACAGCCGGGTGAGCCGGCCGTCCAGGCTGAAGTGTTCCGCCACCCAGGCCGCAGCGTGGCGCAGGGGCAGCGTGAGCGCGCCCTGGCTGACCGGTCGCGGGGCGTCCAGGGCGTCCAGCCACTGGGCCATCAGCTCCCGGGCGAGCGGGTCGTCCAGGTCCTCGGGGTCGCCGTCCCCCTGGGGCACGGGGCCGGTGCGGAGCAGCGGCGCGTAGTAGGCGAAGTCCCAGTCGAACGACGAGACCGGCACCTTGAGGCTGGACGCCAGATGCGACGCCCAGTCGGCCGCGCACGCGGCGCGCACGGCGTCCGGGGCGCGACGCCGGTCGAGATGTCCGACGCCGTGCACGCCGACGATACGGACCGGGGTCGTTGTCACGAGGGCCTCCACGCCGAGGGGGTGAGAGTCAGGGCGATCACCTCGTGCCCCATGCCGAGCACGATGTGTCCTTCAGGGCCGACGCCGACGCTGTGCGGGACGTCGGGCAGGGCGAGAGTGGTCAGGCACCGGCCGTTCGCGAGATCCCACACCCGGGCCGTGCAGTCGTAGCCGGTGGTGATCGCCCACGTGGTGTCGCCGCGCACTAGGGCGGCGATGTCCGTCACGCCGTCGGTGTGCCCCTCGAGCACCGTGGCCTCACGGGGGTCGCTCAGGTCCCAGACGCGTACGGCGCCCTCACTGTTCCCGGTGACCGCGACGGGCAGGCCGCCGAGGGTGGTGGCCGCGACGGCGGTGACGGCCGGCGCGTCGCGGTCCAGGGGGACCGTCGTGGCCCGATCGTCGCCCAGGTCGGGATGCCAGTCGGCCCCCGACGCGGCCGCGAAGACGGCGGCGAGCCGGTCACCGACGACCACGACGTCCATTGCCTGGACCTCCTGGGAGATGACACGGACGGCGCGCCTGACGGCCACGTCCCACACCCGGACCGTGCCGTCCGCGGCGGCTGTGACGGCGAACGGCCGCTCGTGCAGGACTGCCAGGCCGACCCCTGTTACCCCTTCGGTGTGGAGGGTGAACACCGCCGTTGTCCGGCCGCTGACCGCGTCCCACACACGCGCGGTCCGGTCGGCGCTGCCCGTGAGGGCGACAGGACGCCCGGCCACGACGGCCATGGCCACGCCGGTGATCGGCCCCTGGTGCCCTTCCAGCACCGTTCTGGTGGTTCCGGCGGTCACGTCCCACACGCGTGCCGTGTGGTCGCGGCTGCCGGTGACCGCGAGCGTACGGCCGTCGGCCGAGGCGGTGGCCGCGTCGGTAACCGCGTTCGTGTGGCCCGGCAGCCCGACCACGGTGCCGCGCGCGGACAGGTCCCAGACCTGGACGGTCCCGCGCTCGCCGGCGGTGACGACGACGGGCCAGCCCGCCGGGTCGGCCATGGCCACGCCGGACAGCCACTGCGAACTGCGGTCCACCGTCGTGGTGGCGGCGGTACGGCCCGTTGCCAGGTCCCACACCCGGGCCGTCCCGTCCCTGCTGGAGGTGACGGCGACGGGACGGCCGTCGAGGACCGCGGCGGCCGCGCCCGTCACCCAGTCGGTGTGCCCGACGAGGACCGTCTCCTGACGGCCGTTGATCAGGTCCCAGACGCGTGCCGTGCGGTCCCGGCCGGCGGTGATCGCCACCGGCCGGCCGTCCATCACGGTCAGGGCCGCTCCGAGGACCCAGTGCGTGTGGCCGGTCAGGGTGAGGCCCGGCCCGTGCGGTCCGGTGTCGAAGTCCCAGACGCGGGCCGTGCCGTCGTAGCTGGTGGTCACTGCCACGGGCCAGCCCTGGAGCACGCCGGCGGCCACCGAGGTCACCGGGGCTGTGTGGGCGGGCGGGAAGGTCCGCGGGTGGCTCTCCGCGAGCAGGTCGGCGGCCAGGTCCCAGACGTGGACCGTGCCCTTGTACGCAGTGATCACCGCGATCGGCCGGCCTTCCACGGAGGTGGTGGCCACACCCGTCAGCGGACCGGCCAGGACGCGCTGGACGGAGATGGTGCGGCCGGTGGCCAGGTCCCACACACGAGCGGTGCCGTCCCAGCTCGAGGTGACGGCGACCGGCCGGCCGTCGGCGGCCGTCACCGACACCGCGGTCACGGAGCTGGTGTGCCCTTCGAGGGTGTGGGTGGTGAGTCCGGTTGCCAGGTCCCACACCCGCACTCTGCCGCCGTAGCTGGAGGTCACCGCGACCGGCTGTCCGTCGAGCGCCGTCAGCGCCACGCCGGAGACCTCGTGCGTGTGACCCTCCAGCGTGGCGGTCAGGGATGTCGCGGCCTGCTGGCCGGTGGCCCACCGGTGTTCCCAGTCGCTGCCGCGGGCCAGCTCGCGGCCGAGTTCGAACGCCTGGAAACGTGCCGCGTCCAGGGCCAGGATCTGCCGCCGCTGGTACGGCTGGAGGCGCCGGTGGGCGCTGTAGGAGGCCCGGTAGACCATCGCGGCGACCCGGGCGTCCCGCGCGCCGGCGCTGCTCAGTATCTCGGAGACCGCCTCCGGGTCCGCCTCGACGAGGAAGTCCGCGTCCAGCAGCAGGTCGTCCGCCCGGCTCGCCCGTACGGCGTGCTGGGCGGCGTGCCGCAGCAGATAGGGGTCGGCGACCTGCCAGAGACGCCGGCCCTCCCCGGCATCGGGTACCGAGTCCAGCAGACGGGCGTAGACCGCTTCGGCGTACGGCGACCGGATCGGCGCGTTCACGCCCCGTCCCCCCTGCCCAGGCCTTGCGGATCGGCGCGCAGGCGTTCGGCCAGGCTCTCGTGGAAGAGCCGGTACAGCGTGGTGCCGTCGACGTCGACATCGCGCCGCAGGTAGAAACGGGCCTGGTCCAGGGCCTCGCGGACGAGCGCGGGCCTGAGCGGCTCGCTTCCGGCGGCCTGTGGGCCGACCGCGACGTTCTGCGGGGCGAAGGCGACGGCGGCGTGCGCGAGGACGCGCTCCGGCATGCCCAGCCCCTCCGCGTGGGCCAGGGCCGCCAGCACCGGGCCCATCCAGGGCCGGTCACCCGGGCCTGCCAGGTCCAGGTGGAGCAGCTCGGTGAGTTCCCGGGGCGTGGCGAGCCCCAGTTGCCGTGCCCGGGCCGGGTCGCTCTCGACCGGCAGGGTCAGGAGATGCCGCAGATAGAGACCGGCGACGAGGAACTCGCCCCACTCCAGGGGATGTTCATCGGCCAGGCTGGCCTCTCCCGGGGATCCGACGAGCCGGGCGGCGATGCCTGCCGCGAGTTCCCGGGCGGCGGCCGCGTTCTCCTTGCGTTCGTAGGGGCCGCCGCCGCTGGCCAGCAGGTCCCGGACGTACGCCTCCAGACCCGTGCGCAGGTCGTCCCGGTCGGCCGTGTTGAGGTCGATCAGCAGCCCGTCCCGCATGGCGATGTCCAGCAGCACGCCGAACGGCGGCTCGGGCCGGGTGCCGATCAGAAGGCGCACGCCGTTGCCGCGCGTGGCCTCCTGGGCGAGGGGCACGAGCAGCGCCCGGACCACGTCCGCCGGGCGTTCGGCCTCGTCCAGGGCGTCGAGCACGAGCGTGGCGGGTTCCTTCGGGTCCGTACCGGCGAGCCGCGCGAGCCCTTCCGCGTCCCATCCGCCGGTCGGCCTGTCGTCGGGGCGGGCCCCGAGCTGACGGGCAAGGGAGTCGGCTATCTCCTCCAGGTTGCGGCGGCGCGTGTGCACGACGGCGAGCCGGCTGTTGACCGCAGGGCGGCGCGGCAGGGGCAGCCACAGGTGCTGGGTGCCCGTGCGGAGCGCGGGATGGGCGGCGCAGACCATCACGCCCAGCAGGGCCGACTTGCCCACGCCAGGCTTGCCGGTGACGACGCCGAACCGTGGGCCCGCGCCGTCGAACCACTCGGTGAGTTCGGCGGCCTCCTTGCCGCGGCCCCGGAAGTAGCCCTGGGCGAGCCCTCGATCCAGGGCTTCGGCGCCGGCGCCCCGCTTCATGAAGTGCAGCGGGTCGAGCGCCTCGTCGGCCAGCGGCACCAGGTCCTCGTCCAGCTCGGCGGAGAGGCCGGCCCCGGCACGGTACTCGGGGTTGGGAAAGAAAGGCAGGTGGTCGAGCGTGTCGAAGAATGGGATGTGGCTTCCGGCGAGCTCCTGGGACAGGCCCTCCTCCGCGTTGAGCCGCGCCACCTTGCGCTTGATCTCGCGCACGACCGTCGGCAGCGGGATGTAACGGCGCGAGGGGTCCGCACGGAGCAGGCCGTCGCGGTACTCGTTCAGCACCGCCGTGGTGGCGCGGCTGAGCCGGTAACCGAAGGCCCTGTCCCTCGCCCCGGAGGCGGCGATCACCCAGGCTCGTCGCTCCAGGGTGCGCATCTGGTGGTGCCAGGGGAGTTCGGCGGCGACACCGGAGTGGCACAGGTCGAGGATGAACAACGTGAGGGGCCGGACCTTGTCCGGGTGCGACTCGATCAGGCTGATCCAGGCGACGACGGGATCGTCGAGGTTGCGCCCGTCCCGGCCCACCGCGTGCAGCGTGCGCTCGCCGGAGGCGGCGATCCGGCCGTGCGCCACCAGGTGCACGACGAGTACAGCGGTGTCGCCGTCCGGCATGGTGATCGCGGCCCGGATCCGGCCGGACGGGTCGCCGTCCCCCGCCTCGGCGGACGAAGGCGCGTCGCCGCCGGCGGAGGGAGGCCGGTAGCCGAAACGTGCCAGCGCCTTCGCGACGTCCGCGGCGCGGCGCGGGGCTTCGGCGAGCGGGTCGAGTTCCTGGTGTTCCAGCGACGGCGGTCCCTCCTGACCGTCGTCGTCGATCGGAAGACCGATCGTGAGCATCGTCCGCAGCACAAAACCCCCCGGCCCCCGTCGTCGTTCCCGCCCGGCCGGCTCCCGCCGTCCGCACGCTCGCGCGGACAGCGTCGCGGCCGACATCGAGCGATCTTCGCAGGTTCGTCCGCCCGCCACCACCGAGTCCGGGACATTCATCACGGGGCTGGGGAGGGGGAGTTGTGCGTGCGGGGGGAGGCGGGGTGCGTGGGCCGCAAGCCGAGCTGCTCCCGCAGTCGCGAGCCGATCAGACCTGCCCCGCGATCGATGAGCGGATGACGTCTAACGGATTGGCCTGGGGACCGGTTGGGGACCACACGGTGTGCTCGGTGGCGCACGTCATGCCCCCGCATGCACCTGTCGTCCCGACGGTGCGATGTCTCAGGACAGCGGCATGACCCCGTACCCACGACTGGGTTCGGGGTCATCGCCGTTTGCTGGGCCAGGCGGGTTGACGTGGGTTCCGGTGTGGCTTCGTCCGACGCCGATGTGGTGCAGGAGTCCGGCCAGGAGAGGGGTATGACGCCGGAGGCAGCTCCCGCGCGCCCGGATCATGGCAGGAGGGCAGCGAGCGAGTCCGGGACCCGGGATCTGAGGTGCTTCCATTCGCCCTCGCTCACATGGCGTGCCAGAGAGCTCAGAACCGTGCGCACCAGGTGCTCGCTGCCGCCCTCGACCGCGTAGGGGAACTCGCTCCGGACCCGGTCGAAGAATTCGTCGTTGCTCATCTTCACAGGGACCTCGGCCGGCCTCCAGCCGTCGTAATACATGCCCCTGACGATGGTCGGCATCTGGGCGCCGAACTGCACGGCCGTCTCGACCGGCAGGCGGTCCCTGAGGGGGTGCAGCACGGCACGTAGTGCGGCGTACGACTGCTTGCGCCGTTCCTTGGGCCACCCGAAGGCCTCCTCGACATCCCTGAGGAGCCGATTGGCCTTGTCCACCATGGTGTCGAACGAGGAGAAACCTGTCTCAACCATTTCCTGGGCCTTTCGCTCACGGACGCGGCGGTGCCGGATCGATGTCCGGCACCGCCGGGGGTCGTCCTTCAGCCGCTGCTCTGGCCGCTTCCGCTCGCCTCGCTGATCTCGATGCGGCGTGGTTTCGCGACCTCGGCTTTGGGGACGGTGATCGCGAGGATGCCGTCCTTCATGTCGGCTGTGATCTTGTCCGTGTCGATCTCCGGGCAGCTGGAGCCGGTATTCGAAGGATCCGGTGCGACGGGTGCTGCGACGCAGGACGCCCTTGCGTTCCTTTTCCTTGATCTCTCCGGTGACCACCAGTTCCTGGCCGTTGGCCTCGACGTTGACGTCCTTGCTCTTGACGCCGGGGAGTTCGATCTCGATGTGGAAGGCGTCGTCGGATTCCGTGACGTCCGCGAGGGGGACCCACGCGACGGCGGGCGCTGCGCTGCCGACCGTGGATTCGAGCAGGCCGCTCATCTCGCCGAGCAGTTGGTCGAACTCGGTCAGAGGGTTGCGTGCCCAGCCGAGGGGCCTGCCCTGTATCGCGCCACCGCCGTGACGCCGGACGGGCGTGGTCATGCCCATCGCCTCCTTCTCCTTTGGGTGATCTGATCGGCCGCCCTTGTCAGGCGAGCCATGCGGACTCCTTGGGGCGGGTTCGTGTCGAGGTGTCCGTGCTGCCGGGGTGGGCCGTGCGGCTGAGGTACCGGTGGACGAAGTGGATGGCCATCGCGCCCTCGCCGACCGCGGAGGCCACCCGTTTGACCGAGCCGCTGCGGACGTCACCGGCCGCGAAGACACCGGGCAGACTGGTCTCCAGGGTCAGGCAGTTGCGGCCCTGGCTCTGCCACAGTTCGGAGACCGAGGAGGTCTGGGCCTCGGACCCGGTGAGCAGGAAACCCCGCGCGTCCAGGGCGAGCGTGCCGGACAGCCACTCGGTGTTCGGGTCCGCCCCGGTGAAGACGAACAGGGCGCGGACCGCGATACGGTCGTGCTCACCCGAGCGGCGGTCGACCACCTCGACCGCCTCCAGCACCTGGTCGCCGATCGCCCGGGTGACCTCGGTGTGCAGCAGCACCCGCACTCGTGGGTGGCGTTCGATCTGGTCGATCAGGTAGCGGGACATGTGGATGGCGAGATCGGGCCCGCGCACGAGCAGGTACACCTGTGGTGCGTAACCGGCGAGGAACAGTACGGCCTGGCCCGCGGAGTTGCCGCCGCCGACCACCGCCACGGGGTCGGTGCGGCACTGCTGCGCTTCATAGACGGTCGCCGAGTAATGGACGCTCGTACCCTCCAGTCGTTCGATGCCAGGTGCATGGAGGCGGCGGTAGCGGGCCCCGGTGGCCAGCAGCACGGTGCGGGCAGTGATCTCGGTGCCGTCGGCGAACGCCACCGTGTAGTGGCCGTCATGAGGCTCGAGCCGGGTCGCTTCCGCCGGTACGGTGATCCGGGCTCCGAACTTGCCCGCCTGGAGCACTCCGCGCTCGGTGAGTTCGGCGCCGGAGATGCCCGAGGGGAAGCCGAAGCAGTTGTCGATGCGCGAGGACGTCCCGGCCTGGCCGCCGGTGGCGATCGCTTCGACCACGGTCGTGCTCAGGCCTTCGGAGGCGGCGTTCACCGCGGCGGCGAGGCCGGCGGGGCCGGAGCCGACGATGAGGATGTCGCCGAAGCCCTTTTGGGCGGGCAGCGGCGGCAGGCCGATGAGCCGGGCGAGTTCGGCGTTGCTGGGGTTGCGCAGCAGGGTGGTGTCCCGCCAGATGACCAGGGGTGTCTCCTCCGGTCCGATGCCGAAACGGCGCAGCAGCGCCTCGGCCTCCTCGTCCGTCTCCAGGTCGATCCAGCGGTGCGGCAGCCGGTTGCGGGCGGCGAACTCGCGCAGCCGCCGGGTGTCGGCCGAGTAGCGCGAGCCGATGATGCGGAATCCGGCGCCTTGCCCGACGAGCAGGGCCCGGCGGCCCAGACAGGCACGCAGCACCAGATCGCCGAGAGTGGAGTCCCGGGTCACCAGGTCGCGCAGCTGGTCCATGGACAGGACGAGGACTTCTCCGGGGTCCCTGACCACAGCCGTGTAGAAGGCCACCTGTCCGTGCAGGAGACCGAGTTCGCCGATGAAGCGGCCGGGGCCGTGCACGCGCAGCAGGTGTTCGTCGGGCGTGCCGTAGTCCTCGACGATGGCGACGGAGCCGGTGAGGACGACGTAGAACGTCTCGCAGCGTTCGCCTTCCCGGATCAGCACGTCACCGGATTCCACCGCACGCCGTCTGCCGCGCTCGGCCAGGCGGGCCATCTGGTCGTCCGACAGGCGGGGGTAGGCGCCGTAGACGTCCGGGCTCTCGAAGGGGACGGCCTCTCCCGCATCGTCCGGGGCCGATGTGCCTTGCGGCCGTGTCTCGTCGCCGGACATCAGACGAACGCCTCGTGGACGAAGCACCACCGCCAGTCCTCGCCGGGCTCCATCGACGCCGCGATCGGGTGGCCGTCCTCGGCGGCGTGGCCGCGTGCGTGGCGGTTGGGGGAGGAGTCGCAGCAGCCCACGTGCCCGCAGGTCAGGCAGAGTCTCAGGTGGACCCAGGGGGAGCCGAGGCGCAGGCACTCCTCGCAGCCCTCGAGGGTATGCGGCTGGACGGGCCGTACGAAGGCGAGGTGGGGGTCGGCGCGCAGGGTCATCGGGCATCATCCTTTCCGGGCCGGCTCGCGGCCCGCGATCGACTGCTCGACCCACTGGCGCAGGACGGGGGCGGGTGCGGCCCCCGCCTGCCGGGCGACGGTCTCCCCGTGGTCGAGGACCAGCAGCGTCGGCACGGCCTGGACCTCGAATCTCCGTGCCAGCTGTGGGTTTTTGTCGATGTCGACCTTGGCCAGCTTGATCCGTCCGGCGAGCTCGGTGGCGACCTGCTCCAGGGCGGGGCTGACCATCCGGCAGGGTCCGCACCAGGTGGCCCAGAGGTCGACCACGACGGGCACGGAGGCCTTCTCGACCACGTCCGTGAAGTCGTTGTCCCCCGTGTCGACCACCCAGGGCAGGGGCTGCTTGCAGTGGCCGCACCTCGGGCGGCCCTCGGCGGCCACGGGCACGCGATTGGCGCGCCCGCAGTGAGGGCAGGTGACGGTCGTCGCTCGCGCGGTGCTCATGCGGCCCTCGCCTCTTCCACGTCCGCGGGCTGGTCGTACGTGACGACCAGTTCGCCATCCCGGGCGTCGACCCGGATGGTGGCGCCGTCCTGGACGTCGCCACGCAGCAGGGCTCGTCCGACGAGGGTTTCGACCTCGTGGGAGATGTAGCGGCGCAGCGGGCGTGCCCCGTAGACCGGGTCGTAGCCCTGATGGGCGATGAATTCCCTTGCGGCACCGGTCAGTTCCACGGTGATGCGGCGTTCGGCCAGCCGCGTGCGCAGCTCGTCGAACTGCAGCTCCACGATCCGCTCGATCTGGGCCTCGCCGAGCGGCTTGAACAGCACGATGTCGTCCACACGGTTGAGGAACTCGGGCCGGAAGTGACTGCGCAGCTCGCCCATCACCAGTCCCCGGGCATCCGGCTTGATCTCCCCCTCGGCGGTCACGCCGTCCAGGAGGTACTGCGACCCGATGTTGGACGTCATGATGATCACGGTGTTGCGGAAGTCGACCGTACGGCCCTGGGCGTCGGTGATCCGTCCGTCGTCGAGGACCTGCAGCAGCGTGTTGAAGACATCGGTGTGCGCCTTCTCGATCTCGTCGAACAGCACGACCGAGTAGGGCTTGCGGCGCACGGCCTCGGTGAGCTGGCCTCCCTCCTCGTAGCCGACGTAACCGGGCGGCGCGCCGACCAGTCGGCTGACGGTGTGCCGCTCCTGGTACTCGCTCATGTCGAGGCGGATCATGTTCTCCTCGGAGTCGAAGAGGGCGGCCGCGAGGGTCTTGGCGAGCTCGGTCTTCCCGACGCCGGTGGGGCCGAGGAAGATGAACGAGCCGATCGGCCGGCGCGGGTCGCGGATTCCGGAGCGGGCGCGGATGATGGCGTCGGCGACCAGTTTGACCGCCTCGTCCTGGCCGATGACCCGTTCGCGCAGGATCTCGTCCAGGCGCAGCAGCTTCTCCCGCTCGCCTTCCTGGAGGCGGGCGACGGGGATGCCGGTCCACGCGGCGACGATCTCGGCGATCTCCTCCTCGGTGACGACCTCCCGCAGCAGCCGGTTCTGGCCCTGCTTGGCGGCCAGTTGCTCCTCTTCGGCGGCCAGTCGGCGCTCCAGTTCCTGTAGGCGGCCGTAGCGGAGCTCGGCGGCGCGGTTCAGGTCGTAGTTCCGCTCGGCCTCCTCCGCCTCGTGGCGGACCTGCTCCAGTTCCTGGCGCAGTTCCTGCACCCGGCGGATGGCCTGGCGTTCGGCCTCCCACTGGGCGTGTTTGGCGTCGGCCTCGGCGCGCAGGTCGGCCAGTTCCTTTCGCAGTTCCTCCAAGCGGGCCTTGCTGGCGGGATCGGTCTCCTTGGACAGGGCCGCCTCCTCGATCTCCAGGCGGGTCACTCGGCGGGTGATCTCGTCGAGTTCGGCGGGCATGGAGTCGATCTCGGTGCGCAGCCGGGCGCATGCCTCGTCGACGAGGTCGATGGCCTTGTCGGGCAGGAAGCGGTCGGTGATGTAGCGGTGGGAGAGGGTCGCCGCGGCGACCAGCGCGGTGTCCTGGATCTTCACGCCGTGGAAGACCTCAAGGCGTTCGCGCAGTCCGCGCAGGATGGAGATGGTGTCCTCCACGCTCGGCTCGTCGACCAGGACCTGCTGGAAGCGGCGTTCGAGGGCGGCGTCCTTCTCGATGTGCTGCCGGTACTCGTCGAGGGTGGTCGCCCCGATCATGTGCAGTTCGCCACGCGCGAGCATGGGCTTGAGCATGTTGCCGGCGTCCATGGCGCCTTCGGCGGCGCCCGCGCCGACGACCGTGTGCAGTTCGTCGACGAAGAGCAGGATCCTGCCCTGGGCGGCCTTGACCTCGCTGAGGACGGCCTTGAGGCGTTCCTCGAACTCGCCGCGGTACTTGGCCCCGGCCACCAGCGAGCCCATGTCGAGGGCGAACACCGTCTTGTCGCGCAGGCCCTCGGGTACGTCACCGCGCACGATGCGCTGGGCCAGTCCCTCGACGATGGCGGTCTTGCCGACGCCGGGGTCGCCGATGAGGACGGGGTTGTTCTTGGTCTTGCGGCTGAGGATCTGGGTGACCCGGCGGATCTCGGCGTCCCGGCCGATGACCGGGTCCAGCCGCCCGGAGCGGGCCTCGAGGACCAGGTCGCGGCCGTACTTCTCCAGCGCCTCGTAGGCCACCTCGGGATTGGCGGAGGTGACGCGTTGATGGCCGCGGACCTGGGTGAGCGCGCTCAGGAAGGACTCCCGGGTCACGCCGTGCTCCTTGAGCAGGCGACCGGCGGCGGTCGCCGAGCCCTCCTCGGCCAGGGCGAGCAGCAGGTGCTCCACGGACACGTACTCGTCCTTGAGGCGTTTGGCCTCCCGTTCGGCCGCGTCCAGCAGCCGGGACAGGCGCTGGGTGACGAAGACCTGGCCGGGCGCCGCGCCGGGTCCGGTGACCCGGGGCCGGCGGGAGAGCTCCTCCCGTACGGCGGTACGCAGCTCCTCGGGCCCGGTGCCCGCCTGTTGCAGCAGCCGTGCGATCAGGCCCTCCTCCTGGTCGAGGAGGGCGAGCAGCAGATGTTCTCCGTCGACCTCGGTCTGGCCCATGCGGATGGCGGTGGTCTGGGCTTCCTGGAGTGCTTCCTGGGACTTCTGGGTCAGGCGGTTCATGTCCATGGTGGCGGATCACTCCTTGTGCCGGCGCGGCGCAGCGCGGCTTCGAGCAGGCTGATGCGGTCGAGCAGGTCGAGCACCAGGCCGATGGATGCGTAGTTGAGGCACAGCCCGGTGCGCAGCCGCTGGACGCGGGCGAGGGCGGCCGGTGCCGTGGGAGCGAACACAAGTCGCCCCGCGGCGTCGCGTTCGGCGTCCACCAGTCCGAGGGCCACGAAACGGCGGACGAGGTCGGGATGGAGGCCGGAGCGGCGTGCGACGGTGTCCAGGGACAGCCTGGGCACCGGCACGATCGCGTACTGGACGCGTGCCGCTGCCGGTGCCGTCCACGCGGGTGCCCGTCGCGTGTGGGCCGGTCGGTCGCTCATCATGTCCTCCTGGGGTCGAACGAGGAGACGGCGGCGAGTTCCTCGAACAGCCGTCGTTCCTGGTCACTGAGCCGGGGCGGCACCACGATGCGGAGCTCTGCGTAGAGGTCTCCGTTGTTGCCCCGCGGGCCCGGCATGCCCTCACCGCGCAGTCGCAGCCGACGCCCGCTGGAGGACCCGGCAGGCACGGTCACCTTCGCTGTGGCGCCGCTCGGGGTGGGTACGGGCACGGTCGCACCCAGCGCCGCCTCCCAGGGGGTGACCGGAAGCTGCACGTGCACGTCCCGGCCGTCGACGCGGAACACCGGGTGCGGCAGGATCCGCACCCGCAGGTACAGGTCCCCGGCGGGGGCGTCGCCGCTGCCGCGGCCGCCCTCGCCCGCCAGCCGGATACGCTGCCCGTCCGTGACGCCGGGCGGCACATCGACCTCGTAGCTCCGCTGCCCGGAGGGCCCGGCGAGGGTGACGGTGCGGCGGCCGCCGCGGTAGGCCTCCTCCACGGAGAGCGGCAGCTCGGCCTCCTGGTCCGCCCCGGGCACGCGCATCCGCCCGGCGCCGCCGAAGAACGACCCGAACAGGTCCTCGAAGTCGACGCCCTCCCCGCCGAAGCCGGCGGTGGTGTACCGCCCCCGGGGGCCGCCGTCCCCGGTGGACCAGCGGAAGCCGCCGCCGGCTCCCGCACCGGCTGCAACCCGTTCCTCCCAGTCCTCGGGAACCTTGCGGAAGTCCTCCCCGAAGCGGTCGTAACGCGCCCGCTGTTCGGGATCCGACAGCACGCTGAAGGCCTCGTTGATCTCCTTGAACCGATCCTCCGCCGCGGGGTCCTTGTTGACGTCGGGGTGGTACTTGCGGGCCAGGGAGCGGTAGGCCCGCTGGATCTCGTCCCGGTCGGCGTTCCGCGGGACTCCGAGCACCTCGTAGAAGTCGCGTGCCATCGGCGGTCACTCCCGCTTGGCGACGGTGACGGCGGCCGGCCTCAACTGCCGTTCGCCTTCGCCGTAACCGGGGCGCAGCACTTGCACCACGGTGTTGGGTTCGGCGTCCGGATCCTGGACCACGCCGACGACCTCGTGCCGGGCGGGGTCGAAGCTCACTCCCGTCTCGGCGTGGCGCGGATAGCCCAGGCCTTCCAGGATGTTCACGGCCTGGTCACGGACAGCCCGGACGCCCTCCACGATAGCGCCGGGATCGGCGCCCGCGTGGCTCAGGGCGAGTTCGAGGTTGTCGATGACGGGCAGGAAGGCCGCAGCCGTGCGGGCGCGTTCGGCCGACCGCTCCCGCTCCAGCTCCCTGACGTGGCGCTTGCGCAGGTTGTCGAGATCGGCCAGAGCGCGACGCCAGCGGTCCTCGACGTCGTTGAGCGCTTCCGCGTACTCGTCTTCCCGCGCGGCCGGGCCGGTCGCCGCGTCCGGCCCGGGTGCGGCCTCCTCCGTCGGCGGGCCGGGCTCGGGGAGGTGACCGGACGGCGGCTGGACGGCGCCTTCCGGCGGCGGTTCGGGGACTCGGTCCTCGGGACGGACAGGCATGGCGGGTACCTCAGCCCTTGTCGAATTCGGCATCGACGACGTCGTCCCCGCCGCCGCCCGTGGGCGCACCGCCCGGCTCCCCGGCGTCCGTCGGGCCACCGGTCGTGGCGCCCGCCTGGTGGGCCGCGAGGCCTGCGAAGACCTGCTGCAGCTCGGAGATCAGCGGCCGGACCTTGTCCACGCCGGCCTCGTTCTTCACCGCATCGCGGGCCTCGGCCACCAGCATCTCTGCGCGGGCCTTCTCGTGCGCGGGCGCGGCATCGCCCAGCTCGCCCAGTCGCTTTTCGACCTGGTAGGCAATCGCGTCCAGCTCGTTGCGCGCATCGATTGCCTCGCGGAGCGCCTGGTCCTCGCCCCGGTGGCGTTCGGCCTCCTGCACCATGCGCTCGACCTCGCTGCGATCGAGGTTGGAGCTCTCGCTGATGGTGATGCCCTGCTCCTTGCCGGTGTCCTTGTCGCGTGCGGTGACGTGGAGGATGCCGTTGGCGTCGATGTCGAAGGTGACCTCGATCTGAGGCTCGCCGCGGGGCGCCGGGCGGATGTCGGTGAGCTGGAAGCGGCCGAGGACCCGGTTGTCGGCCGCGAGCTCGCGCTCGCCCTGGAGGACGACGATGTCGACGGCCGGCTGGTTGTCGGCGGCCGTGGTGAAGGTCTCGGTACGGCGGACCGGGATGGTGGTGTTCCGCTCGATGATCTTCGTCATCACGCCACCGGCGGTTTCCACGCCGAGGGACAGCGGCGTGACGTCGAGCAGCAGGACGTCCTTGACCTCGCCCTTGAGGACCCCGGCCTGGATCGCGGCGCCCAACGCCACGACCTCGTCCGGGTTGACGGTCATGTTCGGGTCCTTGCCGCCGGTGAGTCGGCGCACCAGCGCCTGGACGGCGGGGATACGAGTGGAGCCGCCGACGAGGATGACCTCGTCGATGTCGTTCTCGCTTACCTTGGCGTCCTCCATGGCCTGCTTGACCGGGCCGAGACAGCGTTCCACCAGGTCAGCGGTGATCTGCTCGAAGGTGGAGCGCATGATCGTCGTGGTCAGGTGCTTGGGCCCGGAGGCGTCGGCGGTGATGAACGGCAGGCTCACCTGCGTCTGCGTCACAGAGCTGAGCTCGGTCTTCGCCTTCTCCGCCGCCTCGAACAGGCGCTGCAACGCCTGCGGGTCCTTGCGCAGGTCGATGCCGTTCTCCTTCTGGAAGTCATCCGCGAGGTAGTCGACCAGTCGGCGGTCGAAGTCGTCGCCGCCGAGATGGCTGTCTCCCGCCGTGGACCGTACCTCGACCACGCCGTCGCCGACGTCGAGGATGCTCACGTCGAAGGTGCCGCCGCCGAGATCGAAGACCAGCACCGTCTCGTGGTTCTTCTTGTCCATGCCGTACGCGAGGGCGGCCGCGGTCGGCTCGTTGATGATCCGCAGCACCTCCAGGCCGGCGATCCGGCCCGCGTCGCGGGTGGCGGTGCGCTGAGCGTCGTTGAAGTAGGCGGGTACGGTGATCACGGCCTCCGTGACGCGCTCGCCCAGCTGCTTGGAGGCGTCGTCGGCGAGCTTGCGCAGCACGAGGGCGCTGATCTCCTCGGGCGAGTACAACTTGTCGCGCACCTTGAAGCGGGCGGCTCCGCCTTCCCCTTCGACGACGTCGTACGCGACGGCCTTGGCCTCTTCGGATATCTCGTCGAAGCGCCGGCCGATGAACCGCTTGGCCGAGTAGATGGTGCCCTTGGGGTTGAGGATCGCCTGGCGCCGGGCCAGCTGGCCCACCAGGCGCTCGCCGGTGTCGGTGAAGGCCACCACGGACGGTGTCGTGCGGTTGCCCTCGCTGTTCGGCACCACCGTCGGCTCGCCCCCCTCCCACACGGCGATCACCGAGTTCGTGGTGCCCAGGTCGATTCCCACTGCCTTGGCCATGAGGAGACTCCTTTCACAGGGCGGGCCGACGTTCGTCGGTGACCGTTCGTCCTCCGAGGGCTGTTCCGCGCTCATTCAGGTGGGGACGGGACCGCTGTGTGGCCGCCCGATGCGCAAAGCCCCGCTCTCCGCGTGCGCGCCCCGACGGTTCTGAGCGGTGCAGCCGGGCCGCCTCCTGCGGGGCGTCCTCGTCCGCGACGACGTCGTACCTTCCTGGACGACGTCGTACCTTCCTGGTTGCATGGACCGCACCGAGGCAAAGTTTCGGCGACCGCCCTGCGCTGCAGGAAGCCGCAGGCCGAACCAGGCGCGCGCCGACGACCGCTCCGAAGAGCAGCCCGTACGGCCCGTACAGCACGTACGGTCCTGCCCCCGGTCCGCCGAGCGGTTCCACAAACCCAGAGTGGCCGCTGGTCCGGGCGCCGCGCCTGCGCCCGGTGGCGTGAAAAGTGAGGGGCCCGGTCGATCCGGGAGGACAAGGCCGCGGCCGCGAGCCGGCGGGATGGGCTCCCCGCAGCGGGGTACTCAAGGGGTGGCCCAGCTGGTTCTCCGACGCCGGTGCGAACGGAGTGGACTCATGGCCGACCGTTCCGCGCATGGACTGTTCCATCGCCTCTCCAGCCCAGAGGAGAGCCGTTACGTCGGCGGCGCTCCCCACCGGGAAGACGAGCAGCACGGATGCGACCGGCTGCCCCGGGACCTCGACCCGAACGGATGCGACCGGCTGCCCCGGGACCTGGACCCGCACGGGTTGCTGGCGCTGTCCCACCAGCTGTTCGGCTGCACGGACGGCAAGCAGATCCTGTGCCTGGCCATGGCCCACGTCAGTTCCCTCGGCCCGTTCCGGGCCGAGGCCGGCTACCTCATGGCCGGTGACAAACTCGTCCGGGCGCCGTCGCACAATGAGCGGGCCGACGACACAGTCGACCGGTCGGTAAGCGAGCTGGCCGAGACCGATGGACCCGTGGCCTTCCCCGAGCGGCGCTGGGGCTGGGCGTTCGCTCTGCGGGAAGCCGATGGCCTGCTCGGCTACCTGGTGCTGTCGTCCCGGCTGCGGCCCGGCCGGCGGGACTGCCTGTTGATCACCACGCTGGTACGGCTGACCTCGGCGGCCCTGTTCCTGGCGGCCGCGCGGCGCCGGCAGCACGACGACGCCCAGGAGCTGAGTCGGTCGCGGGACGAGCGGGCCGCCGTGCTGCGGGAGGTGCACTCCCTGCGATCCGAGCTGCACCACCAGCGATTCGTGTACGAGGCGCTCGCCCATGTCGCGGCGCTGGGCGGGGACGAGGACGCTCTCACCCGTGCCCTGCACGAGCTCACCGGTCTGCCGGCGCTGGTCGAGGACCGGTTCGGGAACCTGCGGTCCTGGACCGGCCCGGGTCGGCCACACCCCTATCCGAGGCCGACCCCTGAGCGCCAGGAGGAAATGCTGCAGCAGGTCGCTCGTGGGACGGGGCCGGTCCGGGTCGGGGACCGCCTGGTGGTCCTGGCTCGGCCCCACGGGGAGGTCCTCGGTGTGCTTTCCGTCGTGGACCCTGACGAGACGGCGGACGAGCGCACCGCATTCGTGCTGGACCACGCAGTGCGGTCGCTCGCCTCGGAGCTGACGCATCAGCGCGACCTGGTCGAGGTAGAGCTGCGGCTGCGGCGACAGCTCCTCGACGACCTGCTGGAGTGCACCGACGAGGCGAGCGCCTACGCCCGGTCCGCGGCCGTCGGCCACGACCTGCACCGGGCGCACTACGTCGTGGTGGTGAGCTGGCGAAGCGGGGCCGCCGACGACTCCTTCACACGGGTTGTCGAACGAGCGGCGATCACGGCGGGTCTGCGACCGCTGGTGACCCGCCGCGACGATCGGGTCGTGCTGCTGACGGAGGTCCATCCGAACGGCGATGCTCTGCATGCGGCACTGACGCGAGAGCTCGGCACACCCTGCGGGGCGATCGGGGTGAGTCCGCGCTGCGACTCCCCGCGCAGCATTCCTCGCCGCTACCAGGAGGCGCTGCGGGCGCTGGAGGTGCGGCAGCACTCGCGCGAACGGATGGGGACGACATTCTTCGACGATCTGGGCTTGTACCGGATCCTGGGGCCCGGCAGCGATTACCGGGAACTCGAAGGATTCGTGCGGGAGTGGCTGGGCCGGCTCATCGACTACGACGCACGACACGGCGCGGACATGGTGGCGACGCTCGCGCAGTACTTCGACTGCGGCGGTAACTACGATGAGACCGCCGCCGCGTTGGCCGTCCACCGCAGCACCCTGCGCTACCGGCTCCAGCGCATCCGCGAGATCGGCGGCCGTGATCTCGCCGACGTGGACACTCGGCTCAACCTCCAGGTGGCGACACGGGTGTGGAAGATCATGCTTGGCGGGCAGGGGTGACCACCCCGTACGGGCGGGCTCAGTCCTGCGCTGAGCCGTTCAGCAGCCCGTGCAGATGAGCGGCGGCCACCTCGATGTCGGCGTAGTCGTTCTGGGCGGCGCGCACTTCGGCGGAGAGCACCGCGCAGCGGTGCACCCGCTCCAGGTCCCCGTAGGGGAACTTGTAGCGGGACTTCGTCTCCTCCCCGTGCTTGTCGTCGACGGCCAGGTGCCATCTGGCGTACGCGTCGATCCCGTGCTCCTCGATGTAGGCGTTCTCCTGTGCCGCCGAGGGCCGGTGCTCGCTCCAGGCGTCCCGGTCGTCCCGGACCACCTGCCCGTCCTGCACCAGCTTCTTCGCGTGGTTGTATCCTCGCTGGTTCAGTGTCACCGCCATGGGGGCTCCTCTCTCGTCAGACCGGGTGGCGCAGCGCGGTCTCCACCGCCGTCACCACCGGTCCCGGGTACGGCGGTACGACGGCGCCCTCGACCAGTACCGTGGGCGTGCCCCGCAGGCCGCGTTCGACGGCCCGCGCGGTCACGTACGGCGGCCAGTCGCGGTGGACGCCGCCGCGCACGCAGGACGCGAATGCGCCGCCCAGCCCGGCCGCCGCGCCGAGGGCGACCAGTTCGTCGTCGCTCAGCCCGGCGCCGCCCTCCGGCGGCTGGTCGGCGAAGAGGGCGTAGTGGTAGTCGACGAACATGCCGTCATCGGCCGCGCAGCCCGAGGCCGCCGCGGCGCGGCTGGAGTACCGGGTGGTGGACAAGTCGTCGAGGATGGCCACCGGATGGTACGTGACGGTGATCCGGCCGTCGGCCACCAGGCGGTCCACCACCGGGCCGGACGCCTCGGCGAACATCCGGCAGTACGGGCACTGGAAGTCGATGTACGCGTCGAGTGCGACCGGCCCGTCCCCGACGACGACGCCGTCGCCGTCCTCGTTGGTGTGGGCCGGTACACGCGCCGGTCTTCTGCTCTTCTGCGGGTACATATGGCTCCTCCTCGGCCGAGTGGGTTGTGCTCACGCCGGGAGATGGCGCTGGAACCACTCCCGTGCCAGGCGCGCCACCCGCTCCAGGGCTCCCGGCTCCTCGAACAGATGCGTGGCCCCCGGTACCAGCTCCAGACGCGTCTCACCGGGGATCCGCCGCATCGCCTCGCGGTTCAGTTCGATCACCTCCTCGTCCAGGGACCCGACGATCAGCAGGGTCGGCTGGCGCACCGTCTCCAGGGACTTCCCCGCGAGATCCGGCCGGCCGCCCCGGCTGACGACCGCGCGGACCGCGTCCGGACGCACCGATGCCGCGACCAGCGCGGCCGCCGCGCCCGTGCTGGCACCGAAGAGGCCGATGCCGGCATCCATGACGGGCTCGTACTCCCGGAGCCAGTCGGCGAGTTCCACCACCCGCGCCGAGAGGATCCCGATGTCGAAACGGAACTCGCCGGTTATGGCGTCCAGCTGTTCCTCCCGCACGGTGAGCAGGTCGGCCAGCACGGTCGCGAAACCCACGGTCTGCAGTTCACCGGCTACGTAGCGGTTGCGCGGACTGTGGCGGCTGCTGCCGCTACCGTGCGCGAACAGCACGGCGCCCTTCGGGTCGTCCGGCACCGTCACGTCCGCCTCGAGCACGACGCCGGCGGCGGGCACCCGTACGCTTTCCATCACCGCGCTCATGGGGCCTCCTCCCGTTGCGGCCGGGTCATACCCCGACCGGATAGGTCTCGGGTGCCTCCCCCTCCGTCCACCTGGCCGTCCGCTCCAGCGGTTCCAGCGCCCGGGTCTCGTCGATGTGGATCACGGCGTCGAACTGGTCCGCCACCCGGGCGCGGAAGTAATGGCTTTGCCGCTCGGTGCGCGGACGGTAGATCACGCCGATGGCCCGCTCCAGCCGCGCCGCGCGCAGTGCTGCGGCCGTGCGGGGCGCGCGGTCGAAGGCGAGCAGGAACTCCTTCTCCCCGACCTCGTGGAACAGCTCCTCGACGCTGTCGGCGAGCCCCGGCCGTACCCGCTTGCGGTCGGCCGGCCCGCCCCAGTCGTCCGCGGCCGTCACCGTGCCGGTGTAGGTCGTGAAGCCGAACAGCCGGCAGTTACGCGGGTGGGTCCCGCGCACCAGCCGTCCGATGTTGAACTCGCCCCGGGACGCGGCCTCGGTGGCCAGCGCGTCACCGATATGGGAGTTGTGCGCCCACACCACGACCTTCGCCGGGCTTCCGCGCCGTCGGCTCAGGTGTTCGACCAGCGCGTCCAGGGTCTCCGCCATGTGCCGGTCGCGCAGGTTCCAGGAGGAGACCTGGCTGCCGAACATCGTGCGGTAGTACTCCGCGGCGTTCGCCACCAGTTGCGCGTTGCGCTGGGCGTGGAACAGCTCGTCCTCGGCGAGCGGCCCGTCGCGGTCCGCGTACTCGCCGGCATGCCGCTGTAGATCGACCAATTGTTCGATCACCTCGCGCTCGCAGGTCTCGCCCGCGCCGAAGGCCGCCTCGAAGCCCCAGGACTGCGCGTCGTCCTCGCCGCCCTGGTAGTGGTCGAAGCAGGAGTAGCGCTCCCGCGCCCGGGCCGCCGCCTGGGGGTCCACGCGCTCGAGGTAGGCGATGACCTCCTCCACGGACCGGTAGAGGCTGTAGAGGTCGAGCCCGTAGAACCCGGCCATGGACGGCTCGTCGCCCTCGTACCGCTCGTTGTGCTGCCGCAGCCAGCCGACGAAGTCCAGCACGGCGGTGTTCCGCCACATCCAGCTCGGGAAGCGCTGGAAGCCGCGCAGGGCCTCCTCGGCGGTCGCGTCGTCGCTTTCGCCGCGCACGTACCGGGTGACGCGGTACGCGTCGGGCCAGTCCGCCTCGGCGGCCACCGCGCAGAAGCCCTTGTCCTCGATCAGCCGCCGGGTCATGTGGGCGCGGGCCTGGTAGAACTCGTGGGTGCCGTGCGACGCCTCGCCGATCAGCACGTACCGGGCGTCGCCGACGAGGTCGAACAGCAGCTCGTCCAGCGGCGCCCCGTCCTCGGTCGGCACGGCCTCGGCGCGAATCGCCGCCACGTCTCCGTCCGGCCGCCCGCCCGTCGCGGCCGCACCGCGCGACGCGGCGCGCAGCAGGTTGCGCACCTCCTCGTCGGTGGTCTGGGCGAAGTCCCAGTACGAGGCGCCGACCGCGAAGAACGGCGTCGGGGTGGTGGCGCACACCACCTCGTCGACGATGTCGGACAGCTCCTGGCAGGTCGCCTCCGGGGCCGCCGGGACGGCGACCACCACGCGGCCCGGCCGGTGGCGGCGCAGGGCATGAAGGGCGGCCCGCATGCTCGCGCCGGTCGCCAGGCCGTCGTCCACCAGGATCACCGTGCGGCCCGCCAGCTCAGGCGGGGGCCGGCCCTCGCGATAGGCCTGCTCGCGGCGGAGCAGCTCACGGCCCTCCCGTTCGGCGGTGGCGCGCACGGTCGCCGGCAGGATGCCCAAGCCGCGGATGACGTCGTCGTTGACGACGAGCACACCGCCGTCGGCGATGGCCCCCATCGCCATCTCCTCGTGACCGGGCACCCCCAGCTTGCGGACGAGGAAGACGTCGAGCGGTGCGTCGAGCCCCATGGCGACTTCGTAGGCCACCGGCACTCCACCGCGCGGAAGTCCAAGGACGATCAGCCCCGGGGCGCCCCGGTGGTGGTCAAGGAGTCCGGCCAGGACCTGACCGGCGTCCCTGCGGTCGCGGAACAGACGATCCTGCATGATCGCTCCTCGTGTCGGGGGCGGTATCCGGTCCCTTCCCTCCCAGTGTCCTGCTCGATCAAGGGGTTCGCGTAGTGGTGCCGAACGCGTCCAGACGCAATGCCGACTCCAGCGAGCTGTCCAACTCCTCGATGATGTGAGCCGCGTTGGCCAGCACCGTTCCGTTGAGCTCCCAGTTGGACGGGTCCTGCGTGCGCAGCTGCGCGGAGGCGCGTTCGCGGACCTCACGTGCCTCCGACAAAGACTGGGCGAGGTCGGCTTCGGCCCGCTCGGCCTCGGCGACCGCCACCGCTGCGGTGACCTTGCCGAAGCGTTCCACGGCGTCGGCGAGGTGGTTCAGCAGCCGATACAGCAGTGCTGCCATCTCCGGGCTGTAGAGAGGCTCGTGCGGTTGCCGTTCACGGCCGAGGTCGCTGAGCGAGCGCAACAGGGTGCGCAGGCTGACCGAACAGCGCTCCAGGCTGTCCAGGCCACTGCGCAGTACCCGCCCGGCGTGGCGTACTGGCCGGGCCCGCGGGTTGAACCGCACGCTCTCCTCCGCTCTCACGAGCTCGCGTTCCACCCGGATGATCTCCCGGTCAAGACGGTGGGCCGAGCGCAGCCAGGCTTCCGTCCGATCCCGGCCGGCCCCGGATTTCACCTGACGGGCCACCTCGCGCAGCAGGCCTGCCATTCTGGTGGCCAGATCCTGAACGGCGTCGCCTGCCGGCTGAACGTATGCCGGCGGCGGAATCACCAGGTTCAGCAGGACGCCGGCCCCAGTGCCGATCAGTGCCTCCGTCAGGTGGTTGAGGGCGTTGGTGGCCGGGTGGATGACACCGAGCACGAGCATGGCGCTGACCGCTACCTCCGGCACCAGGTACCCCAGGTGAAGCAGGTGGCCGACGGTGAGCGAGGCAAAGACCAAAACCCCCAGGCTCCACCAGGTCAAGCCGGCAAGGTTGGTGAAAAAGACAGCGAGCAGCAGTCCGACGATCACGATGACGATGCGTTTGATGCTGGTGACCAGGGTGGCGTAGACGGAGACCTGGACGACGAGCACCGCGGTCAGTGGGGCGAGCAGCGGAGGCCGGTCAGTCGAGAAGCGCAGCGCGACCACATACGCCAGCACGGCGGCCACCGTGGGACGCAGCGACTGGAGGATCACGGGATCGCGCCGCTTCCTGACCAGGTCGAGCACGCGGATGCCGACGGGTGTCCTGACCATGGGGCTCGCCGTCCCGGGATTCCGCACGGTCAGAGCAACAGGTCGAACAGGCTGATGACCTTTTCCCATTCAGGGGTCATGGGGTTCCGGCGTTCCGGGTCGACGATCCTGAAGGAACGCGCCATCGCCACGCTCAGGCCGCCTGCGACGGCCGGCAGCTTGTCCTTGGTCTCCTCGGCGATGGACGCTTCCAGAGCGGGACGAGCGATCATCAGCTCCAGCAGGGGTTTGAGCTCGATCTCTTCGTCGAGGCTCTTGAACACGTGGATGCTCTCTTGCAGTCCTTTGGTGATGGGCAGGTCCTGCGGCTCGATGATGTCGCGGCCGTTGGCCTTCGCCTTCGCCTGGCCGACCAGGAACATGTCATAGATCTTCTGGTCGATGAAGTCGTTGTAACGCTTGACATCGTTCTTGTCGACGGTCAGGTCGGCCGCTGCCCGGAAGAACCGCTCGAACTTGGTCACACCCATGACTGGCACAGTGATCACCTCTTGGAAAACGAGCGGACCGGGCGGCCCGTCGAAAGAACAGCCAGGAAGACGCCGTGTACTCCTGGGAGACGCTCGAATCAGCCGGACGGCCATCGCGCCCTCGGGGAAGACTCCCTGGTGGTCGGTCTCAGAGCCCACTGCCCCCGACGCTCGGAGCTCGCGACACCTCCACCTTCTCTCAGCCTGATCGGTGCGTTCATCGATGGGATGGACCTGGGGGGACGAATTACGCGATCAGGACAGACCTGGGAGGTCGAGGGGAGTCACCGGGTCGGTTCCCCGGATCTCACCCACCCGTCGTGGCAGGGCGCCTCATCGGTGGTGGGGTGGGTGGGGCGGCGCCGGTGGGATGGTCGCGGTGCCAGGTGCGGGTTCGGGCCATACGAGCAGGACCGGGCAGGGGGCGTGGTCGACCACGAAGCGGCCGGCGGGGCCGAGGCTGTGGGGTCCGAGGCGGGTGCGGTCGCCATCGCGGGCGAGGACGAGCAGATCGGCTCCTTCGGCGGCGGACACGACTTCCCGTTCGACGCGGCCGGTGCGTTCCCGCCGGGTGCACGGCCGTCCCAGCCGCTCCGCGGCGGCGGTCAGGAGCTGCTCGCCGGCGGCGGTCGCCAGGTGCTCCAGCGCGGTCCCGGGGTCGCGTGCGGGGTGTGCGCGGCCGAGCAGTCCGGCGTAGGCGCCGTGGGCGGCGCCCGGTGCGCTGGGGTCGGCGACGTGCAGCAGCACGATGTCGGCGTCCTCGGGCGCGTGGGTTCTGGTGGCGTCGACACAGGCGGGCCAGGTGCCTTCAACGATCCAGGCGATGACGGTCACGGTGTTCGGCCTCCGCTCACATGGGGCGAGGCCCACAGTGCCACTCGGGCGACCGTTCCCGCACCCGCGCCGCCGCCGACGGGGCGCCGCCCGACCGGCTCACGCTTCGCCGACGTGCCGTACACCCTCGCCGTGCGCCGCCCACAGGCCGCGGACATGGCCCAGATGCCGCGTCATCACCTTCCGTACGGCCTCCTCGTCCCCGTCCAGCAGGGCGTCCAGGAGTTCGAGGTGCTCCTGCGCCGAGGCGAGCAGGCGGCCGCTCTCCACGAGCGCGGTCAGCCCGTAGAGGCGGGAGCGCTTGCGCAGGTCGCCGACGACCTCGACGAGGTGGGCGTTGCCGGCTAGGGCGAGCAGGCCGAGGTGGAAGCGGGTGTCGGCCTCGACATAGGCGATGAGGTCTCCGGCGGCCGCGGCGGCGACGATCTCCCGCGCGGCCGGCCGCAGGGCCTCCAACGAGACGCGGTCCGCGGTCCGCACCAGCTCGACCGTGGTCGGGATCTCGATGAGGGAGCGGACGTGGGTGTACTCGTCGAGCTGTTTCTCGGAGACGGCGGTCACCCGGAAGCCCTTGTTGGGGACGGTGTCGACCAGGCCCTCCTTGACCAGGTCGAGCATGGCCTCACGCACCGGGGTCGCCGAGACGCCGAAGCGGGCGGCGAGCGTCGGCGCGGAGTAGACCTCGCCGGGGCGCAGCTCGCCCGCCACGAGGGCGGCTCGCAGGGCGTCGGCGACCCGCTCGCGGTAGCTGCT
Source organism: Streptomyces sp. NPDC047079 (assembly GCF_040643755.1). NCBI lineage: Bacteria > Bacillati > Actinomycetota > Actinomycetes > Kitasatosporales > Streptomycetaceae > Streptomyces > Streptomyces sp. NPDC047079. The sequence continues at coordinate 174,195 of NZ_JBEYUZ010000013.1, forward strand.
CCTCTTGCCGCCCAGCGTGGGCAGGGCGGGAGGGGCGGACGGCGAACCGGTGCGCGGGGCGGCCATGGGGGTGTCTCCTCGTACGGCACATGCGGGGTGTGGTGCGGGGTGGGACCGGCACCGCACGGCTCGGTGGGAGCCGCTGGTGCAATGTCACGCACCACGAGTATCCCAGGCGGAGCGGACGGGTGGGCGGAGTGGGTGGACTGGGCGGCTCGGGCGGGACTTCGGCGACGGCTAGGGGCAACGCCGTTCAGTTAAGGCGGGGCTGTGGGTGTCAAGGGCTGTTCGTAAGCATGGCGATGCTGATGGTGGCTCTGTAGGTGGTGCGGTCGATGG
>NZ_JBEYUZ010000014.1:0-2121 GCF_040643755.1 Streptomyces sp. NPDC047079
AACGCCCGCTCCCGCTCCACCAGCAACGGCAACACACCCGACGACGTCACCAACTCCCGCAACGGAAACCGCGCCAACACCTCACCCACCTCGGGAGACAGGGCGGCGGCAAGACGGGCGACTGGTGGCCGGGACTCGTCGCGCAAGGCGCGGACGGCCGCCCGTACCGTGTCCCGCGGTGGCCCCTCCGGCACTCCGGCCGCGGCCCGTTCGTACAGGTCGGCGCCCTCGTCCAAAACCAGTGCGACATCGATGCGGGACGGCACCTTGATCTGCGCGTGCCGCCGCCAGGTGGTGACCGGATCGCTCCACGCCTCCACCAGATAGGTCCAGTTGCCGACCGACGTCGGTGTCACCTCGGCGCCCCAGCGGTCCGATCCGGGTTCCAGTTCGCGCATCGGTGTCCAGGGACCGGGACGGCCCTCGGGGTCCCTGAGTACGACATTCGCGCCGATCGCGCCGTGCCCCTCACCGAAGACCGTGGCGGTGACCTGGAAGGTCTCCCCCTCCACCGCCTTGGCCGGACGTCTCCCGCCGTCGACGGCGGGCCGGACGTCCACGATCGGGATGCGCCCGGTCAGGGGCCTCACGCCGCCGGTGACGGCGCCGCTCGCAGCCTGGTGCACGGCCTGCGGTTCCATGGACTTCGCCTCCTCCGCCGTTCTCGGGCCTCGGTGGGCGCCGGCTCTGCGGTGTTCGCTTCACATCTGCGTACGACGTCTCCTACGCGTTCGCCGACGGTGTGGGACAAGTTCTGGAAACGGTCCGCTCACGGGGGTCGTGGGGGCCGTGCGGGTCACGGTGGCGCGGGTCCCCATGTTCACGGGCCTTCAGATACAGCTCGGCGGCGTCGACGGCCTCGCGTGCGCAGCGCTTGCCCATCAGCACGCACAGCGTGTAGCCCGTGTTCTCGAAGTTGCCGCGGACGGCGCGGTTGTCGGGGGACGCGAGCATCAGGCGCTCCCAGGCGCGGTACTGCTCGAGGTGTCTGGCGACCTCGGCTCTGGCCGGCTGGAGCATGGCACGGTCACCTCCCACTCTCTGCGCTGAGCATGGTTCCGGCAGGGGCGCGTGAGGCCGCACGTCCGGAGGGTGCGCGACAGCCGTGCACGGAGCGGGGGTGATCCGTTACGGCGATCGAGACCTTCACCCATGGTGCACGGTGCGCCACGCAGCGTCCTGTTCGGTTTTCAACCACCTTGGGCGATCGGGCTTCGTGTTGCACGAATGGAGTAGCGCCATCACTCTGGGACTGACTCAGAAGCGATGAGTGCTCACGCTTCGTGATCGGGGCTCGGCCCCCTGGGCCGGAGGAGGAGCGAGAGCTTCGCCGGTGAGGAGCCAACGACAATGAAGACCGCAGCACCCTGCTACTACCACCTCGACATGGAACTCAGCCCGGAGCGCATCGGGCAGGTCCGGCGGATTCTGGCCGCCCACCTCCGGTACTGGGACCTCGAGACACTCGTCGAGCCCGTGTGTCAGTGCGCCGAGGCGCTCCTACGCACGATCGACCGGCACGCGGCCGACAAGAACACCACGATCGAGATGTGGTGGAACGGTCAGCACCTCATCACCGCGGTCCAGGACGCCGAACGGGACATCCGGCCGCACTACGCGCCGAGCGGATGTCTGACGCAGATCGCGGCGCTGAGCAACGGCTGGGGCTGCTGCGCCACCGCGGCCGGCGGCAAGATCATCTGGTTCTCCCAGCGGGCCAGGTCCGGCGAGCGGGCCCCCCTCGTTCCGGCGGCGCCCGCGCCCAGCCTCCGCGAGGCCCGTCCCCTGCCGCGTGCCCTGCCCCTGCCGGCTGTGGCGGCACGGAACCGGGAGGAACAGGCGGCCGAGCAGCCGGAGCCGGTCCTGGTCGGCGCCTAGGGGGCCTTCATTTGGATCAGTCCCGGTCCGCGACGCCCGGCACGGCAGGCGGCGGGCGGCAGTGCGTGCGTCCAATGCCCTCGGGTGGCGCACGCCGCCACGACAGCCACAGGAGCGGCGCCCGCGGTCGTACGGCCGCGGGGGCCGCGCCCCCGCCCCCCCCCGCGGGGCGCGGGGCCCGCGCCCGCCGCCCGGCCACCCCCACCCCGGGGGGGCCGGTCGGCAGATGTGAGGGCGGGGTGC
>NZ_JBEYUZ010000014.1:2131-172654 GCF_040643755.1 Streptomyces sp. NPDC047079
GGCCGCGGCGGGCGCCCGCCCCCCCCCCCCCCCCCGCTCCCGCTCCCCAGCCGGAGTGCCGCGGGCACGGCGCCCTCCGCCGGACAACCACCTCCCTGGAGGGCCAGTTCGGCAGATGTCAGGGCGGTCTGCCGTCAACTCCGCTCTTTCGGCCAGGGGGTCGGTGCTGTCAGACTCCGGACGTGCCCGACTTCGACATGCTCGTCATCGGATCCGGACCGGGTGGTCAGAAGGCCGCCATCGCCGCGGCCAAGCTCGGCCGCCGGGTCGCCGTCATCGATCACCCGGACATGGTCGGCGGGGTCTCCCTCCACACCGGCACCGTCCCCTCCAAGACCCTGCGCGAGGCCGTCCTCTACCTCACCGGTCTCACCCAGCGGGATCTGTACGGGCAGAGCTACCGGCTCAAGGAGGACATCACCGTCGCCGACCTGACCGCGCGCACCCGCCACGTGGTCGGCCGCGAGGTCGACGTCATCCGCAGCCAGCTCTCCCGCAACCATGTCTCCCTCGTCACCGGAACCGGCCGGTTCACCGACCCCCACACCGTCGCCGTACGAGAAGCGACCGGCGAGGAACGGCTGTTGACCGCGGAGCACATCGTCATCGCCACGGGCACCCGGCCCGCCCGGCCCTCGAGCGTCGAATTCGACGGTCGCTCGATCATGGACTCCGACAACGTCCTGGACCTGGAGCGGGTGCCCCGTTCGATGGTCATCGTGGGAGCGGGTGTGATCGGCATGGAGTACGCCTCCATGTTCGCCGCCCTCGGCAGCAAGGTCACCGTGGTCGAGAAGCGCCCCGGGATGCTCGATTTCTGCGACGTCGAGGTGATCGAGTCGCTGAAGTACCACCTGCGGGACCTGGCCGTCACCTTCCGCTTCGGCGAGACCGTCGCGGCGGTCGAACGACACCCCAAGGGCACCCTCACCGTCCTGGAGAGCGGTAAGAAAATCCCCGCCGACGCCGTGATGTACTCGGCCGGGCGCCAGGGCATGACCGACGGACTCGACCTCGGCAAGGCGGGGCTGACCGCCGACGCGCGCGGCCGGATCAAGGTCGACGAGCACTACCGCACCGAGGTGGCGCACATATACGCCGTCGGTGATGTGATCGGCTTCCCGGCGCTCGCCGCCACCTCGATGGAGCAGGGCCGCATAGCGGCGTACCACGCCTGTGGCGAGCCCGTGCACGAGATGACCGGCCTACAGCCGATCGGGATCTACACCATCCCGGAGATCAGCTTCATCGGACGGACGGAGGATCAGCTCACCGAGGACCGTGTGCCGTTCGAGGTCGGCATCTCCCGCTACCGGGAACTGGCCCGCGGGCAGATCATCGGCGACTCGCACGGCATGCTGAAGCTGCTGGTCTCTCCGGAGGACCGCACCCTGCTCGGGGTGCACTGCTTCGGCACCGGGGCCACCGAGCTGATCCACATAGGCCAGTCGGTCATGGGGTGCGGCGGCACGGTCGACTACCTCGTCAACGCCGTCTTCAACTATCCGACACTCGCGGAGTCGTACAAGGTCGCCGCGCTGGATGCGACCAACAAGATCCGGCAGATCGACCGGCTCAAGGACTGACGGCTCGCGGACCGGCGCCTCGCGGACCGGCCGCTGGAGGACCGGCGACTCGCGGGCCGACCTGTGGACCGGCGCAACGGCGGGAGCCGGGTCCGTTGCGCCGCGCGGATGACCTGTGCACCGGCCGATGGGCCCCCGCGTGGACAGCACGGCCCCTTCTGATCGAGACTCGGCGGGTGGCCAGGTACTTCGACGTTCACCCAGACAACCCGCAACCGCGCACGATCGGTCAGGTCGCCGACAGCATCCGCGACGGTGCGCTCGTGGTCTATCCGACGGACTCCTGTTTCGCACTGGGGTGCCGACTGGGCAGTCGCGACGGCATTGACCGTATCCGCTCGATCCGCCATCTCGACGACCGTCATCACTTCACGCTCGTGTGCCGGGACTTCGCTCAGCTCGGTCAGTTCGTGCACGTCGACAAGGACGTGTTCCGTGCGATCAAGGCATCGACGCCGGGCAGCTACACGTTCATCCTCCCGGCGACGCGCGAGGTGCCGCGCAAGCTGCTGCATCCGAAGAAGAAGACGGTCGGCGTCCGGATCCCCGACCACGTGGTGGCACAGGCGCTGCTGGACGAGCTGGGCGAGCCGATCCTGTCCAGCACGCTGCTGCTGCCGGGCGAGGAGGAACCGATGACGCAGGGCTGGGAGATCAAGGAGCGGCTGGACCACGTCGTGGACGCCGTGGTCGACTCGGGCGACTGCGGTACGGAGCCGACGACGGTCATCGACTTCTCCGGCGGCGAGCCCGAGATCGTGCGCAAGGGGGCGGGCGACACGTCGCGGTTCGAGTGAGGGGCGGGCGCACGGCGCCTCGTGGGCCGGGGCGGGCCCGTAGCGGGTCAGCCGGCCAACGGGTCCCCGAGCGCGTCCTCGCGCACAGGGTCGCCGTGCAGTCGGCGCAGCAGGGAGTCCCGGTGCAGTCCGGCGAGCGCGGCCAGCAGGTCCGGGTGGCGCAGCAGCGGAGCCGCGCGGCGGTCCCGCTCGCCGGGATCGGTGAGCCTGCGGAAGTCGAACGCCAGACCGGCCGCGTGGTCGCTGGAGTCCAGCGCGGTGACTGCTTCCCGGGCGAGGGACGGGGTGGCCAGCAGCGTGGCCGCCCAGCTCGCGACGACTTCGTCCACCCAGGTCCGCCAGCCCTCGTCGGTCTCGTCGGTCTCGTCGGCGGCCGCCGCATCGAATCCGGTGACCCACTCCAGGCGGGCGGAGCCGCCCGGCCCGACCAAGGCGACGAGGGCGGCGTCGGCCGCGGTGGGGTAGCGCAGCCAGGCGGCGACCATGACGGCCTGGGACGCCTGGGCCTCGGCCAGGGCGGCGTCCAGGGCTCCGCCGGTGCCCGGGTAGGAGCGCAGCAGCCACTGCGTGGTGGCGGTTATGACAGGGGACAGGTCGGCTGACATCCGCGTCACTCTACCCATCGGGCAAAAGTGGGGAAATGGTGCACATCACATCCGGGTCGGCCATCAGCGCAAAGCGCTGCCGGCGCACCCGCAGCGCGCGTCACCGGCCGAGCCCCGTCCGCTGCGACACGGCCTTGGAGGCATCCGTCCGTGTCATGCGTGCCGCGGCACGGTTCAGGTGTGCTGCGGCACGATCGCGACCGGGCAGTCCGCGTGGTGCAGCAGCGTGTGGCCGACCCGGCCGAGCTGAAGGCCGAAGTGGGCCTTCGCGCGCCGCGCTCCGATGATGACGAGGTCGGCGGCCGCCGAGCGCTTCAGCAGCACCGTGCGGGCCGGTCCCTCGACCGTGTCGGGCCGCACCCGGACGTCCGGGTGGGCGGTGGCCTGCTCGCGCAGCAGGATGTCGATCTGCAGCGACGCACGCTGCTCGTGCAGACGTACCGGCGTGTGGTGCTCGGTGGTCTCATGGGCCGGGCGGCGCCAGGCTCGTACGACGTCGAGGACGCACGCGCGTGCCTCGGCCTCGCGGAAGGCGAACCGCACCGCCTCGGCCGTCGAGTCGGGGTCCCCCGCCCCGAGCAGGATCCGCTCGTGCGCACCGGTCAGACCGGCCCGGTCGCCGCGGACGACGATCACGGGACAGTGCGCCCTCGCGGCCACGGCCAGCCCCACGGAGCCGAGGAGCAGGCCCTTCAGTCCTCCGCGGCCACGGGATCCGGTGATCAGGGCCGTCGCGCTCCGGGCCTCGTGCAGGAGCGCGGACACCGCGTCCTCGGGCAGGACGTCCGCGGAGACCGCCACCGCGGGGTTGCGCCGGCGGGCACACTCGGCCGCCCGGTCGACGACGTCCCCCACCCTCCTTTCGGCGGACCGGTGTTCGGCATCCGACGGTGACCCGCCTTCGTAGCGTTCCCACAAGGACCCGTACACCAGCCGGAGCGGCAGCCCGTGCCGGGCCGCCTCGTCCACGGCCCAGTCGACAGCGATGAGACTGGGCTCCGACCCGTCGACGCCCACGACCAGGGGTAGCTCCATCCTTCCCACCGCCTTCCGCCGGGCTGCGGGGGCACGCAGCACGGGAGCGTCTCCTTTCACCATCGCACCGCGGACGCCTCGGCAGGAGGGCCTGCGGGGTCCGCTTCCGGATGTACGGGCCTGCCGTCCAGCCCTGGCGGTTCCGTCGCTCGCGTGGTGTCCTGAAGGTGACGGGAAGGGCCCGTAAGAGACGCGGAGCAGCGGCCGGCGGCCGCGCACCACGCAATCAGGATCCGCGAGAAGCGGATGGGGTCCTTCCCGCCTCGTCATGGCGTGCCGGTGGAGCCGCCGGGTGGTCCGGACGGCTGGGGGCGGGCCGGGCCGAACGTCCCCCTGCCGGACCGCGCGGCCCGTTGCTCGGTGCGCGGTGCACTGCCACGCTGAAGACAAGGATTTCCCCGGTCTCCCGCAGGGCACGGGAGGAGGGCCGCTGCGCCGCGCGACGACTCGCCGACCGGCCCCGGCGACCGGAACGAAAGGACATGGAGCGATGACCTCTGCCACCACCATGACCGCGGCCCTCCCGGCCGAGCACCGCGAACGGCTGATGCAGATCGCCCGCCAGGTCTCGTTCACGGAGGGAACCCGCCTGTTCGAGGAGGGCCGGCACGCCGACCGGTTCTGGATCGTCCGCACGGGGACCGTGGCGCTGGACCTGCATGTGCCCGGCCGCCGGTCCGCCGTCATCGAGTCGCTCGGCCATGGCGAACTGGTCGGCTGGTCCTGGCACTTCACCCCTCATGTGTGGCAGATGGGCGCCGAGGCCATGACTCCGGTTCGGGCCTACGAGTTCGACGCCGTGACCGTGCGGGCGATGTGCGACGCGGACCCCGAGTTCGGCCGCTCCATCGCCACCTGGGTCGGCCGGGTCCTCGCCCACCGGCTGCACGCGGCCCGCACCCGGCTGCTCGACCTGTACGCACCGTACGGCAGCGGAGACCGCTGAGGAGGACACCGTGACCGGCAGCCCGCACGTGGTGGGCGACGTGATGACCCGCGCCGTCGTCGCCGTCGGCCCTGACGCCCGGCTGAAGGACATCGTCGGTCTCATGGACCGGTGGAGCGTCAGCGCCCTGCCGGTGGTGGAGGGCGGGGGCCGGGTGGTCGGAGTCGTCTCCGAGACCGACCTGCTGCCCAAGGAGGAGGTGCGGGACGGCAGCCCGGAACGGTACGCCGAGTGGCGCCCGTCGTCCGGCCCTGCCGAGGCGGCCGCGGTGACGGCAGGCGAGCTGATGTCCTCGCCGGCGATCACCGTCCGCGCCGGAAGCAGCCTCGCCCAGGCCGCGCGCATCATGGCCCAGCGCGGGGTCAAGCGGCTTCCGGTCGTCGACGACGAGGGCATGCTCGAAGGCGTCGTCAGCCGGGCGGATCTGCTCAAGGTGTTCCTGCGGCCGGACAACGACATCGCCGACGAGGTGCGGCGCGACATCGTCGACATCCTCTTCCCGGCCCCGGTGGAGCCCATCCACGTCATGGTCACCGAGGGCGTCGTCACCCTCACCGGGAAGGTCCGGGACACTCCCCTGATCCCGGTGGCCCTACGCCTGGCCCATACGGTCGAGGGAGTGGTCGACGTGGACTGCCATCTCTCCGGGACCGAGCGGGAGTGACCCGGCCCGCCCCCGTCCGCCCGGCAGCCCGCCCCCGTCCACCGGACCGCGCCGACCGCACGGTCCTGTCACCCGGTCGTCCCGCGCCACCGCGGGCCGACACGCTCCCACTCGCGGTCCCAGGCCTCCATGCGCCCGCGGTCCAGGCGCCCACGCAGCAGCCCTCCGCAGACGAGCACCCCGCCCGCGGCCCCGAGACCCGCCAGCGATCCCACGGCCGCGGCCTGCGCGCCCGCCTGATCCGCGGTGAGGGGCCTGGAGACGAGGCCGCCCGAGCGGTCCGTCCAGACGGTGACCGCGGCGCCCGCCCTCGTGTCGGGCCGCACCTTCACCAGGCCCGTGTGCGGCGAGCCGGAAGCGGTCCAGCGCGCCTGCGCCCACGCTGAGCCGTCGCCGTATTCGGACAGCGCCCGCGGGGTCCGGGCCGCGTCCTGTGTCAGCACGGCCCGGGCCATGTGGGACTCGGCGCGGTGCGCGGCGAGTGTCTGCTCGACGGCCCCCGCCGCCGTCCGGCCCCCGAGCACGCCGGTCAGGAGGACGAACGCCCCGGTGCCGAGGACGAGCCACGCCTCCAGCCGGTCGCTGCGGCGACGCAGCGGGTTGCGCCGCCACCGCCACAGCCACGCGCCCGCCCCCCTCGTGCTCCTCCTCCGGGGACGCCCTGTCGCTGCCATCGGCCGTCACCTTCTTGCGCGTTCCGCGAGAGCGGCGGTCTGCGCTAGCCCGGGGACAAGGCGCCGCGTCGGGGCACATCGCGCGAGCGGGTGCGTCATGTGACGCTGCCGGCGCCCCAGGCCCCGGGGACGACGTCCTCTCGGGGCAGGTCGGGATCGAGGTCCGGGCGGCGGGGGGGACCCGCGAGCGCGCAGTCCACGTCCACCACACCCTCGACGCCCCGCACCAGGCGGGTCACCACCGGCACCAGCATGGTGTCCGGAATGCGCCCGGTAAGTCTCACGACCCCGTCACGCACCTCCACACGGACGGGTTCCGAGGGGGCCGGGAACAGGTGGGCGACGATCTCGTCGCGGACTTCCTCGGCGATGTCGTCGTCCTCCCGAAGGAACACCTTGAGCAGGTCGGACCGGCTTACGATGCCGAGCAGCGCGCCGTCGTCGCTGACGACCGGCAGCCGTTTGACGCCGGCCCGGGCCATGGTCCGGGCGGCCTGGCCGAGTGTCGCGGTGGCTGCGACGGTGACGGCCGGGGCGGTCATCAGCTCCTCGGCGGTCACCGCCCCTGCCTTGACCAAGTCGGACAGGCGCTCCAGGCGGGCGTGCCGGTCGTGATCGCTGTCGCGGTACTCGTCCTTGCGCAGCAGGTCCGCCTCGGAGACGACGCCGACGACCCTGTTCTCCTCCTCCACCACGGGCAGCGCGCTGACCTTCCACTGCCGGATGGCCTTGACGATGTCCTTGAACGTCGCCGCCCGGCCCAGTGCGACGACCCTGCGGGTCATGACGTCGCTGACGAGGCACGGGGTGCCGTGCATGGTGTCCTCCGGTGGTGTGGGGGCGGGGACAGGGTGACGAGAGGCGCCCGGGTCATACGGCGATGCGGCGCCCGGTGAGGCTGAGCGTCTCGATACGGATCCACAGGTCCCGCTGCCCGCCCGCCCACGGCTCGCTGTACGCGTGGTCCTCGAGCCGTCGTACGGAGTCGGGATCCGTCACCGTGCTGGCGTGCCCACGTACCAGTACGCTCCAGCCCTGGCTGAACGCGGCGTCGATGCGGTCGACTTCGAAGGCCACCTGGGTTCCCGACGCCTGGGACGGCACGGTGCCCGGGGCGGCCCTGAAGACGACCGCGCCGTCGACGACGGTGTAGTTCACGGGAACGATCTCCGGCCCCGAGACGGTGGGCACCGCCAGGCGTCCCACGCCGTGGGACAAGAGCATGTCTCGGCACTCCTGGATGGTCATCTCGGTGAACTCCGGATGCCTTCCGCACTGTCCCAGGCCGGGCGGCAGCTCGACGTCGCCGCCGGTGAGCTCGAGCACCGTGGTCTCGAGCGCTCCGGCCAGCCTGAGCAGAGTGCTCACGCCCGGTGCGGCGGTGGGCTGCTCCTCCAGGTACTGAAGATAACTGGGAGCCATGCCCGCCCGGGCGGCCGCCTCGTCCCGGGACAGGCCGAGTTCCTCTCGCCGCAGGGCGAGCCTGCGCCCGAGGGCGCCCGCGGGATGGCCTTCCGTCGTGCTCGACGTTCCCTGTACGGCCATGGCCCGTCACTCCCTTTCTCACGCCGCCGGGACGGCGACGACTTCGTGCTGCTGCCCGCCGAGCACCACCTTGAGTGCGCCCGTGTCGGCGCCCCGGCCGAAGACGTCGTAGGCCTCCTCCATCCGGTCCAGCGGGAAGGTGTGTGTGACCAGGTACGAGGTGGGCAGCCGGCCGGCGGCCGCCATCCGCAGCAGCGTGGGCGTGGAGTAGGTGTCGACGAGACCGGTGGTGAGGGTGATGTCCTTGCTCCAGAGCTCCTCCAGATGCAGGGTCACGGGCTTGCCGTGGACACCGACGTTGGCCACGTGTCCGCCGGGGCGCACCATGCGCGTGCACAGCTCGAAGCTCTCCGGCGCCCCGACCGCCTCGATGACCACGTCGGCGCCCAGGCCGTCGGTGAGGTCCGATATCAGCTCCTGGGCCTGCCCGCTGTCTGCCAGGGCGTCGGCACCCAGCTGTTTCGCGGCGTCCAGCCGGGTGGCGGCCGGATCCACGGCGACGATGCGTTCGGGGGCGAACAGCCGGGCCGTGGCGATCGCCGCGAGTCCGATGGGCCCGGCACCGACGACGGCGACGGTGTCCCCGGGGCGTACGTGCCCGTTGAGCACGCCCACCTCGTACGCGGTGGGGAAGATGTCCGCGAGGAGTACGGCGTCCTTGCTGTCCACGGTGCCGGGCAGCGCGTGGAGGGACAGGTCGGCGTAGGGGACCCGGACGTATTCGGCCTGGGTGCCGTCGATCAGATGGCCGAGGACCCAGCCCCCACCGCCGCGGCACTGGCCGTACGTCCTCTCCCAGCAGTAGCCGCATCGCCCGCAGGCGGTGATGCAGGAGACCAGGACGCGGTCGCCGGGCCGTACGGTGTGCACATCTCCGGCGGTCTCGACGATCTCGCCCACCGCCTCGTGGCCCAGCACCGTGCCGGGGCGGGTCTCGGGTACGTCGCCCTTGAGGATGTGCAGGTCCGTTCCGCAGATGGTGACGGTGTCGACGCGCACGATCGCGTCGGTGGGGTCCTTGATGCCGGGATCCGGGACCTCCTCCCAGGCGGCCTGTCCGGTGCCGTGGAAGACGAAGCCCTTCATGGTGGTCCTTCCTTCCTCCCCCCGGGCCGTCCGCGATCCGGGGACTCGGCGGAAGCTGTGGGGCCGGACACCGACAGGATGCCACACATGCCCTCTTTATCCAGCTTGTCCGATTCTCTCGGGATCCGCTCGGGGCCCGCCCTCCCAGATCACGCGGGCCTCGGCGCCGTCGTCGATCCCACGAACTGCGCGCCCTGGACGCCCACTGGCGGGCCGGCAACGGTCTCGCCGCAGGGCCAGATTCATCTGATGGCCAACCCGCAACTGACCGAGGCCCTCAGGATGTGCGTGGCCGGGGCGCGGACTGCGGACGCCGCCTGGGGCATGTCATTCGTGTGCGACGACGGCGACGGGTGCGGTGGCGTGACGCAGGACGGCGTGGGTGACGGAGCCGATACGGGCGCCGAGCGGGTTACGGCGGATCCGCCGGCCCACCAACACCAGCGACGCCTCCCGCGAGGCGTCGACCAGCAGAGGGGCGGCCGGGCCCGTACGGGAGCGCTCGACCACCTCGACCGCGGGGTACTTCTGCCGCCACACACCCAGTACCTCACTCAGCTCCAGGGCCTGCTCCCGCGCGTACTCGCCGCTCGGGTCGTTGCCGGCGACCGCGTCCGCGCCGGAGCCGAAAGGCGGGTTCCAGCCGTGCACGACGTACAGTGCGGCGGATCGGCGCGCGGCCTCCTCGAAGGCGAACCCGATCAGCGACGCGCCCGGGCGGCGGGTGTCGAGCCCCAGCACCACGGGACGGAACGGGGCGGCCGCGGACGGGATGCCCACGGGATCCATCTCGTGCTCGTCGGCCGCCTGCTCCCCGGCGCGGACCAGGATCACCGGCCGTACGGCGCGAGCCACGACGGCCAGCGACACCGAGCCGACCAGGAATCCGCCGACTCCGCCCAGCGCACGCGAACCCAGCGCGAGCAGCTCGGCGTCCTCGGCCGCTTCCAGCAGCACCTCGGCAGGCCGTCCGACCAGGTGCTCGGCGGTCACCTCGACTCCGGGGTGCCGCAGCCGAAGGCCTTCGGCAGCCTCGCGGGGGATCCTCTCGGTCCAGTGCTGCTGTGTCTCGATGCCGAGGAGCGGTGCCCGCATCAGGGGGTCGGGTACCGGTTCCCAGACGTGGACCAGCGTGAGCGGCAGGCCGCGCAACTTCGCCTCCCGGGCCGCCCACTCGGCGGCGGCCCGGCTCTCGGACGAACCGTCGAGGCCTGCGGTGACGGGGCGGGGCACGATCTACACCTCCCTGAATCCCGGTCAGGCGTGCGGGACGACGGCGACCGGGCAGCGGGCGTGGTGGAGCAGCGCGTGGGTGACCGCACCTATGTGCGAACCCAGACGGGCCTTCTGTGTCCGGCGCCCCACGACAAGGAGGGAGGCACGCGCGGAGGCCTGGACCAGTTCGGTGGCTGCCCGCCCCTCGGCGACGGTCTCGGTCACAGGGACCCGGGGATACTTCTCGCACCAGGGGCGCAGCGCCGCCACCAGGATGTGTTCCCGCTCGGCTCGCGGTTCCCCGGCGTCGGCCGTGTCCAGCCGGCCTTGGGCGGCGTGGTCCGGGGCCGCGCCGATGGCGTGGATCACGCGCAGCCCGGTGCCACGGCGGCGTGCCGACTCGAAGGCGAACCCGAGCAGGTCGTCAAAGGGGTGCTCGGTGTCCAGTCCGAGGAGGACGTCGCGGTAGGGGGTCTCCGGGATCTCGTCGGGCGAGACGCCGTCCAGGGCGGGCAGGTGCTCGTCCGCGAAGGTGTCGCCGGCGCGGACGAGCACCACGGGGCGCGGTGACCGGGCGAGGACACGCTGGGACACGGACCCGAGCGCGAACCCCGCGATGCGGCCGAGGCCCCGGGATCCGAGCACCAGCACCTCCGCCTCCTCGGCGGCCGCGAGCAGGGCGGTGACCGGGGAGTCGTACAGCAACACGTCCTCCACACGCAGCCCCGGGTGTGCGGCACGCACGCTGGCTACCGACCGTCGAAGGGCACGCTCCGCGACACGGCGCCGCGTGGTGTCCGCGGGCACGGAGAGAACCTGCCCCGGCTGCCCGGTCCACACGTGCACGAGGCGCAGCCCCGCGCCACGGCGCAGGGCCTCCCGAGCGGCCCAGTGGGCGGCCGCGAGGCTCTCGGCCGTTCCGTCGACTCCCGCGGTGACATGCTGAGCCATGGTGCGCACCTCCAGCGCATGGCCTGGACCGGCCCGAGGGCCGGGCCGGGGGCCGGATGGTCCATGACCGGGGCGGGAGCGCGGGCCCGCACCGAAGAGCGTCGGCTTCTCTGCCACCGGGAGCACTCCCCCGAGGACCAGCATGCGCCGCGCGCCGCGTACCGACCACCGGGACAGGCCGATGTGACGGCTCGCCGGTACAGCCGGGCCGGAGCTCTACCTGCCGGAGCTCTACCTGCCGGAGAGGACGGTCAGGAACCGCATCTCCCGGCTGCCGGACGAGCTCGGCGTGCAGCGCCGGATGCAGGCCCTGGTCCTCGCCTCCCGGCTCGCGACACCGGAGTCCGGGGTGACCCCCTGGCCAGAATGGCCGGAAACCGGCCGCACCCAGGGGGCGCCACCGTGGACCGGGCGCGTTGCACCCCGAGGCGTGGCCGTTTTGCACTTAATGTGCTCTACGGGTAGTCACCATCAGGACGCAGGAGGTGTGGTGGCGCATACGGGCGGCCCGGCGGACAAGCCGGGGCGAGGGCGCGGGGCGCGTGGCGTCGTGCTGGGCAGCCGACCCTCGCACACCGTACGCGCCCCCCGGCGCGCCCCGGCCGCCCCCGCCGCTGCGGCCGAACGCACGGTGCCCTGGCTGCGCGTCGCCGCCGCCTACGCCTGGCGCCTGATCCTGGTCGGGGTCGTCGTGTACGGCGTCTTCACCATCCTGGGACGCTTCCAGCTCATCGCCGTGTCCCTGTTTCTCGCGCTCGTCATCACCTCCGTCCTGCGTCCCGTCGCCGACCTGCTGAACCGGTGGATCCCGCGGGGGCTGACCGTCGCCGTCGTCCTCGTCGGCAGCATTCTCGTCCTCTTCACCGTCCTCGCCCTGGTGGGCAACGCGGTGGCGGGCGAGTCGGCGAAGCTGGTCGACGAGTTCCACGGCGGCATCCGGGAGATCCAGCGGTGGCTCGAACGCCCCCCGTTCCGGCTCAGCCCGCGCAAGCTCTCAGGTCTCCAGCAGCAGATCGCCTCCTATGTGTCCTCCCACCAGGCGAAACTGATCAACAGCGCCGTCAGCGGCCTCGGCAGGATCGTCGAACTGGTCACGGGAGCTGCGCTCGCACTCTTCTCCTCGGTGTTCTTCCTGCACTCCGGCGAGCGCCTGTGGCGCTGGACGCGAGACCAGTTGATGCCCCGGAACGCGCGAGAGGCGTGGGACCGGGCGGGGCACACGGCCTGGCGGACGTTCGCCGGGTACACCCGGGGCATCATCATCGTCGCCGCCACCAACGCCGTACTGGTGGGCATCGCCCTGGTGGTGCTGCGCGTGCCGCTGGCGCTGCCGCTCACCCTGCTGGAGTTCGTCGCCACGTTCGTGCCGCTGGTCGGCTCACCCATCGCGCTCGCCGTGGCCACGGTGGTCGCCCTCGCCGGCCGCGGTCCGCTCACGGCCGCGGCCGTGCTCCTGCTCATCGTCGTCATCGGCCAGATCGAGGGGCATGTGCTGCACCCTCTCGTGATGAGCTGGGCCGTCCGTCTGCATCCGCTCGTTGTCGCCGTGTCCGTCCTCGGGGGCAGCATCGTCGCGGGCGTGATCGGGGCCGTCGTGGCCGTCCCCTTCATCTCCGTCGTCTGGGCGGTGACGCAGGCGCTGCGCCGCCCCGCACGGGGCGGCGGCTGAGAGTCGCGTCGGGGCCGGTCACCACGCTCCCCACCGGACCCGGTGGCGGCGGAGCTCCCCGGTCGCGGTACGAGGCAGCGACGGCACCGAACTGACACCCGTGGCGGTGGTCATCGGGCCGCCTCCTCCTCGGCGGCCGGCGCGGCGGTGTGCGCGCGGTAGGCGCGCATCGAGGCGGCGGTCTTCAGCAGCATCTCCTCGTACTCGGCGGCCGGATCGGAGTCGAGGACGATCGCGCCGCCGGCACCCAGGTGCATCAGGCCGCCGGCCAGGACGGCGGTGCGGACGACGACGCCGAGGTCGGCGGCCCCGCTACAGCCGAGGTAGCCGAGGGCCCCGGAGTAGACGCCCCGGGCCTCGGTCTCCAGCGCGCCGATGATCTCCATGGTGCGCAGCTTCGGTGCGCCGGTCACCGAGCCGCCGGGGAAGCAGGCGCGTACGCAGTCCACGGCGTCCGTGCCCTCCCGCAGCCGGCCCTCGACGGTGGAGACCAGCTGGTGCACGGTCGCGTGGGTCTCCGTGGCCATGAGCCGGGCGACCCGTACCGTGCCGGTCTCGCAGACCCGGCCCAGGTCGTTGCGGAGCAGGTCGACGATGATCAGGTTCTCGGCGCGGGTCTTGTCGTCCACGGCCAGCGAGTGCCGCAGCCGTGCGTCCTGCGCCGGGTTCTCACCGCGCGGTGCGGTGCCCTTGACGGGGCTGGCCTGGGCGATGCCGTCCCGGGTGATCCGCAGGAAGCGTTCGGGGGACGCGCAGGCCACGTCGAGGTCCCCGAACCTCAGGAAGGCCGCGTACGGGGCCGGGTCGACGCGGCGCAGCACCCGGTAGAAGCCGGGGACGTCGTCAGGTGCGGGCAGCCGGGCGGCGTTGGTCAGGCAGATCTCGTAGCTGGTGCCGGCCTGGAGCGCACGTCGGCAGGCCTCGATGTCCGCGAGATAGGTCGTACGGTCGCGCACCAGCCAGGGTTCGGCCGCGCCCGGCTCGGGTTCGTCGGGGGCGAAGTCGGCGGCCGGCTCTCCGGAGGAGACGAAGGTGAGCTGGGCTGTCGCGCTGTCGAGCCAGTCGGCGGCCTCCCGGCTGGCACCCGGGGTGTCCTCCGCCACGCACACCGCGTAGGTGGCTCCCTCCTCGTGGTCCACGGCGATCAGCCGGTCCGCGAACAGCCAGCAGGCGTCGGGGGTTTCGGCCCGGTGCCGGTTCGGCGAGCCGCAGTCGGCCTTGGTCTCGTAGCCGAAGTAGCCGACGTAGCCACCGGTGAAGTCGAAGGGAAGGCCGGTGGCGTCGACGTGACGGGTCGCCAACTGCCGTTGGAGATAGTCGAAGACGTTCGCGCGGACCCGGCGCACCGGCCGTCCGGGCCGCTCGATCTCGCAGACGCCGTCGTCGGCGTCATAGCGCACGAACTCGGCGAGCGGGCCGGTGCCGTCCCCGAAGAAGGAGAAGCGGGCGAGGCCGGGCTCGACGCGTGAGCTGTCCAGCCAGAAGGCCCGGGGGGAACCGGCGCACATCCGGGCGAAGGCCGCCTCGGCGTCGACGGCCGTGGCGAGTCGGCGGTAGTGCAGCCGGTGGGCGGGACGCACGGCGCGACGGGGGCGGGGGACGGTGGCCGCGGACGGGGGGCTCGTGGTGTTCTTCCTACGGGGCCCGCGGGCACGCTCGGCGGTCAGATCGCGGAAGTTGACGAGCATGCGGTGGCCGTAGTCGGTGAGCACCGACTCGGGGTGGAACTGCACGCCCCACAGGGGCCGGGTGCGGTGCCTGAGGCCCATCACGACCCCGTCCTCGGCCCAGGCGGTGGCCTCGAGGGTCTCGGGCAGCGGCTCGGCGACGGACAGCGAGTGGTAGCGCACCGCGGTGAAGTTCTGCGGCAGTCCCTGGAAGAGGTCCCGGCCGTCGTGCCGGACCGTGGACAGGTACCCGTGCCGGGGCCGCGGCGCGGGCATGACGCTGCCCCGCTCCCCCACCGCGATGCCCTGATGGCCGAGACAGACCCCGAGCACGGGTATCGCGGACAGGGCGATCACTCTCGCGGCTATGCCGAAGTCCCGTGGCTCGGCCGGATGTCCGGGCCCGGGCGACACCACCACGTTGTCGAATTCCGCCAGGTCCGCCAGGGCGGCGGCGGGGGCGTCATTGAGGACGACCACCGGTTCCTCGCCGTTGACCTCGGCGATCAGCTGGAACAGGTTGTACGTGTAGGAGTCGTAGTTGTCGATGAGCAGGGTCTTCACCCGCCCACCTCCCTCGTGTCGTTCTCGGGCCTGCCCGGGGGCCGCCGCGCGCTCGTCCACTGCACGGCCCGCTCCCCAGGTGGACGTCCGCCTCGCGGCCCGGCACCGCCCGATGAGCGACGGCGGCGGTAACGGGATCGCTGAGGTCACACCGTCGAGTACGCAGGGACGGCGGACCACGTTCAAACCCCCGGGCTCCCCCGCCCCCCAGAGCCCCGGCGCGGCGGCCGACTCCTCCGTGTCCGCCTCCGGGGGGCGGCTCCCCGTCGCCGCGTACTTCAGGGTGCGGTGCGCGGCCGGGCGCCGGAGGGCGCCCGGGCCGTGCGGACTCAGCAGATCCTCGGCAGTTGCTCCCCGATCGGCAGGTCGACCACCCGGGTGCCGCCGAGGCCGGTGCGGGCCACCACCATGCCCGGGTGGTCCGCCACCGTCTCGCCGACGATCCTGGCCTCCGCGCCGAGCGGATGCGCCCGCATCGCGTCCAGTACGGCGTCGGCATGGCGGCGCGGTACGAACGCCACGAGCTTGCCCTCGTTGGCCACGTACATCGGGTCCAGGCCGAGGACGGCGCAGGCGTTGGCGACGGCCGGCGGGACGGGCAGCTCGCGTTCGGTGATGACGACACCGGTGCCGGAGGCGGTCGCGATCTCGTTCAGTGCGGCCCCCAGCCCTCCCCGGGTGGGATCCCGCAGCACGTGCAGGTCCGGGGTGACGGCGAGCATGGCGTCGACCAGGGGGCCGAGGGCCGCGCAGTCGCTCTCGATCTCCACGCCGAACTCCAGGCCCTCGCGGACGCTCATGATCGCCACCCCGTGGACACCGATCGGACCGCTGACGATCACGACGTCGCCGGGGACGACCCGCTGCGGCCGCAGGTCGACGCCTGCCGGGATCAGTCCGATGCCGGCCGTGTTGATGAAGATGCCGTCGCCGTGGCCGGCCTCCACCACCTTGGTGTCGCCCGTCGCCACCTCGACCCCGGCGGCCCGTGCCGCCGCGCCGAGCGCCTCGGCGACCCGGGCGACCGTCTCCAGTTCGACGCCCTCCTCCAGGATGAAACCGCAGGAGAGGTACGACGCCCGGGCGCCGCTCATGGCGAGGTCGTTGACGGTGCCGTTGACCGCGAGGTCGCCGATGCTGCCGCCGGGGAAGAACAGCGGCCGCACCACGAAGGAGTCGGTGGAGAACGCCAGGCGCAGCCCGCCCAGCGACAGCGCGGCGGCATCGCCGAGTTGCGCCAGCGCGTCTCCTCCGTAGGCGGGCGCGAAGACGTCCCGGACCAGCTCCGCGGAGAGCGCGCCGCCCCCGCCGTGGCCCATGACGACGCGGGACTGGTCGCGCAGCGGAGCGGGACAGGTCCAGGCCGCCGGGTCCACGGACGGCATGCGCAGATCGGTGGTGTCAGACAACGGGGGTCGCCTCCCGGGCCGCGGGGGTGATGTCCAGGCGCCGGTAGAGGTAGTACGCGGCGCAGGCGCCCTCGCTGGAGACCATCGTGGCTCCGAGCGGGGTGCGCGGGGTGCACAGGGTCCCGAACGCCTCGCACTCGTGCGGTTTGATCAGGCCCTGAAGGACCTCGCCGCTGCGGCACTCGGCGGGTTCGCGGGTCCGGATGCCCTCGACCGAGAAGCGGTGCTCGGCGTCGTAGTCGCGGTATTTCGGGGAGAGCCGCCAGCCGCTGCCGGGGATCACGCCGATGCCGCGCCAGGCGCGGTCGGTGACCTCGAAGACGTCCTCCAGCATGGCCTTGGCGGCCGGGTTGCCCTCGGCGCGGACGGCACGCGGGTAGGCGTTGTCGACGGTGTGTTCGCCGCGTTCCAGCTGGGCCACGGTCCGCCGCACCCCCTCGAGGATGTCCAGGGGCTCGAACCCGGTGACCACGATCGGGACGCGGAAGCGCTCCGCCAGTTCGGGGTACTCGTCCACGCCCATCACACTGCACACGTGCCCCGCGGCCAGGAAGCCCTGGACGCGGCAGCTCGGGGAGCCCATGATCGCCTCGATCGCGGGGGGCACCCGCACATGGGACACGAGCATGCTGAAGTTCCGGATGCCGAGCCTGCGGGCCTGGTGGACCGTCATCGCGTTGGGGGGCGCGGTGGTCTCGAAGCCGATACCGAAGAACACCACCTCCCGGTCCGGGTTCTGCTGGGCGATCCGCAGTGCGTCGAGCGGGGAGTAGACGACCCGGACGTCCCCGCCCGCGCCCCGCACCTGGAACAGGTCGCGCCCGGTGCCGGGCACGCGGAGCATGTCGCCGAAGGAACAGAAGACCACCCCGGGGCGGGAGGCGATCTCCAGTGCCTTGTCGATGACCTCCAGCGGGGTCACGCACACGGGACAGCCCGGACCGTGGATCAGTTCCACCTCCTCGGGCAGCAGTTGGTCGATGCCGTGCCGGATGATCGAGTGCGTCTGGCCCCCGCAGACCTCCATCAGCGCCCAGGGCCTGGTCACCGTGGCCTGGATCTCGTCGAGGAGCCGGCCTGCCAGCTCCGGGTCCTGGAATTCGTCGATGTACTTCACTGACGGGTCTCCTCGCGCCCGGGCGGGAGCGTTCCGTTCGCCTCCGCCGCCATTTCCCAGGGGTCGCCGAACTCCTCTTGCAGCATGCCGAGGGTTTCGAACAGTTCGAGCGTCTGCTTGGCCGACTCCTCGTCGAGGCGCTGGAGGGCGAAGCCGACGTGGACGATGGCGTACTCGCCGACCTGGATGTCGGGCAGGTACTCCAGGCACACCTCCTTGACGACACCGCCGAAGTCGACGGTGGCCATCCGGGTGCCGTCACGTTCCTCGATCTCCAGCACTCTGCCGGGTACCGCCAGGCACATGGGCCTCTCCTCGCTGTGGATGGTGCGTCGCCCGGCGCTGCCGGGACGGTCGGTCAGTCGGGGGCCCCGGCCCCCTCCCCCGCTCGAGCGGCCACCACGAGCTGGCCGAGGGCCAGGCCGCCGTCGCCGGGGGGCACGAGGTGGTGGCGCAGCACGGTGAAGCCGTCCGCGCTCAGGGCCCGGGCGCACGCCGAGGAGAGCAGGGAGTTGAGGAACACGCCGCCGGTGAGGGCGACCGTGTCCACTCCGTGCCGCTCCCGCGCCCGTACGCATATGGCGTGCACGAGGGCGGCGACGGCCCGGTGAAAGCGGACCGCGACCAGCTCCGCCGGTGCGCCCGCGCGCAGATCGTCGACGATCTCCGCGATCAACGGCGCCGGATCCGCCCGCACCGGGCCGCCGTCCCGCTCCGGCGGTCCGACGGCGAACGCATATGCCGTGGTGTCCCCGGCGGGTGCCCGCAGCGCGGCGGCCTCCAGTTCGACGGCGGCCTGGGCCTCGTAGCGGGACCGGTGACGGACACCCGCCAGGGACGAAACGGCGTCGAAGAGCCGGCCCATGCTGGAGGTGGGGACACAGTTCAGGTTCCGCTCCAACTGACGCCGCAGCACGCGCAGTTCGTCCGCCGGGCAGGCGGCCGCGCTGGGCAGGTCGGCCGACCAGTCGATCCCCGCCCGGCGCAGCTGCGCGAGGGCCGTGCGGTACGGCCGGTGCACCGCCGCGTCGCCGCCGGGCAACGGCGCGTACGCCAGATGCCCGAACCGGGTGAAGCCGTCGTAGTCGGCGAGCAGGAACTCCCCGCCCCACACCGCTCCGTCGTCGCCGTAGCCGGTGCCGTCGAAGGCGACGCCGAGGACCGGCTCGCTGCCGTCGAGCCCGTGTTCGGCCATCGCGGCGGCGACGTGGGCGTGATGGTGCTGGACGCGGACGACGGGGCGGCCCGCCGCGTTGCGGGCGGCCCATCGCGCGGAGCGGTAGGCGGGATGCCGGTCGGCGGCCAGGAGCCGCGGCCGCACCGGGGTGATCGACTCCAGTTGGGCCACGGCGCGTTCGAAGGCCCGCTGGGTGGCGAGGTCGTCCATGTCGCCGATATGGGCGGACAGCCAGGCCCGGCGGCCCGCGCCGAGGCAGAAGGCGTTCTTGAGGTCTCCGCCGACGGCGAGAGCCGGGGGCACCTCGAGGGGAAGGGGCAGCGGCAGCGGCGCGTAGCCCCGGGCGCGGCGAACGATGAGCGGCTGCCCGTCGCACAGGCGCACCACGGAGTCGTCGCACGGCACATGGATCGGCCGGTCGTGCGTGAGCCAGGCGTCGGCCAGGTGGGCCAGGCGCTCGAGCGCCTCCGCGTCGTCGGTGACGATGGGTTCGCCGGAGACGTTGCCGCTGGTCATGACGAGCAGCCGGGGGCCTTGGGGGTCGCCGGGCAGGCCGAACAGCAGATGGTGCAGGGGGGTGTACGGCAGCATGACGCCGAAGTCGGGGCTGCCGGGCGCGACGCCCTGGGCCGGCCACGGGGCGTCGGGGACGGGCGGGACGTCCGTGCGGCGGCGCAGCAGCACGATGGGCCTGATGGTGCCGGTGAGGAGGGCGCGCTCCTTGGGAGCGAGCCGGACCAGGGGCTCGATGTCCTCGACGCTCGCGGCCATGACCGCGAACGGCTTGTCCCCTCTGGCCTTGCGGTGCCGCAGCCGGGCGACGGCGGCGGGATCGGTGGCGTCACAGGCGAGGTGATAGCCGCCCAGGCCCTTGACCGCGAGGACGGCGCCGTCCGCCAGGAGCCGTCGGGCCCCGGCGATCGGATCCCCTTCCGGGACCGGGCCCGGCGGTCCGTCTCCGTCCGCCCGGCGGACGAGCAGTTCGAGCCGCGGCCCGCAGGCCGGGCAGGCGACCGGCTGGGCGTGGAAGCGGCGGTCGGCCGGATCGGTGTACTCGCGGGCGCAGTCGGCGCACATCGGGAACGCGGCCATGGTGGTCTGCTCGCGGTCGTAGGGCAGGCCGGTGACGATGGTGAACCGCGGGCCGCAGTGCGTGCAGGTGACGAACGGGTGGCGGTGGCGCCGGTCGTGGGGGTCCGCCAGTTCGCCGAGGCACGCGGCGCAGGTGGCCGTGTCCGGCGGGATGAGGGCCCGCGTGGGTCCGTCCGCCGTGGAGGCGAGGATGGTGAAGGCCGGGTCGCCGGTGGCGGGGACCTCCTGGTGGTGGACGGAGTCCACGCGGGCCAGCGGTGGCGCGTCCACGGCGATGCGGTCGCAGAACCGGGCCACGGCCGAGGGGTCGCCCTCGACCTCCACCACGACGCCCTCGGGGTTGTTCGTCACGTGCCCGGCCAGGTCCAGGGCGGTGGCGAGGGCATGGACGTACGGCCGGAAGCCGACGCCCTGCACCACGCCTTGGACGGTGACCCTGCGGCGCAGCGACGTGCGGACCGCGTCGGTCGTCGGGGGCCGACCGCTCACGAGCGGGGCTGCGCCATGGCGGCGGTGCCGTTCGTGTGGTCGTCGGCGTGGCCGGGGGCGCCGCTGGTGTCGTCATGAGCGGGGCCCATGCCGTCGCCCGGGTGGCCGGGCGCGTGGCCGGTGTGGTCATGGCCACTGTGGGCGCCCGTGTGGTCATGGGTGTGCTGGTGCGGCTCGCGGGCCATGACGGGTGTGTGGACGGGGGCGCCGGCCGCGGCCGAAAGGGCCCGGTCGAGCAGAAGACCGACCCCCAGGTCCCGGCGGGCCGAGGTCAGCAGCACCTCCACCCCTGGATTGACCCGCTCGACGTTCGCGCGGAACGTCGCCTCGTCGAACCCGACCGCCTCGGCGATGTCCATCTTGGTGACCACGACCAGATGGGCCAGTCCGAACGCGGTGGGGTACTTGAGGGGCTTGTCCTCTCCCTCGGTGACGGAGGCGAGCACCACGCGCAGCGTCTCCCCCAGGTCGTAGGAGGCCGGACAGACGAGATTGCCGACGTTCTCCACGAACAGCAGCCGGACCGGGGTGGGCAGCCACCCCTTCAGGTGTCCGGCGAGCATCCCGGCCTCCAGGTGGCACAGGCCGTCGGTGAGGACCTGCTTGACGGGGACGCCCGAACGGGCGAGCCGCGCCGCGTCGTTCTCGGTGGCGAGGTCGGCCGTGAGCGCCGCGACCGGCACGGCCCGGTCCCGGGCCTCGACCAGTTCGCGTTCCAGGAGTGCGGTCTTCCCGCTGCCGGGGCTGGAGAGCAGATTGACGACGGTGGTGCCGCGGGCCGCGAGTTCGGCGCGCAGGGTGTCCGCGGCCCGGTCGTTCTTGGCGAGTACGGCCTGCTGAAGGTCGACCACACGGCACATGGTTCAGCGCTCCTCGGGAGTGGGTTCGCGGGTGGGTGCGGGCGTCCGGCCGTCCTCCCACCGCACGCCGACGATCTGGAGTTCACGGCCGGACAGCAGGTCGGTGGTGCCCCCGTCGCAGCGCGGGCAGCTCAGCAGCGGCGGCATGCCGACGGCCCATTCGTGCGCGCACGGTGCGCAGCGGGCGCGTCCGGGCACGAAGTCGGTGACCAGTTCGGCACCCTCGAGCACGGTCCCGGCGCAGGCCAGTTCGAAACAGAAGGACAGGGCGTCGGGCACGACCCCGGCCAGCTCGCCCACCTGCAGCCGTACCTCACGCACCGCCGTGACGTCACCGGAGCGCTCTGCCGCCTCTTCCACCTGGCCGATCACCGCCAGCGCGATGGACATCTCATGCATGGGTCTCCGTCCCGGCGGGAGGCCGGGGAGTCGCCCCGTGGGACGGGGCGTGCGCGGCCCGCCGACGTCCATTAGAGGTGTGGCCCCGGCGCCTCATGGCCCGGCACGCCGGTGCCGCCGGGACGGATACGCCGTTCGCCGCAACGGCCCGACGGTGGCGGCCGGACGGGGACCGGGCGGGCGCGCACGGCCGGCGGGCCGGTCGGGTCAGAGCGTGGCGTCGTCGACCAGGGCCTCGGGCGAGGGGCCGCCCGTCGCGTCGGGCTGCAGCAGCTGTTCGATCAGCCGGACGGCCCTGGGCACCGCGTCGGACACCGCGGGGCTGAGGCCGATGCGCTCCTCCACGGAGGCGGGCTCACACCCCACCACCAAGGTGCGCCGTGGCGGTTGCCCGCCCGTTCCGGCGCAGAGCGTGCCCAGCAGGGCGAGGACGGCGTCGGGGGTCATCTTGTGGCCGTCCATCGGCGCGCCGGGCACGCCGCCCGCCGCGACCTCGTCGTGCTCGATCACATACAGGGTGCCGGGCTCCCCGCCGCGCGCGGTGGCGTCGACCAGGAGGAGCGTGTCGTAGCCGTCGAGAACCTGGTAGGCGAGGTGCACTCCGCGGACCCCGATGTCCAGGACCTCGACGTGTCCGGGCAGCCGGCGTCCGCTCAGCGCGCGGACGGTCTCCACGCCGAAGCCGTCGTCCCCGAGGAAGACGTTCCCGATGCCGGCCACCAGGACCCTGCCGTCGACGGTGTCAGGGCTCATTCCTCGTCCTCCAAGGGGATCACCTCGTCGGTCCGGAAGTAGAGGAAGCTCCCCTGCGCTCGCCGGATGTCGGCGCCCGGGTCGTCCTCCAACGTCACCGCGAGGTGCACCGAGCCGTCCACGTCGTGCAGCACGGACTCGACGGTCGCGGTGCGGCCGCGCAGGAACAGATCCTGCGCGTCGGTGCGCCGCAGGCCGGGGTGGAGCCGCACCCGGCTCCCGGCGCTCACCGGCCGGCCGTCCACGACGACCTGGTCGGAGGCCGGGTCGTCGGCGGCCCCGCCCGCCGGGCCGCACCTGGTGTCCGGACGCACGACCCCGTACTCGTCGGGGAAACCCTCGGCGGGAGCGGCTTCCTTCACCGCGCGCACACCGCTCGGGCCGAGGATCCCGTCGACCCCCGTGGCCGTGAACGGCGCAGCGGGGTGTTCAGGGGAGACGGCGGGATGGTCCCCGAGGATGACGGGCGAGGACAGCACCACGTCCGGGGCTCCGGGTTCGCCGGCGAGGACGGGCCAGGTGTGCAGATTTCGGCAGGAGGCGCTCGCGGCCTTCGCCCATTCGGG
The DNA here is from genome assembly GCF_040643755.1 of Streptomyces sp. NPDC047079. Classification (NCBI taxonomy): domain Bacteria; kingdom Bacillati; phylum Actinomycetota; class Actinomycetes; order Kitasatosporales; family Streptomycetaceae; genus Streptomyces; species Streptomyces sp. NPDC047079. The sequence continues at coordinate 24,998 of NZ_JBEYUZ010000014.1, forward strand.
CGGATCGGTCATCGACAGGAACGACCCGGCGCTCAGCCCCAGCAGGAGGTGGGTGGCCACCAGGGATCGGGGGAGCGCCGCGCTCCGGCCGGCGGCCTCGTCGTCCGCGGGCGCCCAGGGGCTGGTGTTCTCCACGACGGCGGTCAGCCGCATGACCGGGAAGGGGCCGTCGAGCCGACGTGCCGACAGCCGCAGCGCGCCGCTGATCTCCTCGTACCGGCGCAGCAGGCGGCCGACGACCCGGCCGTCCTCGGCGAGCACCGGCTCGCTCTCCTCCCTCGCCGGGCGGGCGAAGGTGAGCGTGACCCCGTCGCCGTCGACGAGTTCGGCCGGTGTCACGACCGCTTCGACGCGCTCCTCGGTGCCCTCGTCCCGGGGGACGAGCCCACGGTCCCCGGTCAGGAGCTCGGGAACCGTCGTGAAGGTGCCGCCGGGGTCGGCCCGCTGGACGGTGCGGCGCCGGACGCGCAGGAAGCGCAGTTCCACCGCCAGGGTGGCGCCCGTTCGGGGTTCCATCAGGCACTCGGTGTGCTGGAAGTCGTACTCCTCGCGGCCGGCGCCCCAGGCTGGGGGTACGAGGACTCCGGACTGCCGGGGCAGCCCGTGCCCGGCGGAGGAGCCCCGGTACGGGTGGAGCGCACAGCCCTCGAAGAGGACGGCGTCGGCCACCCGCCGGGCGAGGGCGAGGCGTGCCTCCGTCTCCGGGGCGAACACGGTCACGCTCACGGAGCGGTCCTTTCGGGCGTCGGCGGGCCGCTCAACGCGGCGCGGGGCGGCGGCCCTCGCCGCCGAGTCGGCGGTCTTCGGCACGAGGACGGCGGTCTTCGGCAGCGGGGCCGGGGAGAGACCGCCGATCTCGGGCCGTGCGGGGTCCTGGCGTCATTCGCGTGGTCGTGGGGTGGAGACCTCGGCGGGCGCCGCGGTCGCCGTGCCCTGGGACACGGGCGGATCCGCCGCCGTCAGGGGGCTTGCGGCGACGGCGAGATGCGCAGGCGTGCACGAGGGTGTCTCCTTGCGGACGAACGCCTGCCGCAGTGCGTGGTAGGGGGCGTCCGGGTGGTGGAAGATCCGGTGCATCCTGGCCAGCTCCCGTTCCCTGAAGACGGCCAGCGGCTCCTTGCTCTGCTGGTGGTCCAGTTCCGCCTTCTTTCCCGCGATCCGGGACCGCGTTCCCGGGTGTTTCGCGAGCCGGGCCGCCAGTCGGCCGACCTCCGCCGTGAAGTCCTGCGGCCCGCACTCGACGACCTGGTCGACGAGTCCGAGGCCCTGGGCCCTCGCGGCGCTTATCGGCAGGGCCTCGTGCAGGATCCGGTCGGCCACCGTGGCACCGACGCGACGGGGCAGCGTGTACGTCCAGTACTCGGAGCCGTACAGGCCCATCAGCCGGTAGTGCGGGTTGAGGACGCAGCCGGCGCGGCACCAGACCTCGTCGGCGGCGAGGGCGAGCATCACGCCGCCCGCCGCGGCATTGCCGCCGAGGGCGGAGACGACCAGCCGGTCCGTGGTCGTCAGGACCGCCTCGACCAGGTCGTCGATGGCGTTGATGTTCGCCCAGGACTCGGCGGCGGGGTCGTCGGCGGCCTCGATGACGCCCAGGTGGATGCCGTTGGAGAAGAAGTCGCGCTGCCCGCCCAGCACCAGGACCGAGGTGGGGCGCCCACAGGCGGCCCGGTAGGCCGCCAGCAGGCGCCGGCACTGGGTGGTGCTCATCGCGCCGCCGGGAAAGGCGAACGACAGGAAGCCGACGCCACCCTCCTCGCGGTACCGGATGTCGCTCCAGGCGGGCCACGAGGCGTCCGGGTCCACGGGCAGATCGGGCAGCGGGGGCAACCGCTCGCCGAGGGCCCGCACGGCGGGGAGTTTGACCGGGCGTGGCTGCCCCGGAACGCGCCGACGGCGCAGTTCGGGGATCCACACGGCACCGTCCCTGGTTGCCCGGCAGATCGCCCCGGCCCTGGTGGCGAGCACTTCGCCGGGGGCGCCGCGCAGTCCCTCCTCGGGATGGCCGCCGTGCAGGTACCACTCCTCGCCGAACAGCATGTCTAGCACGCCGGGCTGGGAGTCGGCGGCACGCAGTTTCCGCACGACTGTCGCCGTAGCATCGGCGTCCCAGTCGATTCGCCGGACGCTCTGGTCGAGGTACGGGCGGCTCGGCGCCGGACCCTGCGCGCGGGGGGTGTAGGTCCCGGAGGCGAAGCGCTCCACGGCCAGCAGAACGGCCGCGAGGGCCGCGTCGGCGATCTCGCCCCGGTACAGGTCGCTCTTGGACACCGGCGGTACCGGACACGCGACGGATGCCCACACGGCGCCCGCGTCCATCTCCTCCTCCGCCTGAAGCACCGTCGCGCCCCACCACCCGGCTCCCTCCAGGATCGCCCAGTCCAGGGAGGACGGCCCGCGGTCGCCGACGGGCCCCGGGTGGACGATGAGGCATGGACAGGAGGTCCACACCTCCCGGGGAATCGCAGTCTTCAGCATCGGCGCGACAACGAGCTGCGGCGCGTGCCGCCGTACGCTGTCCGCCAGGGGGACGCCCGGAAGGGCGAGTTCCACCGCCACCGTGTGGCCCCGGTCGCGCAGTTCGGCGTGGACGCGCTGGGTGAGGCTGTTGAACGCGGTGGCCACGAGCAGGATGTGCACGGCGGACTCCCGGCGGACGGTGCGGGCGGAGTTGCCCGGCCGACTGCGATCGTGGGCCACGGCCGTTCCCGGGTATCGCAGACTGGCTGCGAAGTCACTCGAAAGTGGGCGTGGCGCCGCCACTCGGCGGCGACAGCCGCCTTTGCGTCGTGCGCGCGCCGCGCCCGGCCGGCGCCGGGCTCCTGGCCGTCTCGTGACCGGGGAACACGGCATCACCGCGTGTGATGCCTCTCGCCTCCCCCGGCCCGGGAGTGTAGACAGGGCACATGGCCCGACTCCTGGGTCGAACCGGCACCCGGTCGCCCCGTCGCCCCAGCGGTCTGCGCATCCCGTGCACCCCGCGCGTACACAGCCGCGCCGACCTGGCGCCCGCACCGGATACCTCGCGGACACCGCACCCGCCGCCCGCCGGGCAGCAGCGGAAGCCGGGTCGGCGGCGCCCGGGTGCCCTCGCGGCGCTGCGGTCGGCACTGACCGGACGCAGCGTGGCCGGAGAGGTCTTCGTCCTGCAAGTGGTCATCGTGCTGCTGCTGGTCGTGACCGCGGTGGCGGCGCTCCTCCTTCAGGTGCGACGTGACACCGCGCAGGAGGCGCGCAACCGTTCCCTCGCCGTCGCCCAGGCGTTCGCCAACGCGCCGGGGACCAGCGAGGCACTGACCGGTCCCGATCCGACGGCCGTGCTGCAGCCTGCCGCCGAGGCTGCCCGTAGGACGGCGAAGGTCGACTTCATCGTCGTCATGAACGACAACGGGATCCGCTATACGCATCCCGTGCCGGACCGCATCGGGAAGCAGTTCGTGGGGAACATCCAGCCCGCGCTGGCCGGGGACACCGTGACCGAGGAGGTCGACGGCACCCTCGGCCGGCTGGTGCAGGCCGTCGTCCCGGTCAAGTCGGCCCAGGGCGGGGTGGTGGGCCTTGTGTCGGCCGGTGTCACCACGGAACACGTGGGCGGGCTCGCGGACCGGCAGCTGCCGCTGGTGCTGGCCGCCGCGGCCGGCGGGGTGGGCCTGGCCACGGCGGGGACGGCGCTGGTCAGCCGGCGGCTGCTGCGCCAGACCCATGGCCTCGGGCCGGGCGAGATGACCCGGATGTACGAGCACCACGACGCGGTGCTGCACTCGGTGCGCGAGGGAGTGATCATCCTCAGCGGCGACGGCCAGCTGCTGCTCGCCAATGACGAGGCGGAGCGTCTGCTCGACCTGCCCGACGACGCCGAGCGGCGGCACGTGACCGATCTCGGCCTGCCGCCCGACACCGCCGAGCTGCTGGCCTCCGGGCGGTTCGCCACCGATGAGGTACGGCTGGTCGGGGACCGGCTGCTGGCCATCAACCAGCGGCCCACGGACCGGGAGGGGGGCCCGCCCGGGAGCGTGGCCACCCTCCGTGACTCGACGGAGCTGCGGGCCCTGTCCGGCCGGGCCGAGGTGGCGCGCGAGCGCCTGACCCTGCTGTACGACGCCGGTGGGGCCGTCGGGACGAGCCTGAATGTACGGCGCACCGCCGAGGAGCTCGCGGAGCTGGCCGTACCCCGGTTCGCGGACTTCGTGACCGTCGATCTGTTCGAGCCGGTCCTGGACGGCGAGGAGCCGGAGGCGGGGACCGATATGCGCCGCACCGCGTCCAGCGGGATCCGCGACGACGCCCCCCTCTACCCGGTGGGGCAGCGGATCCGGTTCGTGGCGTCCTCCCCGCAGGCCCACAGCCTGCGCAGCGGCAGGGCCATGCTGGAGCCCCGGCTCGGCGAGGCGCCGGGCTGGCTCGCGCAGGAGCTGGCACGGACCACTGCGGTCGTGCGGTACGGCATCCACTCGCTGGTCACCGTGCCCGTGCGGGCGGGATCGCTCACTCTGGGCCTCGTCAACTTCTGGCGCTCCGAGAAGCCCGAGCCCTTCGACGCGGAGGACATGGCCCTGGCCGAGGAGCTGGTGGCCCGTGCCGCGGTCGCCATCGACAACGCGCGCAGGTACACGCGCGAGCACAGCATGGCGGTGACGCTTCAGCGCAGTCTGCTGCCGCGGAGGTTGCCCGAGCAGGGCGCCCTGGACATCGCCTACCGCTACCTTCCGGCATACGCCGGGGTGGGCGGCGACTGGTTCGACGTGCTGCCGCTGTCCGGTGCCCGGGTCGCGCTGGTGGTGGGCGACGTGGTGGGCCACGGTCTGCACGCGGCGGCCACGATGGGACGGCTTCGCACGGCGGTCCACAACTTCTCGGCCCTCGACCTGCCGCCCGACGAACTCCTCGGCCTGCTCGACGAACTGGTGGCCCGCATCGACCAGAACGAGACGGCCGAGGAGGCGAGCGCCCCCGTCACGGGCGCGACGTGTCTCTACGCGATCTACGACCCGGCCACCCGGCGCTGTGCCATCGCCCGCGCGGGCCACCCGCCGCCGGCTCTGATCCGGCCCGACGGCTCTGTCCACTTCCCCGACGTGCCGGCCGGTCCTCCGCTGGGACTCGGCGGTCTGCCGTTCGAGACGGCCGACCTGGAGCTCCCGGAGGGCAGTCGGCTCGTTCTCTACACGGACGGGCTCATCGAGGACCGCTACCGGGACATCGACGCCGGGCTGGAACTGCTGCGCGCCGCCCTGGCGGAGTCAGGGCCGTCGCCCGAGGACACGTGCCGGGCCGTCCTGGACGCCCGGCCGCGGCCCCGGACCTGCGACGACATCGCGCTGCTCGTGGCGCGCACCCGGGCCCTCACGTCCGACCAGGTCACCGAGTGGGAGGTGCCGATGGATCCGGCGGCCGTCGGGGACGTGCGCGCTTCGGTGACGCGGCAGCTGGCGGACTGGGGTCTTGAGGAGCTGACGTTCACGACGGAGCTGATCCTCAGCGAGCTGGTCACCAACGCGATCCGTTACGGCAGTGAGCCCGTCCGCGTACGGGTGGTGCGCGACCGCAGCCTGATCTGTGAGGTCTTCGACGGCAGCAGCACGTCCCCCCATCTGCGCCACGCCGCCATGACCGACGAGGGCGGACGGGGCCTGTTCCTCGTGGCGCAGATGGCCGAGCGCTGGGGGACCCGCTACACGCCGAACGGCAAGGTCATCTGGGCGGAGCAGCCGCTGCCCTGAGGCGGGGCGTCTTGTTCGACCCTACGAAGCTTGCGTTTGACGGGTACCCATCACCCTCGGCATCTGATAGGAAACCTTCCTATCAGTGCAGCCACCCCCCACCCCTTTGGAGTCCCCGTGGTGCATCGCTCCCCCGACACGGCAGGCCAGGCCGGCACGTCCCGCCGAACCGTTCTCGCCCTCATCGGGGCGTCCCTGGCAGCCGCGCCGCTGCTGAACTCCCCGTTCGCCTCGGCGGCCCCCGCGGCCGCCGAGGCCGTGGGGCTCGACGACCCGGCGAAGAAGGAGATCGCCATGCAACTGGTCTCCAGCGCGGAGAACTCCTCCCTGGACTGGAAGGCCCAGTACAAGTACATCGAGGACATCGGCGACGGTCGCGGCTACACCGCCGGCATCATCGGCTTCTGCTCCGGCACCGGCGACATGCTGGACCTGGTGCAGCTCTACACCGACCGCAAGCCCGGAAACGTACTCGCCAAGTACCTGCCCGCCCTGCGCCAGGTGAACGGCAGCGACTCGCACGGGGGCCTCGACCCGAACTTCCCCAAGGACTGGCGCACGGCCGCGCAGGACAAGGTGTTCCAGCAGGCGCAGAACGACGAACGCGACCGGGTCTACTTCAACCCCGCCGTCCAGCAGGGCAAGGCGGACAGGCTCGGAGTGCTCGGGCAGTTCACGTACTACGACGCCATCGTCATGCATGGCGACGGTGACGACCCGACGAGCTTCCGCAACATCCGCAAGCGCGCGCTGCGCACGGCGAAGCCGCCGGCGCAGGGCGGCACCGAGGTGGCGTACCTCAACGCCTTCCTCGACGCGCGGGTGTGGGCCATGAAGCAGGAGGAGGCCCACAGCGACACCAGCCGGGTCGACACGGAGCAGCGGGTCTTCCTGCGCAAGGGCAACCTGAACCTCGACCCGCCGCTCGACTGGAAGGTGTACGGGGACAGCTACCACATCGGCTGACCCGGGCGCCTACCGCAGCAGGGTCACGGTCAGCGGCCGGAACCCCACCACCGACCGTGCGCCGTCCCCGGCCCATGTCACCTCGACGCCGTCGTCGCCGGCCACCACCGCGGCGACGGCGTCCGCCGGCGGCGCGGGCCGGGCTTCGGCCGTGAGAGCAGCCAGGCACACGTGCACCGAGGTGCCGCCTGCCGGCCCGCGCAGCCGAGGCACCCTGGCCCAGCGGGTGTAGGCCGTGCCCTGGGGCGCGGGCACCCGCTCGACGCCCTCGTCCCAGCCGTACAGCCCGTGCAGCACCGACTCGACGGGCTCCTCCGGGCCGGTGGCCCACCCCGTGTGGGTGACGCGAGTGCCGTGCGGGGCTCCGACCACACGGTGGATCCGCAGCTCATATCGCCCCCGGACCACCGTCACGCTCTCCACGCGCAGGCCCGGCAGCATCGGCGGTCCGGCGACGAAGACCGGGCGGTGCCAGGACGCCGCCCACCCCCAGCCCTCCCCGTCCCCGGCCCCCAGAGGGTGGATGAGGCGTCGTACGCCTGCCCGGCCGTTCACATCGACGGACAGGTGGTTGTCGGCGACGTTTCCAGCGGCCGTGGGTCCGGTGCGGGTCGAGTAGGCCTGGCGCCCGTAGTGCGGATCGTCCTCGGCCGCCGACTCGCCCTCATGGGGGCGGACATGGTGGCTGCCGTGGTTGTGCAGCCGTACGATCCCGTCCGCGCCCGTCGTCTGCACGAGCAACCCCGGGGCCGGGAGGGCGAGGACCCGGTCGGCCCCCTCGGCCGGCGCGGGCTCCTCCCGGTCCGTCCACAGGGGATGGGCGGGGGGTGCCAGCAAGGACACGAAGGCCTTCGAGGCCCAGTACGGGGATGCCGGACCCGAGTAGCTCTGGAGGGTGGCGTCGTGGGGACCGTGCCAGCCGAGGCCGAGCAGCCCGTCCTCCGTCAGCGCGCCGCGGTCCAGGAAGTAGCGGAGACTGCCGCTGGCCAGGCGCCGGGACGCGCCGGGGGTCAGCGGGGTGTGACCGGTCAGGGCACCCAGGCCGACGGCCGCCGTGGCCGCGAACCGGTACGTCAGCGAGCGGCCGAAGTGCATGGGCGCGCCATCCGCGCCGAACATCAGCGAGAAGCCGTCGAGATGCTCCCGCAGCCGGGCTCCGTGGTGGGCGGACCGTTCACCGTCCCCGGCGAGGTGGGCGTCGAGCAGCGGATACAGGTGCAGAGCCCAGCCGTTGTAGTGGTCGAAGGCACGGCCGTCGCCGTCCGCGTACCAGCCGTCGCCGCGGTACCAGCCCTCCAGCAGGTCCAGCGCGCGCCGCCGGGCCGCGGCCGTCTCCGCGTCCCCGCGGCCCACCGACTCCAGGAACCCGGCGACCGTGAACGGGAAGAGGTACCAGTTGTTCGGCGCGGGCGTGTGCCGCAGCGCCCCGCGCAGCCAGTCCTCCGCCCGGTCCTGGACGCGCGCGTCGAGGTTCTTCCACAGCCAGGGAGCGGTCAGCCGCAGTCCCAGCGCGATCGACGCGGACTCCACCATCGGCTGGCCCCGCACATCGTGGTCGAGGATCAGCGGCCAGGACTCGGCGTCGTCACGGCCGGGGGTGAGGGTGCCGGCGGCGAGACCGCCCGCGTACCGCTCGAGGCGGCCGTGCGGGTCTGCGCCGCCGGCGCCCGCCACCCGGAAGGCGGCGGCGAGGAACGTACGGGCGTAACCCTCCAGACCGTCCGAGCGCACGCCCGAGCATGAGGGCCGTCCGGGCAGGTGGAGCAGGGCGCCGCCCGGTGTGCTCCAGCGCCAGGCGGACGCCAGCAGCCCGTCGGCCACGGCCTCCCAGTGGGCCCTGGTATACCCCGTGTGGGGGCTCGACTCCCGTTCCTCCGGGGGCAGTTCGAAGGGGATGCTCATGCCTGGAACCCCAGCCTCTCACGTCGTACGGGGTGCAGGAATCCGGCGCCTGACGCCCAGCGCGCGGTCTCGGCGACGGCGAGGTCGGCCAGCCGGCGCCACTCGTTGCCCTGGGACCCGGCCAGATGCGGGGTGATGACCACGTTGTCACAGTCCCACAAGGGGTGTCCGGGGGGCAGCACTTCGGGGTCGGTGACATCGAGGACGGCGCGGACGCGACCCGCCACGACCGCGTCGGTCAGCGCGTCCTGGTCGATGATCGCCCCGCGTGCGGTGTTGATCAGCACGGCTCCCGGGCGCATCGCCTCGATCAGGCGCCGGCCGACCAGACGGCGGGTCTCGGGCAGCAGCGGGGTGTGCACGCTGACGGTGTCGCCCCGCGCGAACAACTCGTCCAACTCCACCCGTTCCACGCCCAGTTCAGCGGCATCCGCATCCGTGACATACGGGTCGTACAGGAGCACGTCGATGTCGTGCGGGCGCAGCAGCTCGATGACCCGGCGGCCGATGAGCGACGCGGACAGGATGCCCACGGTGCGGCGGTGGTTGCCGACGGTGCGGGGCGTGCGCAGCCACGCGTCACGGGTGCGGGTGGCGCGGTAGTCGCGGGCGCGTTCCAGGATGTTCTTACCGGTGATCAGGATCATCGCGAGGGTGTACTCGGCGACCGGGAGGGCGTTGGCGGCGGCCGCGGAGGACACCTCGATGCCACGCTCCCAGCACGCCTCGGTGATGTGGTGGCGAACGCTGCCCGCGGTGTGCACGACCGCGCGCAGCCGGGGCGCCGCCTCGAGCACGTCCGGGTCGAGCGGGGGGCAGCCCCAGCCGGTGACCAGGAGGTCGACGTCGGTGAGAACGGCCCGGGCCGCCGGTGTGGTGAGGTCGTCGAGGACGGGCGGCGGGGCGAGGTCGCAGATCGCGGCGAGGGCGTCGAGCGTCTCGGGGTCGAGGACGGCCGCGGCGGCCTCCCGGGACATGGCGAAGGCGGTACGGGGGCGGAAGCCGGGACCCGGCGTGGCGACGGTCATCGGGGAGACGGTCATCGGGGTGCGGAACTCCTCACTGGGTCGGCGGGCCGGGTTGCGCGACCGCACCTGCGGTCGGTCCGCTGCGCCGGAAAGGCGCTGCGGCAAGGCGAGGGCGAGTGGGCGTGCGGTGGGCGGCAGTTCGCCGTTCGGGCGTCCGGGTTGCCGGAGAGGGGGCGTCAGGCGTCCAGGTCGTCCGCGTAGTGGCGGAAGCCATGGCGCTCCCTGTGCAGGTCCCACAGGGTGGCCGCCAGTGCGGCAGGGTCCTTTCTTGGGTGGCCGGGGATGATCGCGCCGGGGACGACCAGCTGGGCGACGTCGTGTCCCTCTCGGCCGAACCGCCGCGCGACGGCGGCGCCGAGGCCGGGCCCGGCTCCGACGATCGCGATGGTGGTCACGGTCTTGCCTCCCAGCCCTTCCACGTCTTCTGTTTCTTCCCCAGCGGTGCCCTCTCTCACTCACTGCACTCACTGCGACCTCGCTCGCCGCCGTCCGCAACGCGGAGGTGCCTCGGCGCGCCGGGGCGCCGCCGACCGGGCGCGTAGCCTGGACGCATGGTGGCGAGAACCTCCGAGCACCATGTCGTCCTGCCCGTGGCCGAGGCCCGGTGGCTGAGCCAGACCTTCGTCCACTGGCCTTACGAGCCGCGGATCGTGCAGGACCTGCTGCCGTCGGGCCTCACCGTCGACACCTATGAGGACGCGGCGTGGATCGGTTTCACGCCCTTCGTCATGTCGGCCCTGCGACCCGGCGGCCTGCCTCCCGCCCGGTGGTGCTTTCCGGAAACCAACCTGCGCACCTACGTACGCCGCCCCGACGGTCTCGACGGCCTGTGGTTCCTGTCCCTGGAGGTCGGCACGGTCGTCATGCTGGCGGCCCGTGCCATCGGCGCGCCGTACCACCTGGGCGCCCTGACCGTGCACTTCGAGTCCGGCACCGTGCGGTACACCGGGGTCCGCCGCGGGGGTTTCCCGGCCTACGGCCTTACCGTCCGCCCCGGCGCACCGGTCGTCCCCGGCGCCCGGGACATATGGCTGACCTCCCGGTGGCGTGCCTTCACCCGCACCGGCCGCGTGCTGTGGCGGACGGAGGTCGACCACGAGCCCTGGCCGTTGTACGGAGCCGATCTGCTGGACCTCCGCCAGTCGCTGACGACGGCGGCCGGGCTCCCGGCACCGTCCGGCCCCCCGATACTGCACTTCTCGCCGCGTGTTCACGGCGTACGGTTCGCACTGCCACGCCCCCTGCGCGGTCGCCCCGCCGCAGCCGGTCCGCGCCTGCCCGCCGCGAAGTGACGACGGTCCCCCTGGCGGGGCAGGTCATCGTCAAGTCAGCTTTTTGTACATGTGGACGTCCTCGGCTCCGCCGGGGATCCCCGGCGTCCTGCCGGTCTCGACGTATCCGTGGCGCTGGTAGAACGCCGGGGCCTGGAAGGTGAACGACGACACGCACGCGCGGTCGCAGCCGCGCCGTCGTGCCTCTTCCTCCGCGGCGAGAAGGAGCTTGCTTCCCCAGCCGTCCCGTCGGCTTTCCTCGCGGACCCAGAGCATCTCGATACCGAGCAGTCCACCCCATGTCCAGGCGGACAGGCCCCCGATGAGCTCGCCGGTGTCATCGACGGCCTTCACCGACAGCGCGCCCTGATCGGCTTCGGTGGTGCCGGTCGCGGGGTAGTTGACCTCGTCCAGTCCCCTGGACAAGCGCTCGTCGAGTTCGGAGTCGCGGTGGCCGACGCTCAACCTGCCGCCCATGTGGTCATGCCGCATGCCGCCGAGTGTGGCACACGTACCAACCCAGAACCGCCCGGTCCTTAGGGGGTGCCACCCCGGCCAGTGATGTCCGGTCCGCTCGCGACGGCCTCATCCGCCTGTTCGAACGCCTTCGCGGACGCCTGGACCCCGGCGCGCACGCGGTCGCGCGCGGCTGCCCCCAGGGCCACGGCCCCCGCCGCATAGGCACAGCCCAGCACGGCCGATGCGCGCGGACCGGGCAGTTTCGACTCCAGCGCCCGTAGCGCGGTCTCGTGCGCCGACCACAGCGCCAGGACTCCGCACACACCGGCGGCGCCCAGCAGCGCGCCTCCCGCGCCGATCCGCCGCACGGCGGCCCTGACCTCACTCTGCACCGCGAGGATCTCGTGACGGACCAGCTGAGCGGTGTCCTGGGCCAGCCGCGCCGCCGCATCGCCGACTCGGGCCCTGCCCTCCGACGGGTCGTCGCCTTGCACGTGCATCGCTGCCGCCTCCGTCTCACTGCGCAACCGGGGGCCGGGTCCGTCGGCATCGGGGCCGGCGGCCGGAGTCCATCTCCCGCAGTACCCCCGCACGCCGTACCGACACGGTCTTGATCGGCGGTGGCCCCGGATCCGGGTTCCCCGCGACGGCGCCGGACCCGCCACTCACCCATATGCACCTAATGCGCGCATTGCGCGCTAAAAGGTGTGATCGTTGTAAACCAATGGAATCAAGGCATTCCGTCAGTGAGGAGCGACGGTGGGCGACCCTGACCACAGGCGCGGGAGCGCACGAGATGCGGGTTCCGCGTTCGAGAAGGCGTGCGCGGTCGCCGACGCCGTCCTGTACGAGGGTTATCTGCTCTACCCGTACCGGAGGTCCTCCCCCAAGAACCGCGTGCGCTGGCAGTTCGGCATCCTCGCGCCCCGCGCCTGGGCCGAGGCGCACGGCCCGGTGGCGGCCGGCCTCTCGGGGTCCGTCGAGTCCTGGCGGCAGCAGACCGAGTGCCTGCTGCGGGCCGGACCCGATGCCGTCGTGCGGGTGCGCGTGCGCTATCTCCAGACGCAGGCACGGAGCGTCGAGCAACGGACCGAGGACGGCCGCCATGTGCCCGTGGACCGGCTGGAGGCCGGCGGCAGCGTTCATCTCGCCTTCGACGAGGCGGTGCCGCAGGAGAGGGACCTGGTCGTTCCGCTCGCGGACCTCCTGGCGGCGGACCGGGAGTTCGACGTCGGCGCCCCCGGCGGTGAGGAGACCGAGCACCTGCCCGGAGGCGTAGGACGCCTGGTGCGCCTACGCCGTCCCGTTCAGGCGCGGACGACGCTGGGCGCCGAGCGGCTGCCCGGTCCCGGCTCCCTGTACCGGCTACGGGTGCGGACGGAGAACACCGGCCGGTCGACGCCCGCCGGTGCGCGGCGCGACGAGGCCCTGGGACATGCCCTCATCGCGGCGCACACCCTCATCGGCGGGGCGGGGCTGAGCTTCGTCTCCTCCATCGACCCGCCCGAAGACGTCGCGGTGTTCGCACGCGACTGCCGCAATCTGCACACCTTCCCCGTGCTCGCCGGCGAGGAGGGATCCGACGGCCTCGTACTGTCGTCGCCGATCATCCTGCCCGACCATCCGCAGGTGGCGCCGGAGAGCCCCGGTGACCTGCACGACGCGGCGGAGATCGACGAGATCCTGACCCTGCGGACGCTGCTGCTCACGGACGACGAGAAACGGGAGGCACGCGCCACCGACCCGAGAGCCGCCGGGATCCTCGACCGGGTGGAGACCATGCCGCCGGAGGTGTTCGCACGGCTGCACGGAGCCATCCGCTCCCTGGCCCCCGCCGCGTCCGGCCAGGTGTCCGCCGCTTCCCACGGCGACGGCGGGGCGGGAGACGGCGGCGCACCGCGCCCGCACGTCACCGCACCGGCCGGGCAGGCGACCGCCGTCCCGGACCAGGAAGGGGCGCCATGGACGCCATCGAGTTGCTGATGCATGACCACCGGATGGTCGAACAACTGTTTCGCGATTACCGCGCCGCCGCCACCGGCCGGCAGCGCCGGGCCGTGGTCGAGACGCTGATCCGCGAGCTCTCCCGGCACGCCGCGATCGAGGAACTGATGTTTTATCCGCTGGCCAAGAAGGTCCTGCCGGGTGGGATGCAGGAGGTCGAAGAGCACCTCGCCGAGCACATGGCGGCCAAGCAGACGCTTCTGGCCCTCGACAAGCTGTCCGTGGACGACCACCGCGAGAGAGAACTCGTCGAGCAGTTGCGCCAGGAGATCGAGGAACACGTGCACGAGGAGGAGAGCGAGCTGATGCCCGGACTCCGCGATGCCGTGTCCCAGCGGGATCTGGACCGGCTCGGGGAGCTCCTCGCCCAGGCCAAGCAGACCGCGCCGACCCGACCGCATCCACACGCACCGGACGAGCCTCCCGCGCTGTCGCTCGCCGGACCGGTGGCCGCGGCCTACGACCGACTCCGGGACCGACTGCAAGGGAGGCCGAGGACATGACCGTCGAAAGCGGTACCACGGAGGTCAGCCAGCAGCCCACCAGGGCTGAGGACAGGCAGGGGTTCGACGAGGTCCACATTCTGTGGATCTCCGAGGGCATGAGCTGCGACGGCGACACCATTTCGATGACGGCGGCGGGCCAGCCGGGGATCGAGGACATCGTCCTCGGACTCGTCCCGGGCCTGCCGAAGGTGAACCTGCACAACAAGGTCCTCTCCCCCAGCCTGGGCGGCGAGGACTTCCTCGCGCCGTTCCGGGCGGCTGCACGCGGCGAGCTGAAGCCGTTCGTCCTGGTCATCGAAGGTTCGATCCCCAACCAGAACATCATCGAGGGCGACGGCTACTGGACCTCGTTCGGAAACGACCCGGAGACCGGCAACCCGCTCACCCTGAACTGGTGGATCGACCACCTCGCCCCCAAGGCCTGGGCGGTCGTCGCCGCCGGTACGTGTGCCACGTTCGGCGGGATCCACGCGATGGCGGGCAATCCCACGGGCTCGATGGGCCTTGTCGACTACCTGGGCTGGGAGTTCAGGTCCCAGGGCGCACTGCCGATCGTCAACGTGCCGGGCTGCCCGATCCAGCCGGAGAACTTCATGGAGACGCTGACCTGGCTGCTGTACCACGCGGCCGGGTCGGCACCGCCGCCCCCGCTGGACCACATGCTGCGCCCGCAGTGGCTGTTCGGCAAGACAGTGCACGAGGGGTGCGACCGCGCCGCCTACTACGAGCAGGCCGACTTCGCCAGGGACTACAACTCGCCCAAGTGCCAGGTGAAGGTGGGCTGCTGGGGTCCGGTCGTCAACTGCAACGTGCCCAAGCGCGGCTGGATGGCGGGCGTGGGCGGCTGCCCCAACGTCGGGGGCGTCTGCATCGGCTGCACTATGCCCGGCTTCCCGGACGCGTTCATGCCGTTCATGGACGAGCCGACGGGCGCCACCTTCTCGTCGGCCCTCATCCGGCCGTACGGAGCCGTGATCCGCAGGCTGCGCGGCCTCACCAACATCGCCGTCAACCGAGAGCCCAAGTGGCGTCATAACAAGGCCGAGTTGACCAGCGGTTACGACCCCTACTGGCGTCCCTGAGACGGGGCGAGCAAGAGAGCGAGGAAGGCTCGGACATGACGGCAACCGAGGCGCGGGGCGCGAAACGCAAGCCCGCGCAGATCGTGGACATGTCGTGGGATCCGATCACCCGGATCGTCGGCAATCTCGGCATTTACACGAAGATCGACTTCGCCAACCGGGAGGTGGTGGAGTGCCACAGCACTTCGTCGCTCTTCCGGGGCTACTCCGTCTTCATGAGGGGCAAGGACCCGCGGGACGCGGGCTTCATCACGTCGCGGATCTGCGGAATCTGCGGTGACAACCACACCACCTGTTCCAACTACGCCCAGCAGATGGCCTATGGCGTCAAGCCGCCGCCGCTCGCCGACACCATCGTCAACCTGGGCGAGGCGGCCGAATACATCTTCGACCACACCATTTTCCAGGACAACCTGGTCTTCGTGGACTTCTGCGAGGCGATGGTCAAGACCACGAACCCGAGCGTCCTGGCCCGGGCCGAGCGCACCGAGGCCCGTAACGGCCGCATCCACGGCTATCGCAGCATCGCGGACATCATGCGCGCCTTCAACCCCTTCGAAGGCGAGGTGTACAAGGAGGCGCTCAAGGTCAGCCGGATCACCCGGGAGATGTTCTGTCTGATGGAGGGACGCCATGTCCACCCCTCCACGCTGTACCCGGGCGGGGTCGGCACGATGCCACAGCCCACCACGTTCACCGACTACCTCTCACGGCTGCTGCGGGTCCTCGACTTCGTCAAGATGGCCGTCGCGATGAACGACGACGTCTTCGACTTCTTCTACGAGGCCCTGCCCGGCTACGAGGAGGTGGGCCGCCGCCGGATCATGCTCGGCTGCTGGGGCGCCTGGCAGAACCCGGACGTGTGCGACTACCGCTACGAGACGATGAGCGAGTGGGGCCGGGCGATGTACGTCACCCCCGGCATCATCGTGGACGGCAAACTCGTCACCAACGACCTCGTGGACATCAACCTCGGCATCCGGATCCTGCTGGGCAGTTCGTACTACGAGGACTGGGTGAACGAGGAGCCGTTCGTCACCCGTGATCCGCTCGGCAACCCCGTCGACATGCGCCACCCGTGGAACCAGACGACGGTGCCGATGCCGCAGAAGCGCGACTTCGACGGCAACTACAGCTGGGTGATGAGCCCGCGCTGGTACGACAAGAACACCGGCGACCACCTCCCCCTGGACACCGGTGGCGGACCCCTGGCGCGTCTGTGGTCGACCGCGCTCAACGGGCTGGTCGACACGCCGTACGTGAAGGCCACGGGGCACAGCGTGCGGATCTCGCTGCCGAAGAGCGAGAAGCTGCCGGAGATGACGCTGGAGTGGAAGATCCCCAAGTGGAGCAACACCCTGGAACGCGACCGGGCCCGGCCGTACTTCGTCGCGTACGCCGCCGCCATGGCCTTCCAGTTCCTGGAGAAGGCGATGACGGCCGTGCGCGCCGGTGAGACCAAGGTCTTCGAGAACTACGAGGTGCCTGACGAGGCGATCGGCTGCGGCTTCCACGAAGCGGTGCGCGGTGTGCTCTCGCACCACGTGGTGATCAAGGACAAGAAGATCGCGAACTACCACCCCTACCCGCCGACTCCGTGGAACGGCAGCCCCCGGGACATCTACGGCACCCCCGGCCCGTACGAGGACGCCGTCCAGGGCCAGCCGATCTTCGAGGAGAACGGCCCGGACGACTTCAAGGGCGTCGACATCATGCGCACCGTGCGCAGCTTCGACCCCTGTCTGCCCTGCGGTGTCCACATGTACCTCGGCAAGGGCAACACGCTGACCAAGCTGCACTCCCCCACCTATGGGGCGGCTCATGCCTGAGAGCCCTCAGACGGTGCGGCTCGACGAGGCGGCGGTCGCGGAGCGGCTGTCTCGCATCGACCGGCTGCTGGAGCAGGTCCAGGGCGCCCCCGGCCCGATGACCGGCGCGGCGATCGAGGCGGTGCAGGCCCTCACCGAGGTCTACGGCGAGGCCCTGGCCCGGGTGCTGGACGGTGCCGACGACCGTCTGGTCGACCGTATGGCCGGCGACGAACTCATCGGTCACCTCCTGGTACTCCACGGCGTCCACCCGGAGCCACCGGAGCGCCGGGCGGCGCGCGCCGTCGCCGGTCTGCGGCCGGCGGTGCGCGAGCGGGGCGGCGATGTCGAACTGGCCGCCGTGGAGGAGGGAGTCGCCCGGGTGCGCGTGTCCGCCAAGGGGTGCGGGACGTCGTCCGCCGCGCTGGAGGACGCGGTCCGCGAGGCCGTGCTCACCCTGGCACCGGAACTCTCCGGCGTCGAACGGGCGCCGGGGGACGAAGGGCGGCGGACCGCCTTCGTCCCGGTCGAGTCGCTCACCTCGCGTCCGGCGTCCGCCGGAGGGCGGCCATGACCTCCGGCGCGCTGGCCCGTGTCATCCGCTCCGCCGCCGAACGGCGACCGGACGCGGAGTTCTGCGATCTGTGCGGCGCCGAGGCCCCCTCGAGCCACCGCCACCTGTGGGACACCGGCGAGGAGGTGGTGCTGTGCGCGTGCCGGCCCTGCTCCCTGCTCTTCGTCCAGGAGGGCACGAGCGAGGGACGGTACCGGCTGGTGCCACGGCGCAGGGTGCGTCTGCCCCCGGTGGACACGCAGGGGCTCGGCGTCCCGGTGGGGCTGGCCTTCTTCGTGCGCCACGCCGACGACACGGTGAGCGCGCACCTGCCGAGCCCCGCGGGAGCCACCCGATGGGAGGCGGACCCGGCGGCCTGGCGCGACGTCGTCTCCGGCTGTCCCCAGCTCGCCACCCTCGAAGCGGACGTGGAAGCGTTGCTGGTGAACACCGCCCACTCGGCGATGGAGCACTGGATCGCTCCGGTCGACGACTGCTTCCGGATGGTGGGCATCGTCCGACGGGAGTGGCGGGGCCTGTCCGGCGGCAGCCGGGTGTGGCCCGCCGTCGAGCAGTTCTTCGCGGAGCTGACCGAACAACCGCAGTAACCGGCAAGGAGCAGACGATGGGAAGGATCCGTGTAGGCAAGCCGCAGGTGAGTCCCGATACGCCTCGGCACGTCACCGGGCTGCACGAGGGCAACAGGGGCCCTCACAAGCGGCAGACCGGCCACCACAAGGACGGGACCGCCGACGCGCGCCGCTCGACCGGGATTCACTGGAAGGCGCACAACGCGATCACGAAGACCATGCCGAACCTCCCTCCGGGATGACACGGCATCCACGGCCGCGCCCGGTCCGGGCGCGGCCTCCCAGACGAGAGGAGTTGGGTATGACGGCCAAACGAGTGCTGATCGCCGAGGGGCTGGTGCTGGGCGCCGTGGCGCTGACGCTGCTCGCCAGGGAGATGCCCGGCCTGGTGCGTGAGGTCAGGATCTGGCGGATGGTGGGGGTCCGAAGCGGCCCCCGGCACTGACGCGCCGCCAGGCTCCCGAACGTCACGACGGACCGCTCCCGGCACGTCTCACCGTGCCGCGAGCGGTCCGTCGGCATGCCCCGAGCCGAGCGGGCGCCGTCGCCGAGTGGGCGCCGCCGCCGTGCGCGGGTGGGCGTCCCGCACGTCGCCGGGACGGGTGCCGCGTCATCTGCCGGGCGGAATACGCGAATTGCGCGGCTCCGTCCCCCGAATGGCCCTCTCCGCCCCGCGCGGACGGCTCGGGCGGGGTCTCCTGGAAGGGGAGAGGCATCCGTCAAAGGAGCCGATCATGTATGAGATGTGTGCGGGCCCCGAGAAGCCTGGTGGCGTGCTGGTGTGGCACGTCATGGTCAAGCAGTCCACAACCACCCTGTGTGGCCAGCGACTTGTGGAGGCAGTGGATGCGACCGGCGCCCAGCACGCCGGCCACTGTCCGGCGTGCATGACGTCGTTCGCGAAGCTGATGACGGCCCCACCCGAGGCCGGTCCCTCGGCCGTCCCGACCCGCTAGCGTGTTCCGAAAGTCCCGTCGTCCGCCCGAAGGGGCCGCGGCGGGACGTCCTCCGCGAACAGCACCAGGACGGCGCCCCGGCGGCGGAGCAAGTGGCGACCGGGGCCACCGCGACGGCACCGGGGAGGGGAAGAGTACGGCGTGCTTCGGCTGGCGGCGGGCCGGCTCCTCCCGGGATCCGGGCTCGAGCAGGGCGAGCGTCCCGGCGTGCGCGCCCAGCCCGTCCACCGCCCCTTCGGCCCCGCTCACGCGGCCTCGGCGCCCCGGCGACGTGTGTCACCCGCCCTTCGGGGGCCGCACCCAGCCCAGGGAGCGCTCGACGGCCCGCTTCCAGGACTCGTACTCCCACTCCCGCCGCTCGGGATCCATGTCCGGCAGCCACTTGGCGGCCACGTGCCAGTTGCGGCGCAGGACCTCCAGGTCCGTCCAGTAGGCCCCCGCGAGCCCGGCGGCGTACGCGGCGCCGAGGGAGACCGTCTCGGCGACCATCGGCCGTACCACGGGCACGTCGAGCACATCGGCCAGGAACTGCATCAGCAGGTTGTTGGCCGTCATGCCCCCGTCCACCTTGAGCTGCTTCAGGGCGAGCGAGGAGTCGGCGTTCATGGCGTCGACGACCTCCCGGGTCTGCCAGCCGGTGGCCTCCAGTACGGCCCGGGCCAGGTGGCCCTTGGTGATGTAGGAGGTGAGACCGACGATGACGCCGCGGGCGTCACTGCGCCAGTGGGGTGCGAACAGGCCCGAGAACGCGGGGACGATGTAGCAACCGCCGTTGTCCTCGACGGTGCGCGCCAGGGTCTCGATCTCGGGCGCGCTGTTGATCAGCCCCAGTCGGTCGCGGAACCACTGGACGAGCGAGCCCGTTACCGCGATGGGGCCCTCCAGGGCGTAGACCGTGGGCTGGTTCCCGATCTTGTACGCGACGGTGGTGAGGAGTCCGTGCCGGGAGCGTACGAGATCGGTCCCGGTGTTCATCAGCAGGAAGCTGCCGGTCCCGTAGGTGCATTTCGCCTCGCCCGGCGAGAAACAGGTCTGTCCGAACAGGGCCGCCTGCTGGTCGCCCAGAGCGGCCGAGATGCGCACGCCGGGGAGCAGCGAGCGGGCCTCGCCGTAGATCTCGGCCGACGACCGGATCTCCGGCAGCATCGCTCGCGGCACCCCGAAGAAGTCCATCAGCTCCCGGTCCCAGGTCAGGGTCCGGATGTTGATGAGCATGGTGCGGCTGGCGTTGGTGGCGTCCGTGATGTGCAGGCCGCCGTCCGTGCCGCCGGTGAGGTTCCAGATCAGCCAGGTCTCCATGGTGCCGAACAGCACCTCGCCGTCCCGGGCGCGGCTCTCCAGCCCGTCGACGTGGTCGAACAGCCAGCGGATCCGGGGCGCGGAGAAGTAGGTCGAGGGAGGGAGTCCGCAGCGTTCGAGGAAGAACTCGTCCCCCGGCCGGTCCCTCAGTCCCTCGACCAGTGGTGCGGTACGGACGTCCTGCCACACGATCGCCCTGCCGAGCGGAGCGCCGGTTCGTCTGTCCCAGAGCACCGTGGTCTCCCGCTGGTTGGCGATGCCGATGGCGGCGATCTGACCGGTGTCTACACGGGTGTTCGACAGTGCTTCCGGCACGATGCGCTGCAGGTTGCGCCAGATCTCCACGGCGTCGTGCTCGACCCAGCCGGGCCGGGGGAAGTACTGCTGGTGCTCCCGCTGGGCAACCGACACCAATCGGCCCCGGTGGTCGAACAGGATGCAGCGCGTGGATGTGGTGCCCTGGTCGATGGACATCACATACCGTTCAACCATGATCGGGCCTGCCTTCCGATGCGTCGTGGCGGTGCGGGACCTACCAGCGGGCCGCGCCGAGATCTCTGGAAATCGCCCGTGAGGCCTCCCGTAGCAAGGTGATGAGGGCCGGCTGTGGCCGGTCCTGGGTGTCACAGATCCGCTCGACCGGCCCCGATACCCCGATCGCTCCCACGACGAGGCCGCCCTGCCCCCGGATCGGCGCGGCGGCCCCGGCTTCGCCCATGCTCATTTCCTGCACCTCGGCGCCCCAGCCGAGGTCCCGGATCTCGGCGAGCGACCGGTTGAGGTCGTCGGGGTGGATCAGGGTGTGTCGGGTGTACGCCTCGAGACCGGCTTCCAGCAGCGGGTCGACGGGGGCCGCACCGAAGGCCAGCAGGACCTTGCCGAGTGAGGAGGCGTGCAGCGGCAGCAGTGTGCCCACGTCCAGGGTCTGGAGGGTGTCGTCCGGGCGGAAGACGTGATGGACGACGAGCACCCTGCCCTCCAGGGGCGTGCCCAGCCGGACGGCCTCCCCGCTGCGGGCGGCCAGGGCGTCGGCCCAGTTGATGGAGCGGGAGCGCAGCTCGTTGACGTCCAGGTAGCTGGTGCCGAGGTGCAGCAGCGCGGCTCCGAGCTGGTACTTTCCCGTGGCTTCGTCCTGTTCCACGAAGTCCACGTGTTGCAGGGTGCGCAGAATGCCGTGGGCGGTGCCCTTGGCCAGTCCGAGCGACGCCGCGACCTCGCCGAGTCCCAGGCGTCCGGGACCACCGGCGAGCAGGCGGAGGATCGCCGCCGCCCGTTCTATGGATTGGACCGGGCCGGCCATGAAGCGATCATAGTCCGGTATGCAGCGATTCAGCATGCCGTTCGGTAATGCCGACCGCCATTCATTGACGCCGGGCGTTTGTCTCCCTAACGTGCGCTGACGTCCGGTTTCCGTCCGGCCGTGCTACCGGAGAGGAGGGCACATGACAGTCGCGCAGCTCTCTGCCGCGTCTCGCGAGGGCGTCGCATACGTCTTTTCCTTGCCCTACGCCCCCAGAGCCGTCTCTGCCGTACGGCGACGCGTGCGCTCGGTTCTCACCATGTTGAATCTGCCCGCCGATGCCGCCGAGAACGTGCTGCTGGTGGTGTCGGAGCTGCTCACCAACGCGCTGGTGCACGCGCTGCCTCCGGCGACACTGCGGCTCACCCAGGTGCTGGTGGACGGGGACTGCGCCGTGCGGGTCGAGGTGACCGACAACGGGCCTGCCAGGCCGTCGGGGCCGCCGGGGCGGCCTGTGGACCCCGACGAGCACGGCCGGGGCCTCGGCATCGTGACCACGCTGTCGGCGCGGTGCGGCGTCCATGTGCGCCCGGGCGGCACCTGCCGGTGGGCGGAGGTGCCCGCCGGGTGAGCGCGGTCGGCGGCGCTCGTGCGCGGACGTCGCGGCCGCTTGGGCGCTCAGGCGCCGCCGGGGCGGCCCGTAGCGAGCGCCGGCAGCAGCTGGTGGGCGTTGTCGCGGTTGATGCGGCGGCGCTGCTGATCGTCGAGGGCCGGGTCGTTGTCGAGCGCGGGTGCGGTGACCCCGGTGACCAGGTGGGAAGGGGTGGGGGGCCAGTCGCTTCCGTACAGGATCCGGGAGGGTCCCACGGCGGACAGCAGGCTCGGGGTGGCGGAGGGCGACATCGGTCCGGCGGTGTCGTAGTAGAAGCGGTGCAGATAATCGCGCACCCGGGCCGGCTCCACCTTCGGTGACAGATGGCGACTGAACACTTCCACACGGTTCGCGATGTACGGCAGGAACCCGCCCCCGTGGGGAAGGATGAAGGTCAGGTTCGGGTAGCGGTCCAGTGTCCCGTTGACGATCAGACTGACGGCCGCCCGGGTGGTGTCCATCAGGAAGTCGCACAGGAACGGCGGCACGCCCTCCAGCTCCGCGTCCCCGCCGGGAACCTCCATGGGATGGGTGCTGATCACAGCCGAGCGTTCGTTGAGTTCCGCGAGGATCCCGTCCTGGGACGGATGCCCGAGATACTTCCCTCGCACGCTGGTACGTGCACTGACCCCGACCGCCCCGAGCTCGTCCATGCCGTGGTGGACCGACCAGAGGGAAAGCTCCGGGCTGTCGAGGAATACGGGCGTGTAGAACGCGAAGCGATCGGGGTGGCTGCGGACGAGGTCGCTCGCGGATCGCAGGGCGACGCGCGCGCTCTCCTTGCGCGCCCTCGGTTCCTGGAGGCGTCCCAGCATGGCGACGGTGAGCACGCTGGTGCGAATGCCGGCCCCATCCATCAGCGCGAGGGCGCTGCCGAGGTCCCACCGCGTCCAGGGGGGCAGGTTCCCGCGCCGGATGACGTCGTTCTTCTCCGCCCAGTCGAGCCATTCCGGCGCGGTGTAGTGGTGATGCACGTCCACTCGTGCCCGGCGCGCGTCACCGTCGGCCGACGTGCTGTCGTCCTCGCCGGTCGCCGGTGCCGCGCCTGTGGCCGTCTGGAGTGCTGTCATGGGCGGGCCCCATTCCTGTGGTCGCGTCAGAACGGTTGCGCTTGCGGGCGGTGGGTCCTTCAGCGCCCGAGAACCTGACGAAGAACGCCGGTCAGCGTCTCTTCCCCGTCCGCCGGCCGGGCATCGGCCCGCCAGGCCACGAACCCGTCCGGCCGTACCAGCACGGCGCCTTCCGGTGTCGTGCCGTGCAGGGAGGCCCAGTCCGCGCCGTCGCCGGTGTCCAGGTCGAACTCGCTGCCCCCACCGACTGTGTACGCGTCCAGCGGCACGTTGAGTCGCGTGGCCACCGCGCGGGCGGCCTCGCGCCACGCCGGACGTCCGCAGAGCAGGACGAAGGAGCGCTCGTACATATCGATGGTGGACAGCCTCTCCCCCTCGCGTGTGACCCACATGTGCGGCGCGCGGGTGCCGGGCTCGGCGCGCAGGCACAGCTGGTCCGGGATGAGGGGCTCGTCCGCCGGCGCACCGACGACCGCGCCGGAGACGTACCGGTAGCCGAGCGCCGTGGTCATCAGGTCGGCGGCGTCGCTCGATGCCGTCCTGGCGGAGTAGCCGGGGTGCTGCTCACGGGCCGCCTGCACCGTGGCCCGTGCGCTGGTGACCTGGGCCACCGGCCGGCGTTCGGCTTCGTAACTGTCCAGCAGTGCGGGACCCGCCCAGCCGCGCAGTACCGCGGCGATCTTCCAGGCGATGTTGTGCGCGTCCTGGATACCGGTGTTGGAGCCGAAGGCCCCGGTCGGCGGCATCTCGTGCGCGGAGTCGCCCATGAGGAAGACGCGTCCCTCCCGGTAGCTGTTCGCGACACGGTCCGCCGCGTGCCAGGGTGCCCTGCCCGTGATCTCGACGTCCAGGTCACGCACGCCCGCCGCGCCCCGGATGTGCTCGATGCACCGGTCGTCGGTGAAGTACTCCATGGTCTGTCCGCGCTCGGGGAACCAGGGCACGTGGAACACCCACTGCTCCTCGTTGTCCACGGGCAGCAGCACTCCCTCGCCCGCGGGGTCGGTGACGTAACACACCACGAAGAGGTCGTCCCCCGCCACCTCACGCAGTTTCTTGCTGCGGAAGGTGACGCTGATGTTGTGGAACAGGTCCCCGGATCCGGAGTGTTCGATGCCGAGCCGCTGGCGCACCGGGCTGCGGGGGCCGTCTGCGGCGAAGAGGTAGTCCGCGGTCACCGTGCGGGTCTCACCGGACGTCCTGTCCTGCACGACGGCCTGCACCCCGTCGTCGTCCTGGCTGAAGGACAGCAGTTCCGTGCTGAAGCGCACGTCCCCGCCGAGGTCGCGGGCGCCGTCCAGCAGCACGGGTTCCAGATCGTTCTGGCTGCACGCGCAGCGGACCGTCGAGCACACATCGGCCTCGGGCGGCCTGCCGGTGATACGCGCCGAGAGCCAGCGCCGGTTCCCGCTGTGCAGCGTGTCCACCTGAAGGATCCCGTGGTTCCTCGACAGCGTGGCCGCGGCCTTCCGGATGTCCGGTTCGAGACCGGCGGTCCGGAAGAGCTCCATCGTCCGCATGTTGTTGCCACGGCCGCGCGGATGTGCGGACGTGGCCGCATGACGCTCGACGACACGATGCTGAATGCCGAGGCGTCCGAGGAAAACCGAGGCGGAAAGACCGACGAGCGATCCCCCGACGATCAGCACGGGCACATAGTCGTTCCCGCGATCTTTCATCGCGTGTTCTCCTCTGCGGTCGGATCTCCATAAGACGGCGGCCGAGGGCTTCCGCGGCTCGCGCCCTGATCTTTTGCCACGCCATCGCAAGCGATACGCAGCAATCACTCGTACAGCGGCAGGGTCTTCCGTCGTACGCCGGGAACGTGGCCAGTCGGGCGAATCGCGTTTACGGCCGGGAACCGACCGGGGAATGGTTGACCCGAAACTCGTAGACCTGCTGTCCCGTGGCCGGGGCGGGAGCCTTCAGAAAGGCCGAGAGAATGACTCAGCTCGACGAACGGGACACCACGGACGCCACACAAGAGGCGATCTCGGCGGCATCACGCGGCTCGGCCGCGTATCGCGCCAACCCCTATCCGGTCTACGCGCGCCTGCGCGAATCGGCCCCCGTGTGCCCGCTGTCTCCCCCGCACGGGGTGGACACCTTTCTGATCACCCGGTACGACGACGCCAAGGCCGCCCTGACGGACCCGCGCATCAGCAAGGACATGTACGCCGCCATCGACGCGTACCACACCATTTTCGGTGACTCGTCCATCGCGCTCGACGACAACATGCTCTTCTCGGACCCGCCCAAGCACACCCGGCTGCGCCGCATCGTCAACAGCGCGTTCACTCCGCGTCGTATCGAATCCCTGCGTCCGCGCATTCAGCAGATCACGGACGAACTGCTGGCGCGCTGTGCCACTGATGCGCCCGTCGATCTGCTGCCGACCTTCGCCTTCCCGCTGCCGCTCATCGTGATCTGCGAACTCATCGGTATTCCCGAGGAGGAGCGGGACGACGTGCAGAAGTGGTGTGCCGTTGTGGCGCGTACCGGGTTCAGCAAAGAGGACAAGGAAAAGCTCGCGGTCGCCGAGGGGGCGCTGGGGGACTATTTCGCCGACCTCATCGCGCGAAAGCGCCGGGAAGCGACCGACGACCTCCTCGGCGCGCTGATCCGCACGCAGGACGAGCAAGGCGCCATGAACGACGGCGAGTTGCTGTCGACGCTGTGGGTGCTGCTCTTCGCCGGCCACAAGACGACCGCGTACCTCATCGGCAACGCCGTCTTCAACCTGCTGACCCATCGCGACCAGCTGCGGGAGGTCCTGGCCGATCCCGAGCTCCTGCCGAACGCGATCGAGGAGGTGATCCGCTACGAGGGCTCGGTGGAGAACGCCACGTTCCGGCATGCGCTCGAGGACATCACCATCAGGGACACGGTCATCCCCAAGGGCGCTCTCGTCCAGATCGCGGTGGCCTCCGCGAACCGGGATCCGGAGAAGTTCGAGGAGCCGGACACCTTCGACGTGAAGCGCCAGGGCATCCAGAGCGCCCACCTCGGCTTCGGCAGTGGTCCGCACTACTGCCTAGGTGCGCCGCTGGCCAGGATGGAGATGCGCATCGCGCTGACCACGCTGTTCGAGAGGTTCCCGGACATCGAACTCGCGACGCCCGCACACGAGGCGGAGTGGCTGAAGGTTCCCTTCCCGGCGTTCCGGGGCCTGGACAAGCTTCCCGTCGTCCTGGACCCGTCACGGCTCCTCGAGGGCTGAGGCAGGTGCGCGGATGCCGCCCGGCGGGGGGCCCGGAGGCGTCCAGTCGGGGGCTTCGTTCCCGGGCGTCCGTGATCCGCTGAGGTTCGGCGTCCGCGCCCACGCTGTAACCGTCCGGCTCCTACCGGCGGTCGGCCACGACCGCCGGTAGGAGCCGCCACTCGTGCGACGCCGCGCGGGCCCGCGCGGCGTCCTGCGGACTCTCTTCGGCCTGGCGGCACTGAGCTGTGCGAGCTCCTGCTCCCTGCCGACGAAGTCGTCGATGCCTCGGGGAGAGGTGCGCACTCCCACCGGGCTGTAGTCCGGGGCGCGTCCAGTGCGGGCGGCCGCCAGCAGCCGCTCCCGGTCGGCGTCGGACAGACCGAGGCCAGCGGCGAGCGCGGCCACCGTACGCCGCTGCGGAGCCCTCCGGCCGCCGCGTTCCAGCTCACCGATGCCCCGGACCGGCCCCGGGCCCGCGGACGGCGCGGCGGACGACGAGGACGACCGGGGTGAGCCCTATGGCCGCTCGCCGTGGTGGTCGCGCCGGCGGTCCCCACCGCCCACGGTGGGCAGACCCTCACTGGTCACGAAGTAGAACACGGGGAGGACGACGAACACCGCGAGGGCCAGCAACGGTGTCACCAGCACCCCGAGCACTCCCGCGAGGGCGTAGGCCATCGCCCCGGCCCACGAGCGCAGCAGGCCGTGGCGCACATAGGTGGGTTCCACATCCTGGGCCAGCAGTTCGGGGCACCAGGCGAGCCGCTGGTAGAAAGCGACCCAGCTCAGGCACATCGCCGCGGCGACTCCCGCGTACAGGGCCACGGCCACCCGCGCGTCGGCGCCCGCCGTGTCGGCCCGCAGCGCATCGGCTACCACGCCCGTGGGGAAGGAGAGCGCCCCGGTGGTGAACAGCAGGAACAGGTTGGCCGCGTGCAGTGCGCGGTCCATGCCGGCGATGCGGACGAAGGCCTGGTGGTGATTGAGCCAGATGACCGCCACGTAGCTGAAGGAGGCGAAGTAGCCGAGGTAGGCGGGCCATTGCTCCAGCAGGGCGCGGCCCAGGCCGCCCGGCTTGTGGGGCGGGCTGCTGAGGCCGAGCACCAGGAGGGTGACGGCGATGGCGAACACACCGTCGCTGAAGGCTTCGGCTCGCGTGGTCTCTGAGCGGGAGAACTTTCCTCCGCGTATGCGGGGACCGGGCACATCGGCTCCAGACGGGGTCGATCACTGGGGCGGTTGGGTACCCGCGCAGCGGGACGATACCTGTTCCGCGCGCGCAACGTCGTCCGTGCGTGCGCCGGTGGAGGACTGCGACCAGGCTTTACGATCCTTGTGGCCGACCGCTCGGCCCGGGACCGCGTGGGTTCCGAAGCAAGGAACGGGTGGGTACGTGGTGGGCCGGGACCCGGGCTTCGGGGCGTTGCCGCGTCGGCTGCGGCTGGAGGCCAGCAGAAACGCGGGGACACTACACGGTCCGGCAGACCTCACGGGGCCGTGGGAGCGTCATCGAAGACGTCCGGGAGTCGAAGAGGTAGTGCCGACTGCCGGCCTCCTGCGACGGTGCAGCGGTGGCCGGCTGGGAGGCCGTGACATTGAGCAGCTCGTCCGTGGAGGTGAGGCGGAAGATCCTCCTGTGGGTGGGAGCGCTGCACCGTACCCGCAGACACGCGTCCTCATGCTCCAGATACGTCAGCGTCCGCAGGAGGAGCTTGACGATGCTGGAGTCCATGAACTCCACACCGTCCAGGTCGACCTCCAGCAGTCCGCAACCTTCTGCGGCAAGCTCGCGCAGCATGCGCTCGAGCGGCGGGGCCGACGCGATGTCGATCTCGCCCAGCACGCTGACGGTGACGCGGTGACGCTCTTGGGACATGGCTTTCTTCCTGGGGTGTCGGGGTTCGGGTGGGGGCCGAGGTGAGCAAGGCGTGGGCACAGCGCCGGGCTCCACGACGAGGAGAAGCGGCAACCGCCGGGGCAAGCCGCACCCGCTGAGATCGCCCCACAGGCACGGACGACCGGAAGCCTCGGTGGAACGAGACCGCCGGTGCTCCGGGTGCCAAGCGGGGTGATACCGGGACCATGATGTCCCACGCAGCGTCAAGCGACTGTCGCCGACCTGCACTTCTCCTGGTCTCGTGGTGCACGGCCTCCCGTTCGGACGACGGCTCTCACCGGACGGGCAGACTCTGGACGATCTTCAGTCCGGGCCCGTCACGCTGCGGCCGGCCGACGTCGCCCACCGGGTCCTGCCGGTCGGACCCACCGGAAGCGTGACCGTGCGGGTCGTCCGTCCGAAGGGAAGCGCCGGGAAGCTCCCCGCGGCGATGCACATCCACGGCGGCGGACGGGTGCTGGGCGATGAGCACACGCACGACCGCCTGGTCCCTGAGACCGCGAACGACGCCCACGCCGCGGTGACCATCGTGGACTACACCCCGTAGCCCGAGCCCCGCTACCCCATCGCCATCGAGCAGGCGACACCGCCACACAGTGGGTGGCGCGCCACGGCAGCGCGATCAACGTCGACAGCTCCCGCATCGCCATCGCCGGAGACAGCGTCGGCGGGAACACGCCGGCTGCCGTGACGCTCATGGCCAGGGAGGCGGCGGCCCCCACCTGGCCGGGCAGGCGCTCCTCTACCCGGCCACCGACCCCGGCTTCAACACCGCTTCGTACCGGCAGTTCGCCGACGGCCCCTGGCTCACCCGCAAGGCCATGCGCACCCTCCCGGGGAAGGTTCACTCATCCGGGGCCAGGACGCCCGCGGGAAGGCACGACGACCGAGTTCGGTGTCCTTCTGCTGCCGTACGCCCAGGAGGTGCTGGACCGGGCCCGGCGGCTGCGGCACGTCGCGCGGTCGGCCCGGCAGTCGGCGGTACAGGCCGTGGGGGTGCCCGCCGACTGCGATCCGGCGGCGCTGGCGCGGGTCATCCGTGCCGGTGCCGAGCGCGGCACGACGCTCGGCGTGCGGGAACTGCCGCCGGATGAGCGGGTGGCGGGCCTGGCCGACGGGTCGCTGGCGTACGCGCTGGTCCGGGTGCCCCCGGAGCACGCCGCGCTCCGAGTGCCGCTCGGCCTGGCGTCCGCGCCGCCGCACATGCCGGACGGCATGTCCCCCGACCCGGCCGTGGCCCGGCGGCGGCCTGCACCGCGCCCGGTCCACCTGGAGGATCTGCGGCCCCGACGCGGGCGCGGCGCACCGCGCGGGCAGCACGCCTCGGTGCCGATCCTGACCATGGCGGAGGACCAGGTCCCCTACGCACAGGACCGGTTGCGTCGGGCGGCCGCACGCGCCGGACTGCCGGAAGCCCTGGTCCGTCCCGCCGGACCGGTCGCGACCGCACTCGCCGAGACACTTGCCGGCCGGGGGACGCTGCTGTGCGCCGAGCCGTTCGCGCGGCGGCACGGGGCGAGCTGGGCACCTCTGGGCGACGGGTCCCTGCACCGGGGTTACGACGCGAGCGCGGCCCCGCGTCAGCGGGAGGGGGAGGGTGTGCCGGGCTGGCTGGTCGCGCTGCTGGTGGCTGCGGTCGGTGCCGTGAGGGCCGGTTGGGCCACGGCAGCGTCGGACGCCGCGGGTGGGCAGGCCCCGTCGCGGCTGGCGGCGCGCGGATGAGCGCCCGCCCGGCGTGCCGCCCCGCCTGTGTCGCCGGTGACGGTGCCCTTCTCGATGTCGCCGAGGCGATCGCCGCGGACTGGGCGG
Organism: Streptomyces sp. NPDC047079; assembly: GCF_040643755.1. Taxonomy (NCBI): domain Bacteria; kingdom Bacillati; phylum Actinomycetota; class Actinomycetes; order Kitasatosporales; family Streptomycetaceae; genus Streptomyces; species Streptomyces sp. NPDC047079. The sequence goes on from NZ_JBEYUZ010000014.1 coordinate 55,012, forward strand.
CCCTCGGTGTCCGCGGATCGTTCCTGGCCCGCAGCATCGACACCGGCGAGCAACTCGGCTTCGACGTGGACCGGCCGGTACCCCTGGCCTCGGTGGTCAAGGTGCCGCTCGCCCTGGTCGCGCTGGACCGGATGGCGACCGGGGAACTCGACTCGGCACGGCAGGTGACCGTCGATCCGGCCACGAGCAGCGTCGGACCGACCGGGCTGGCGGCGTTCCGGCATCCCGCCACCGTGGCCGTCGGTGACCTCGTTACGCTGATGCTCTCGGTGAGCGACAATGCCGCCGCCGACGCGTTGTTCGACCTTGTCGCGGTGGAGGACGTCGACGCACGCCTGCGCGCCTGGGGGTGTTCGGGCCTCCGGGTGCGGCATCGGCTCAACCGCATGTACGAGTGTGCGGCCGGGGCCGCCGGCAATGACTTCTCCCTCGCCCTGGAGCTGGCCATCCGGGACGACCGCTCGGGGCGGCACACCATCGAGACGCTGGATCCGCCCTACGCCAACATCGGTACCGCCACGGCACTCGTCGACCTGCTGGAGCGTGTGTGGCGCGACGAGATCGCCCATCCCGGCGCCACCGCGGAACTGCGCCGGCTGATGGGGATGCAGGTGTTCACACAGCGGCTGGCGAGCGAACTGCGCGCGGACACACTGCGGGTGAGCGGAAAGACCGGGACCTTTCTCCATCTGCGACACGAAATCGGTGTGGTGGAGGCCGAATCGGGCGACCGGGTGGCGATGGCCGCGCTCACCCGGTCCGACCGCCGGGCCAACCTGGCACCGGACATCGACCTCGCGATCGGGATCGGCGCACGCCAGGCCTTCGAGGCGTTGCGCCGCTGAGGCGTTGCGGGCAGCAGCCGTAACCCTGCGTCGGGAACGGGGAGTTGGCGGACATGGCGGCGAGGGCGCGGAGTTCAGCGATCCGTGCGCCAAAGTTCAGTCCTCCGGCTCGCCTTACTGGTCTAGTCCTTGCAAGAATCTGGGCGCCCGGCCCACGCTCTCACCGGCGGACCGGGAATCGCTCCAATCCTCGTGTGCCCGCAGGGAGTTGACGTGCGCAACCTGGTACCCCCCACAGCGATCCGCAGGAGAACGACATCCGGCCCCAGGCCTTCGCGGCGGCTGGGCCGTTCCGCGCTCGCGAGCGCCCTGGCCGCCCTCGCGCTGGTCGTGGCGCTGCCCACGAACGCCGATGCGAGCGTTCTTCAGCTGCTGCCCCAGAACGCCGACGGCCTGGAGCAGACCTTCTCCCCCGCCTACGACTACGACGGCGACGGCTGCTACGCCACGGCTGCCATCGGCAGTGACGGCACCATCAACCCCGGTCTGCGGCTCGGCGGCGACGTCAACGGGCACTGCCACGACTACGCCCAACTCGCCAACGCGAACACGTACTCGCGCGAGAAGTGCAACAACGGCTGGTGCGCCGTCATGTACGCCAGCTACTTCGAGAAGGATCAGGCCACGCTCGGACCCGCGGCCATCGGTCACACCCACGACTGGGAGCACGTCGTGGTGTGGATCAGCAACAACCAGGTCCAGTACGTGTCCGTGTCGCAGCACACCAGCTACCAGGTGGCCGCGCGTTCGTCGGTGCGCTTCGACGGGACCCACCCGAAGATCGTGTATCACAAGGACGGGGTCTCCACCCACGACTTCCGCTTCGCCAACAGCAACGACGAACCGCCGGAGAACGCCACCGGCGGCTGGTTCTACCCCCGCCTGGTGGGCTGGAACGGCTACCCGGCCGGCTTCCGCGACAAGCTCCTGAGCGCCGACTTCGGAGCGGCCACGATCAAGATCAAGGACGGCGACTTCCAGTACGCGCTCGCGCACTCCATGCCGTCCGGGATCCCCTTCGACCCGAACGCCTGACACCGAACGCGCCCCTGGGGGCCGGCTCATGCCGGCCCCCAGGGGTGCCCGTGGTCCCCGTCCGCGGCGCCTGCTCAGGCGACGGGTTCGCGGGCCGTCCGGGCCGCCTTGGCCAGGTCCAGGTCCGTGGTCTCGGGCGCCAGGAAATGCGAGACCAGAGCGCCGACGGCGAGCACGCCCGCGCCGACGAACAGAACGAAGCGGGCACCGTAGCGGTCGAGGCCCATCGGGAGCAGGAAGGTGCCGACGGCAGCGCCCACGCGGCTCATGGCGGTCGCGAAGCCGACGCCGGTCGCACGCAGCGAGGTGGGGAACACCTCCAGCGGATAGACCGCGGTCAGCGCGCTGGAGGCCGCGTTGAGGAAGATGAAGAAGAGGAAGCCGCCCACGATGACCGGGGTGGAGGACGGCCACACGGCGACCAGCGCCAGGCAGCCGGCCGTGATCCAGAACGGCGGGATCAGCAGCCTGCGGCGGCCGATGCGGTCCACGACCAGGCAGCCCGCGGTGACACCGGCGACGGCGGTGAAGGAGTACACGAGCAGGGCCGCGACCGCGTTGTCGCCCATGTGGAGGGCCTCGAAGACCTGGGTCCAGAAGGTGCCGATCGCGAAGTACGGCAGCACGAGCGCCGCCCAGAAGACGCTGGCGAACACGGTGCTGCGCAGGTGGCGGCGGCTGAACAGGGCGCGGAAGCCCTCCCGCCCGGCTTCCGCGCGGTCGTCGAGTTCGGCGCTCACGTCGACCTCGATGCCGTACTTCGCGATGAGGGTCTCGGCCTCCTCGCGGCGGCCCTTGCTCAGCAGCCAGCGCGCGGATTCCGGGATGCCGCCGCGCAGCGACACGCACACCACGGCGATGACCGCGCTGCTGGCCAGGGACCAGCGCCAGCCGCCCTGGACGTCCGCGAACAGGGCGCCGACGACCGTGGCCAGCGCGTAGCCGATGTACCAGCTGATCTCGAGACTGGCCAGCAGCCTGCCCCGGCCCTGCTTCGGCGCGTACTCCGACAGCAGCGGCGCGCCGATGGCGTACTCGCCGCCGATCGCCACACCCATCAGCAACCGGATGAGGAAGAGCTGGAGGCCGTCGGTGACGAAGAACTGGAGCACCGAACCGACCAGGAAGATGAGCATGTCGGCGAGGAACACCGGACGCCGGCCGAACCGGTCGGCGAGCCGCCCGAAGAGCGGGCCGCCGACGAAGATGCCGATGAGCGGCGAGGCTCCGACCAGGCCCTCCATCACGGTGGACAGGTGGAGGTCGGTGGTCAGGGCCGCCATCGCCATGCCGATGCCGCCGATGATGTAGCCGTCGATGCCCTCGCCTATCTGGGTGGCCAGCTTCAGCTTGGTGTGGAGGCGGCGGCGTTCGCGCAGCAGCGCGGGGGTCGGCGGAGCGTCGAACTGTGGTTCGGTCGCAGGCGTCGTTGCCATGAGCGGTCCTTGTCTGTTCGGTGTCCGGGCCGGCCGGGGCGGAGCCGGGGACCGGGGCGGGGACGGGGCGTGGCAGGGAAGAGCTCGGGCAGGGGCGTGGGGACGTACGAGAGGGGCCAGGGGCCGGGGATCAGCCGGTGGGCCAGTCGAGGGCGATGTACTGCGTCTCCAGGAACGCCTCGATGCCTTCGCGGCCGCCTTCCCGGCCGAGGCCGGACTGCTTGACGCCGCCGAAAGGAGCGGCGGGGTCGGACAGCAGGCCCCGGTTGAGGCCGACCATGCCGGCCTCCAGGTTTTCGGCGATGCGCAGCGCGCGGGCGAGGTCGCGCGAGTAGACGTACGCGGCCAGGCCGTGGACGGTGGCGTTGGCGCGCACGAGCACCTCGTCCTCGTCGGTGAAGACGCTGAGCGGGGCGACGGGGCCGAAGACCTCCTCGTGGAGAATGCGGGCGTCGTCGGGGACGTCGGTGAGGACCGTGGCGGGGTGGAAGTGGCCGGGGCCGTCGGGGACCGTGCCCTGTGCGGCGATCTTCGCCCCGCGGGCGAGCGCGTCGTCGACCAGGGAGCGGATCTTGTCGACCGCCGCCTGGTTGACCATGGGGCCGAGGGTGACGCCCTCCTCCATGCCGGGGCCGGTGTGCACGGCGGCCATGGCGGCGCCCAGCTTCTCGGTGAACTCGGCGGCGACGTCGGCGTGGACGTAGAACCGGTTGGCGGCGATGCAGACCTCTCCGCCGCCGCGCATCTTGGCGTCCATCGCGCCGTGCACGGCGGCGTCGATGTCGGCGTCGGCACAGACGACGAAGGGCGCGTTGCCGCCCAGTTCCATGGTCACGTTGACGACGTTCGCCGCGGCCTGTGCGAGGAGCAGCTTGCCGGTGGCGGTGGAGCCGGTGAAGGAGAACTTGCGGATCCGCTCGTCGCCGAGCCAGGTCGAGACGACCTCGGGGGCGCGGTCGGTGGGCAGGACGTTCAGCAGTCCGTCGGGCAGTCCGGCCTCGGCGAGCAGGGCGGCCACCGCCAGGGCGGTGAGCGGGGTCTCGGGGGCCGGCTTGAGCAGGACGGGACAGCCGGCCGCGAGTGCCGGGGCGATCTTGCGGGTGGCCATGGCGGCCGGGAAGTTCCACGGCGTGACGAACGCGGTGACGCCGACCGGGTGCCTGCGCACGACGTGCCGGAAGCCGCCGCCGGGGGCGTCGCCGAAGGAGGAGCCGATGCGTACGGCCTCCTCGGCGAACCAGCGGAAGAACTCGGCCGCGTAGCCGACCTCGGCCGCCGCGTCCCGGTACGCCTTGCCGTTCTCCAGCACGATCAGGCGGGCGAGCGTGTCGGTGTGCTCCCTCATCAGCCGGAAGGCCTCGTGCAGGATCTCCGAGCGGCGCCGGGGCGGCGTCGTACGCCAGGAGGCCGCGGCGGCCCGCGCCGCCTCGACCGCGGCTCGGGCATCGTCGGGCCCGGCCGCGGACACCTCGCGCACGAGGTCCGCGGTGGCCGGGTCGTACACGGGAAAGGTCCGTCCGTCGGCCGCCGGGAGCCAGCGGCCGCCGATGAACACATCGCCCTCGGCGAGCGGGGCCTCGGCGATGGTGTCGATGCCGACGAGGTTCATGAGCTGCTCTTTTCTCCGTTCGGACTGGGCTCGTCCGGTGCGCGGTGAATTTACGAGCGCGCCATACGGGCGACAAGGCCACTCCGCCGGATCGCAACGGTGGTTGCTGTCAGGGCAACCCGGTGATCACCGCGAGCGCGTACGGGGCGGACGGGCGCCCGAGCCGGTACACACGTGTGGAGGGCAGCGGGTTCCTCCGCCGGGCCCGCTCAGGCAGGTCCGGTCCTGGCCGGTTGTGCGCGCCTGGGTTCCCAGCCCAGCAGTGCCGAGACCCGGGCCGCCGCCCGGGCCGTCGTACGGCCCGCGTCTTCCAGGCGGCCGCCGAGCCGGGCCTTGGGCGCGGAGATGTTGAGGGCCGCGACGACCCGGCCCCGGAAGTCGCGCACCGGGGCGGAGACTCCGACGAGTCCGGCCTCGAACTCCTCGCTGACGCGCGCGTAGCCCTGCCGCTTGGCTTCCTGGATGAGCCCCCACAGCTCGGGGACGGGCATCCGGCCGGTCGTGCCGAACCGGACGTACAGCTCGTCCGGAGTGGCGTCGGCCAGCAGCACGCGGCCGGCGGACGTCTGCCAGGCGGGCACTCCCCGGCCCTCCCAGCCGTGGACGCGGAAGGAGTGACCGGAGACCGACAGCAGAGTGAGGACCGCCTGGTCGCTGAGCACACACAGGTGGCTGGTCTCCTCCAGGTCCGCGGACAGGGCATGCATGACCGGCTCGGCCACGCGCACCAGTCGGCTCTCCGAGGTGCGGGCCACCAGGGAGAACAGGCGCCAGCCCAGGCGGTACTCGAGCGTGTCGGGGTCGCGCTCGACGATCCCCTCGGCGGCGAGGGCCTTCAGGACGCGGGAGACCTGGGATTTCTCGCGCCCCACGAGGTGGGCGAGACGCACGACGCCGAGGCCGCCGGCGGTCTGCGCCTCGTCCGAGGCGAGGGCCTCCAGCAGATCGATGTCCCGGCGCAGGCCATGCCCGCGCGAGGCCGAGGAGGTGTCCGTCACGCGCGTCATCCTAGGCCCGCCGTACGGCGAAGGAACCCCAGGTCAACCCTTGAGTTGTCGGTAGAGCAACCGGCATTTCGATTCCGGCGAGCGCCTTGCGAGGGGGTGGCGGCCGACCTAGATTCGCCGCATCGGGACGGATGAACTGCACCGAATGCGAGGTTCATCCTTCACTCCCGTCGCATCCGGGTTCCCCGTGGAATCCCCCCGCTACCAAAGGTCCAGGAGTTCCGATGCCCTCCCCCTTTGCCGCCACCGCGCTGATCGGCGAGTCCTTCGCCGGTGACGGCGCCAATGCGGCGCACACGAACATCGTGATCGGCCGCAAGGGCGGCCCGGTCGAGACGGCCTGGGCCACCTCGCTGGCCACGCCGAGCGCCGGACATGTGCCGTTCATGACGGTCGTGCGCCCGTCGGTGCCGGTCAGGCCGCTCACCCTGTTCGTGAACAAGGCCGTCGCCGGCAGCGATCTGCACGAGCGCGCCACATGGGGGAGCGCGCAGGCGGGCCTCGCCCAGGGCGTGCTGGACGCGGTGGCGCAGGGCCTCCTCCCGGCCGGGGAGGCCGACGACCTGCTGATCATCGCCGCGGTGTGGGTCAACCCGGCGGTCCATGACCTGGACGCCTGCTTCCGCAACCAGCGGGCCGCCGCGTACGGCGCGGTCCGCGCGGCCGTGACGGGGACGCCGTCGGTCTCCGACGCCCTGGCCGCGGCACAGGAGGGTCCGGCGAACCCCTTCTACACGCCCTCCGCCGAGGTACTCGCCGCGTCGGCGCCCGAGGCGGTCACCCGATGAAGATCACCGACATCACCTTGGACCGGCTCCGGCTGGAACTGGATCCGCCGTTCCGTGCCGCCTGGGACCCCGAGCCGCGCCGCCACTTCGACGCCACGATCGTCCGCGTGCACACCGACGAGGGGATCACCGGCATCGGCTCCGGCGACCTCATGGACGGCTTCGACACCTACAGGCATCTGTTCGTCGGCGAGGACCCGCTCGACATCACCCGGCACGTCAGGGCGATCGAGACCGCCAACTTCCACGGCGCCTACTACTGGCCGCTGGAGGCGGCCCTGTGGGACGTCATCGGCAAGGTGCACGGCCGCCCGGTCTCCGAGCTGTTCGGCAACGCGACCAAGGAGCTGCCCGCGTACGCCTCCTGCGGAGAGCTGAAGTCGCCGCAGGAGCGCGTCGCGACGGCGCTGAAGGTGCGCGAGGCGGGCTTCCGGGCCATGAAGATCCGCATCGACCGGGACCGCGTCGACGAGGGCGTCGCGGTGGTACGGGCCGTGCGGGAGGAACTGGGCGACGGCTTCGAGATCATGGTCGATCTCAACCAGTCCTGGCGGATGGCGGGCGACACGGCCGGTGCCTCCGACCTCGCCAAGACCCGCAAGATCATCGCCCGGCTCGCCGAACTCGACGTGTTCTGGGTGGAGGAGCCCCTGCCCTACGGGGACCTGGACGGCTTCAAGCGGCTGCGTGCCGAGAACCCGGGCGTGCGGATAGCGGCCGGGGAGATGCACCACTCCCCCACCGAGCTGCTGCGCTACCTCGAAGAGGACGCCCTCGACATCTACCAGATGGACGTGGTGCTCGCGATCGGCATGCACCGCGCCCGCACCCTGGCCGAACTCGCCCAGCTGAAGCACCGTCAGTTCACCCCGCACAGCTGGACCAACGGCATCGGCGTACTCGCCAACCTGCACGTCGCCGCGGGCGTCGGCGGCGGCCCCTTCTTCGAGTTCCCCTACGACCCGCCCGGCTGGACCCCCGAGCGCCGCGACTTCATGCTCGCCGAGCCCGTGGAGGTGAACGCCGACGGCTGCCTCGAAGTGCCCGACAAACCCGGCCTCGGCATCGAACTGGACGAGGACGCGATCGACCGCTGGAGGGTCAAGTGACCTGCACCATCGAGGACCTGCTGACCCGCTCCCACGACGAGTGGCGGGCCGCGGCCGACAAGCTCGCCTTCGAGACCCGCCCGTTCATCGACGGCACCTTCACCGACGCCACCTCCGGTGACAGCTTTCCGAGCGTGTCGCCGCGCGACGGCTCGGTCCTGTGCGAGGTGCAGGCCGCGTCCGCCGAGGACGTCGACCGGGCCGTCCGGTCGGCGCGTACCGCCTTCGAGGACGGACGCTGGCGCGACCTCGCGCCCAAGGAGCGCAAGCGTGTCCTGCTGCGCTGGGCCGATCTGATCCGTGCGAACGCCGAGGAGCTCGCTCTCCTGGACACCCTGGAGATGGGCAAACCCATCACCGAGTCGCTGCGCGTGGACGTGGCCAAGGCCGCCGAGACCATCGCCTGGTACGCCGAGGCCATCGACAAGACGTACGACGAGGTCGCGCCGACCCCGGGGGACGCCCTCGCGCTGATCACCCGGGAACCCCTGGGTGTCGTCGGTGCGGTCGTGCCGTGGAACTACGCCCTGCTGATCGCCAGTTGGAAACTGGGGCCCGCGCTCGCCACGGGAAACAGCGTGGTGCTCAAGCCCGCCGAACAGACCTCGCTGGCCGCGCTCCGGCTGGCCGCGCTCGCCACCGAGGCGGGGCTGCCCGACGGCGTCCTCAACGTGGTTCCGGGGCGGGGTGAGGTCGCCGGGCAGGCACTCGGCCGCCATCCGGACGTCGACAAGATCGCCTTCACCGGATCGGCGGCGGTGGCCCGGCTCTTCCAGGTGTACGCGGGTGAGTCCAACGGCAAGCAGGTCGCCGTCGAGGCGGGCGGGAAGTCTCCGCAGCTCGTCCTGGCCGACGCGGACGTCGAGGCCGCCGCCTCGGCCGTGGCCTGGGGCATCTTCTACAACGCGGGGCAGACCTGCAACGCGGGATCGCGGGTCGTCGTGCACGCCTCGGTGAAGGACCGGCTGCTGGACGCCGTACGCCGGATCACCGCCGAGACCTTCCGCGTCGGTGACCCGCTCGACCCGGCCACGGTGATGGGCCCGATCGTCGACGAGACCCAGCTCGCCGCGGTCCTCGGCTACATCGAGCGCGGCACACGGGACGGCGCGAGCGTGCTGCTCGGCGGCCGGCGCACGCTGGCCGAGACCGGCGGCAGCTATGTAGAACCGACCGTTCTCGACGGAGTCGACAACGCCTCCGTCGTCGGCCAGGAGGAGATCTTCGGGCCGGTTCTGGCGGTGGTGTCCTACGACGGCGACGTCGACGAGGGCGTACGGCTCGCCAACGAGAGCGACTTCGGTCTCGTGGCCTCGGTGTGGACACGGGACGTGACCGTGGCCCACCGCACCGCGAAGCGGCTGCGGGCCGGCACGGTGTGGATCAACACCTTCGACGCCAGCGACGTCATCACGCCGTTCGGCGGCTTCAAGGCCACCGGCGCGGGCCGCGACAAGTCCCTGCACGCGCTGGACGCGTACACCGCGCTCAAGACCACCTGGATCAACCTCGCCTGACCCCCACGACCCGTTCGGGTCGGGCATCCCCCTTCGTCTCTTCTTCTCTTCTTCCGACAGCAACGAGGACACTGATGAGGATCGGTTTCATCGGCCTGGGCAACATGGGACGGCACATGGCCCGCCATCTCATCCACGCGGGCCACCTGGTCACCGTGCACGACACCCGGCCCGAGGCGGCCGTCGACCATCTCGCGCTCGGAGCACGCTGGGCCGACTCCCCCGCCGACTGCGCACGCGACGCCGAGTTCCTGATCACCATGCTGCCGAACCCACGGATCGTCGAGGACGTGCTGCTGCGGGGCGGAGCGGCTCAGGCCCTGCCCGCCGGCGCGCTGTGGATCGACATGTCGACGTCGACGCCGGCGGCGGCGGAGCGCGTCGCGGCCGAGGTCCTGGACGCCAGGACCGTGCGCCGGCTCGACGCGCCGGTCAGCGGCATGGCCCGGGGCGCCGAGGCCGGCAGCCTCCAAATCTTCGTGGGCGGCCACGACGACGACTTCCACGACGCCCTGCCCGTCCTTCGGGCCATGGGCGACCCGGACCGCATCCTGCACGTCGGGCCGCTCGGCGCGGGCTATACCGTGAAGCTGATGATCAACCTGCTCTGGTTCAGTCATCTGGTCGCCACCTCAGAGGTCCTCGCCATGGGCGTGAAGGCCGGTGTAGACCTGGGGGTGCTGCGCAGCGCGCTGCTGGCGAGCCCGGCCGCCTCCCACTTCCTCGAGAGCGACATCATGTGCGTGCTCGCCGACGGCGACTACGACGACTCCTTCGCCATGGCCCTCGCCTGCAAGGACCTCGGGCTCGCCGTCGACCTTGGCCGCGACCTGGGCGTGCCCACCGAGCTGTCCGCCCTCGTCGAGCAGATCTACCGCCGCTCCAAGGCCCAGCACGGCGATCTCGCGGGCGAGATGAGCCCGGTCCGTCTCTACGAGACGCTCGCGGGGCAGGAGTTCCGCCTGCCTCACCCGATGGCGGCCGCGCCGGCCACCACGGCACTCACGGTCTGAACCGGTACGCAGCACTCAGGAGCCGCATCCCATGTCCTCTCCCCAGCGCGACAGCCTCGCGACCGCGTCGCTGAGCGTCGATCCCCTGTGCCGTGTCCTGTTCGGGCCCGGCCGCATCAACCTGCTTCCCGAGCTGGTCGCGGCGACCGGCCACGCCCGCGCGTTCGTCGTCACGGACCGGGGGCTGCGCGCGGCGGGTGTCGTCGAACGCGTCCTCAAGACCCTCGACAGCGCGGGCATCGAGTACGCCGTCCACGACGAGGTGGCGCCCAACCCGTCCACCGGCAACGTCGACGCGGGCGCCGCACGGGCCCGCGCCTTCGGCCCCGCCGCGGTCGTCGCGCTCGGCGGCGGTTCGGTGCTGGACGCGGCCAAGGGCATCTCCCTGCTGGTCGGCAACCCGGACGCGGTGGCCGCCGACGCCGACCATCTGTGGGAGGCGGCACAGGGGCTGCCGATCGTCGCCGTCCCCACCACCTCGGGCACGGGAGCGGAGACCAACGGCTTCGGCGTCATCGAGGACACCACGGCCTGCCGGAAGGTCTACATCGGTCACCCCTCGGTCAAGCCGCGCATCGCCCTCCTGGACCCGGAGCTGACGCTCGGCCTGCCCGCACCGGCCACCGCCGCGACCGGCATCGACGCCCTGGTCCACGGCATCGAGTCGCTCGCCTCGCGCGGCGCCAACCCGTTCTCCGTCGCGTACGCCACCCAGGCCGTGGCCATGGTGAGCCGCGCCCTGCCCGTCGCGCACAGGGACGGCTCGGACCTCGACGCGCGCGCCGAGCTGATGATGGGCGCGCACCTCGCGGGCCAGGCACTGACCCTGTCCGGGCTCGGCCTGGTGCACGGCATCGGTCACGCGATCACCGCGCACACCGGCACTCCGCACGGAGTGGCCCTCGCCGCCGTCCTGGAGGAGGTCATGGAGTTCAGCGCGCCCGCCGCACAGGGCGCGTACGAGCAGGTGGCCCGGGCCATGCGCCTCGCGCCGCCGGCCGACGGCGACTGGGCCGGGGCCGCCGTGTCGGCCGTGCGGGAGATCTCCGGGGCCCTGGACATCAAGCGGTCGCTGCGCGACCTGGGGGCCGGCCGCGCACTGCTGCCGGCCATCGCGGCCGGAGCGGTCGCCGACGCCGTGACCAAGAACGCGCCGCGGCTGCCGGACGAGTCCGAGGTGCTGGAGATCCTCACGCGGACGTACGAGCGCCCCTGACCCGTGGCCGGGCCGGCGCGCTACCGGCAGCGCGGCGGCCCGGCGGGGTTCCCGGGGCCCGGGAGCCGGGGCGCCCCGGGCCGTGCCCGTTCACACGGTTCACAGGGACCCCGCGTTGCTCGGCGGGTACGGCGGGCGCATCGGCACCGCAGCCGCCTGGGAGGGCAGCGGCGGCAGAGCCGTCTCCTCCACCCACGCCGTGAACAGATCGTCCAGGGACCGGCCCGCGCACCGGGCGGCGTGGGTGGTGAACGCGCCCGTCGTCACCACCCCGCCCCGGTGCGCGGCCGTCCAGCCGCGCAGCATCCGGTGGAACGCCTCCTCGCCCAGGGCGCAGCGCACCGCGTGCAGCACGAGGCCGCCGCGTTCGTAGAGGCGGTCGTCGAACATGCGTTTGCGGCCCGGGTCGGACAGCCGCAGGTCCTGGGGCAGCGCGGAGAGCTTCCGGTGTGCCGTCGCGGCGAGTTGGGCGGCCGTGGGGCCCCCGGACCGCTCCGACCAGAGCCATTCCGCGTACTTGGCGAAGCCCTCGTTGAGCCATATGTGCCGCCAGTCGGCGACGGACACGCTGTTGCCGAACCACTGGTGTGCCAGCTCGTGCGCCACCAGCCGCTCCGAACCCCTCGCGCCGTCCACGTGGTTGGAGCCGAACAGCGACAACCCCTGGGCCTCCACGGGGACATCGAGCTCCTCCTCCGTCACCACCACCGCGTACTCGCCGAACGGGTACGGACCGAAGAGTTCCTGGAACAGCTCCATCATGGCGGGCTGGCGGGCGAAGTCCCGGGAGAACTGCGGCAGCAGGGGCGCGGGGAGGTGCCCGTACTGCGGCACACCGTCCTCGCCCGGATCGCCGAGCAGGACCGTCTGGTACCTGCCGATGGCCAGCCCGACCAGATAGCTGGAGGTCGGTGCCGGCTGCTCGTACACCCACGTGGTCGTCGACGCCTTCGCCGTACGGGTCAGCAGGCGCCCGCCCGCCACCACCGAGTACGCCGACGGCGTGGTGACCGAGATCTGGTACGACGCCTTGTCCGCCGGGCGGTCGTTGCACGGGTACCACGACGGCGCCCCGACCGGCTGGCTCGCCACCAGCGCCCCGTCCTCCAGTTCCTCCCAGCCGAGCCCGCCCCAAGGGCTGCCGACCGGCTTCGGGTTGCCCGACCAGTGCACCTCGACGGTGAACGCGGCACCCGCCCGTATCGGCTTCGGCGGGCGGATGCGCAGCCGGCCTCCGCGGTGCGCGTAGTGCGGCGGCCGGCCGTCGACGCGGACCCGCCCGATCCGGAAGTCGGCGAGATTGAGCTGGAACTCGGTGAGCGGGGCCCCGCCCGCGATGGCGCCCAGCCGGGCCGTCCCGGTGAGCCGGTTGGGGCCGGGGCGGTAGTCCAGCGTGAGCTCGTAGCGGTTCACCCGGTAGCGAGGGTCGCCGTTGGCAGGGAAGTAGGGGTCCGCTTCCACCTTCTGCTGAGGGCTCACTGCTGCGTCTGCTCCTTGCGCTGTGCTCATATGCCGTGCCGCCCCGTCGTGCGCCCGAGGCGAGTCACGACGCTCGCTTCCGGGGACGCCATGCCTCGATCGGGTTGCCCAGCCAGCGGGTGTCGTCGGGCACCGACTCCGCCGCCATCACGAGCGAGGCGGGCCCCAGCGTGGTGCGGGCCCCGACCGTGCTGCCGGGCAGGACGATTCCGCCGGGACCCAGCGTCGCTCCCGCACGGAGGATCACAGTATCCGTCCGCAAGATCCGGTCGTGGAAGAGGTGGGTCTGCAACACACATCCGCGGTTGACCGTGGCACCGTCCTCCAGCGTCACCAGATCCGTCTCCGGCAGCCAGTAGCTCTCGACCCATACACCCCGGCCGATCCGGGCGCCGAGTGCGCGCAGCCACAGCGTCGTCAGCGGCGTGCCCGGCACCGCTCCCGCCAGCCACGGCACAGCCACGACCTCCACGAACGTGTCCGCCAGCTCATTGCGCCACACGAAGGAGCTCCACAGCGGGTGCTCCCCGCTCCGGTGCCGGCCCACGAGCAGCCACTTCGCCACGACGGAGACGGCACCGGCCGCCAGTCCCGCGGCGAGGAGCACCAGTCCGCACAGCGGCCATGCCCAGTCGCCCAGCGCGCTGAGCGCCGCGGCCGTCAGCACGGCGAGTCCCGCCGAGCAGAACACGGGAACGATCCGGCACATTTCCACCAGTGCGCGCGCCCACAGCAGCCCGGCCGGGGGGTCGTACGTACGGCTCTGGTCGCCGTCGCTGGCGGTGCGCGGCAGTTTCACGGGCGGCAGGCCCAGGTAGGAGCTGCCCTTCTTCGCCTTCTTCGGGGTCGCCGACAGCACCCCGACCAACCCGCCGTCCGGCACGCTCCGGCCCGGTGCGGTCATCCCGGAGTTCCCGAGGAACGCCCGGCGCCCGATCTCCGCGCGACCGATCCTCATCCAGCCGCCGCCCAGTTCGTAGGGAGCGGTCAGCGTGTCGTCCGCCAGGAACGCCCCGTCGCCGACCGTGGTCAGAGTGGGCAGCGCCAGTACGGTCGACACCTCGGCGCCCCGGCCGATCCGCATCCCGAGCAGGCGCAGCCACACCGGGGTGACCAGCCCGGCGTACAGCGGGAACAGCGTCTCGCGCGAGCGGTCCATCAGCTGGGTGACCGTCCAGGCCTGCCAGCCGATCCGGCTGTGCGTGGGATATGTGCCCTCACGCAGCCCGAGACTCGTCAGCCGTACGGCGATCACAAGCAGCAGCGCGTACGTCAGACCGAATGCGAGCGTGGCGGGAACCAGGGCCACGGCGGCTCCCCGCAAAGCCTCGCCGAGGCCGGCGGCCGGATCGACGAAGAGGTGCGCCACGAGGAGCGCTGCCGCCCCCGCCGGGACCGGCAGCACCGTCAGCGCGAAACCGCTGACGCCGTACATCGCCCGCCACCAGGTGCCGCGCCGAGGCCGCTCCTTGGGCCAGTTGCGCTTGGCCTTGCCGAGCTTGACGGCGGGCGCGCCCGCCCAGCGCTGGCCGGTGGGAACCTGCCCGGCGACGGCCGAACCGGGCGCCACCTCGGCGCGCTTACCGACCCGCGCGCCCGGGAAGAGCATGCTGCGCGTGCCGACGGCAGCGTGCGCACCCACCTTGACCGGGCCGATCTCCAGCCGGTCGCCGTCCAGCCAGTGGCCCGACAGGTCCACCTCGGACTCGACGGCCGCGCCCCGCCCCAGCTTGAGCATGCCGGTCACCGGCGGCAGCGAGTGCAGATCCGCGTCCGGGCCGATCTTGGCGCCCAGGGCCCGTGCGTAGCGCACCAGCCAGGAACCCGTCAGCGAGGTCGCCCCGGTGAACTCGGCGAGCCGTTCCGCGGCCCACAGCCGCAGGTGCACGCTGCCCCCGCGGGCGTAGTGGCCGGGCTTGACACCCCGCAGCAGCAGCCGGGCCCCGCCCGCCGCGATCGCGAGCCGCCCCGGCGGGCTGAACAGCAGCACCGCCCCGGCCGCGACGGCCCACCACGAGGCGGTCGGCGCCCACGGATAGGGGCCGAACCAGTGCAGTACGTTCCCGAGCGCGACCAGCGCCACGGCCCAGCGCAGCCCGAGCACCGTGAAAAGGGGGAGGAGCAGGAGGAGTTGGAGTACCCCGGCCCGCTTCGGAACCGGGGTGATCACGCGCTCGGCGCCGTCTTCCTGCGCCGACTCCTCCAGATGGCGGGCCAGCTTGCGCAGCGTCGGCTGCTGGTAGATGTCGAGGACGGCAGCGCTGGGGTAGCGGGTGCGCAGCCGGGTGGTGAGCTGGGCGGCGGCCAGGCTGCTGCCGCCGATCGCGAAGAAGTCGTCGGACGCGTCGGCCACCGGGATGCCGAGGACCTCGGTCCACTGTTCGGCGAGCCAGGCCTCGGTGCCGTAGAGCCGGGCGGCGGGGCCTTCCAGGTCCTTCAGCGGCCAGGGCAGCGCGTTGCGGTCGACCTTGCCGGACGTGCGGGTCGGCAGATCGTCGACCGGCGCGAGCAGCGGGACCAGTGCGGCGGGCAGTTCGGCGCGCAGCCGCTCGACGGCCGCCGCGTGGTCCCACCCCTCCTGGGTGACGACGTACCCGACCAGGAGCTGATTGCCGCTGCGGGCGGTCCGCACCGCGGCGGCGGCACCGGCCACCCCGAGCAGGGCCTGAAGCGCGGCGTCCACCTCGCCGAGTTCGATCCGCCGCCCGCCGAGCTTGATCTGCTCGTCGGCGCGCCCGAGGAAGATCAGCCCCTCGGGCTCGGCCCGGACGAGGTCCCCGCTGCGGTAGGCGCGCTCCCAGCCGAGCGACGGCAGGGGCGCGTACTTCTCCGCGTCCTTCTCGGCGTCGAGGTACCGGGCGAGCCCCACCCCACCGATGACCAGTTGTCCGCTCGCGCCCATCGCCACCGGCAGGCCGGCGTCGTCCACGACGGCGAGTTCCCAGCCGTTCAGGGGCAGTCCGATCCGGATCGGCTCCTCACCGGTGAGCAGCGCGGCGCAGGCCACCACGGTCGCCTCGGTCGGCCCGTAGGTGTTCCAGACCTCGCGTCCCTCGGTGACCAGCCGCTGTGCCAGTTCCGGCGGGCAGGCCTCACCACCGAAGATCAGCAGGCGGACGTCGTTCAGGGTCTCGGGCTCCCAGAGCGCGGCCAGGGTCGGCACGGTGGAGACGACGGTGATCTCCTGCTCGACCAGCCAGGGGCCGAGATCGGCGCCGCTGCGCACCTGGGAGCGCGGTACGGGCACCAGACAGGCCCCATGCCGCCAGGCCAGCCACATCTCCTCACAGGAGGCGTCGAAGGCCACGGAGAGGCCCGCCATGACCCGGTCGCCGGGTCCGATCGGCTCCTCCGTCAGGAAGAGGTCCGCCTCGGCGTCCACGAATGCCGCGGCGCTGCGGTGACCGACGGCGACCCCCTTGGGCTTGCCGGTCGAGCCGGAGGTGAAGATGATCCAGGCGTCGTGCTCGATGCCGGGACGGGCCGCGGGGGCGTCGGACGTGCCGTGGACGGTCAGCCGGTGTGCGGCGCCGACGACCGCGCGGACCTCCGCCTCCCCGAACACCAGATCGGCCCGCTCGTCCGGGTCCTCGGCGTCCACCGGGACGTAGGCGGCTCCCGTGGCGAGCACGGCCAGGATGGCCACGTACAGGTCGTTGGTGCCGGACGGGACGCGCACACCGACCCGGTCGCCGAGGCCCACCCCGGCGCCGGCGAGGCGGCGCCTGAGGGTTTCGACCTCGGCGGCCAGGGCCCGGTAGGTCAGGCAACGGCGGCCGTCGTCGAGGGCCGGCTCGTCGGGATGGGCCCGTACCGTGGCCTCGAAGACGTCCACGAGGGTGCGCGGTGAACCGGCGGGGGCGGCGGAGAGTCGCGCGCGATCGCCGGACTGCACACGCATCTCCTCGTCGGACAGCGCGAGTGCGGGGCCTTGCTCGAGGGCTGCCATCGGGTCCTCACGTGTCGTTCCCGGAACGTTCCGGGGCGCTGGTGGGCCCGAGGGATGCCAGGGGATCTTCCGGTCCAGCTCCAAACAAGCGGATGATTTTAGTACGAGGGGGGACACCTACCGGTCCGCCCGGACTCCGGAGGGCCACCCGGGGCACCCGGAAGCGGAGATTCCGGGGCGCTGACGTGGGGATGTGTCACCATGACGAGATCTACCCCACAAACAGGGGCTCCGGCCCTCGCCGGGCGCCAAGGGACGGCCGCAGACCGCCCACGCCGCCCCAGGCGAGACTGCCCCTTTCGCAGATGCGGCGGGCGACTTCGCGGAGCTTGACGTAGCTGCCGGCGGCATCGAAGCAAGGGCCTTGATGGAGGCACTGCTGCAACTGCCAGCGTGGCGTCGGGATGCGCCGCCTGCCTACCGTCTCACCGGTGCGGCCGGTGTCGCGCAGGAGCAGCGCGTCGCGTTCCGCGACCGGCCGCGCCGTTCCCGGGGGTGGAACTTGCCGAGAGCAGCAGGCTCTTCGCGTCGACAGCCGCCGCTTCGCCGTCAGGCGTCGCTTCGGGGCGTTTCCGTGCAGGGCGGGCCGTCCGGCAGATGCACCTTCGCCCACTCCCCCAGTTCCGTGAGCGCCGGCTCCAGCGCGGCCCCCGATTCCGTGAGCCGGTAGGAGACCCGCAACGGCGGACCCTCGTCGACCTCGCGCACGACGAGCCCCGCGGTGGCGAGTTCGGTGAGGCGGTCGGAGAGCATGCGCTCGCTGAGGCCGGGAATGGCACGACGCAGCGCGGCGAAGTTCGCCTGCTGCTCGACCAGTACGGCCACGATCTGGCCGGTCCAGCGCTTGCCGAGCAACTGGAAGACGCGGGTGATGCCGTCGTCCACCCGCTTGCACGCCTCGGTGCCGTGGCTCTGTTCGACCGTCATGCCTGCCAGGATACTGCGTGCCCGTATGGTGATGAAAAAAAGTAAGTACCTGTGCTATCTATAGTCGAGTACGAAAACTTAGCCCCTTGGGCGTCCGCATCCCGGCGGGCGCCCTCGGATCACCATCACCATCCTTGGGAGATCTCCGATGGCCACCCTTCTGCACATCGATTCGTCCGTGTTCCCGGCGTCCGCCTCCGCGTCCCGGGCGGTGACGGACACCTTCCGCAAGACCTGGGAGGAGCAGCACCCGGGGGGCGCGGTGATCTACCGTGACCTCTCCACCGCCCCGGTACCGCACCTCACCGCCGACGCCCACACCGCCGGGTTCGCCGACGCCGCCGCCCACACGCCGCAGCAGGCGGCCGCCTTCGCCGAGCGCGTGAAGCTGATCGAGGAGCTGGAGCGGGCGGACGCGGTGCTGATCGGCGCCCCGATGTACAACTACGCGATCCCGTCGACCCTCAAGGCCTGGCTGGACAACGTGATCCTGTTCGGCCGCACCGCGGGCGAGAGCCCCTCCGCCAAGGGCACGCCGGTCACCGTGGTCGCCAGCCGCGGCGGCTCCTACGCACCGGGCACGCCGAGGGAGCCGTTCGAGTACGTGCAGAACTACCTGACGGCGATCCTCGCCGACACGCTCGCCCTCGAACTCGAGTTCATCGTCCCCGAGCTCACCATGGCCCCGCAGAACCCGGCCATGTCCGAGCTGGTGCCCCTCTTCGAAGCCTCCCGCGAGCGCGCCCACCAGGCGGCGGTCACCAGGGCCAAGTCCCTCGCCGAGCGCCTCACCGCCTGAGCGGGCGGGATCGCGTGGAGGGCGGTTGTGTCTCAGTCCGCCCTCGCGTGGTGATGAGCCGCTGAGGCGGGCTCCTCTTCGGGCCGTGCTTCGTCCCCTCCTGGGTTGACGCACTCCATGAGGCACCGGGTGCGGGAGAGGGCGAAGACGCCGTAGCAGAGCAGGGCGACGCCGAGGAGCGCCGGCAGGAGCCACAAGCCGTGTCGCGGCGATTCGGCGTAGAGGACGACGCCGAGGCAGAAGCTGAGGGCCGCGTCGCCGAGCGTGAGGGCCGGCTGGGAAGCGATCAGCGGGCCTCCCTGCATGGCGTAACCCAGCAGGACGATGGAGAGCGAACCGGCGACAGCGAACCCGTAGGTCTGCCAGGCCAGGAAGAAGCCCGCCGCCCCCTTCTCGGACATGATGCTCATGGCGGACTTGACCAGCGCCGCGGTCAGCGCGTTACCGATCGCGGCCGCCGCGGCCAGGCAGGCCGCGCGCGCCAGTCCGTGGGGGCGGTGGAGCCCGGCCAGGACCAGCAGGGCACCGGCCCCGCCCACCACGGCCAGCGCCGGCACCCACCACAGTCCCGGGACCTGGGACCGCCCGCCGGAGGGGGCGGTCGAGAAGAGGCTGACGGCCAGGCCCACGAAGATGCACCCCACACAGAACCAGGCCTTGCGGGACACCCCCACACGGAAGACCACACTGCCGACCAGGAGAGCCAGCGGCAGCTCCAGGATGAACAGGGGCTGGACCGCCGCCAGGGTCCCCGCGTTCAAAGCCAGAGCCTGGAAGAGCGCGGCGAAGACGACCCCCAGAATGCCCGCGAACCAGACCGGGCTGCGCAGCAACTGCCCGACGAGCCCGAACCGATTGGGAGAGTCGGGCATCTGCACCGCCGCACGCCGTTGCAGCACGGTTCCGACCGCGTTGCTGCACGCGGCCAACACCGCGAACACGACCGCAAGAATCATCCAGCTCGCCCGCTTCCGTGCTCTGCACCGTCCACTGCGGGTACAGCGCTCCGGTCCCGCTCCCCAGTCGGTCCGGTTGCGTTCCACGATGGCACCCATCCGCAGTGGCTTCCATCGCTGCCCGGCGCGAGCGGACGGACGGCCGGATCTGTTCACCAGATTCGGCTCCGGCGATCTCTTGTGGAGCGGCAACCCAGCGTTACCCAACGGCAAGGACGGAGGCGGAAGGGAAGCTCCGACGGGTTGCGCGGGCAGGAATCCGTCGGCGACCATCACCGCCGTCAAGACGGCTGCTTGTCCCTGCGGGAGTGGCCGGATCAGTGCGCCGCGGACGCGGCAGCGGCGTAGGGTGCCCGTCCATGTCCATCGCTGAGTGCGCGGCGACCGTTGCGGCAAACGCTCCGGCCGGCCCGGCAGCGTCGCCCTGTGCGGACTGCTCACCGAGGTCCGCGAGCGCGCGTGACCGACCGGGACACCCGCTGGAGGATCACCGCACAGCAGATGAGGAACGCGATCAGGCAGCACCACAGTCCCAGTGCTTCCGAGCGGATGAGGCTTACGACGCCGTCAGTGAAGACGCAGTCGACGGCCGGAGGCAGAAGGCTGCGGTCCGTTCTCAGGATCTCGCCGGCGGGTGCGGACTGGAGATGACCCACCTGCCATGTGAAGCACTCGTTGTCGAGATCGACGGTCGACAGACCCATGAGCCGGTGGACCCTGGTCACCCAGATTGTGGCGGCAACAGCGGGCGCCAGGATCACGCCCGCCCTGGCCCAGCGCGCCGTGCGCGAGGGGCGGTCCGTCGCCCGAGCGACCGCGCCCGCCACCAGCAGCGCCGCCCCACACCACATCAGCCATCCGCCCACG
This sequence comes from Streptomyces sp. NPDC047079, assembly GCF_040643755.1. NCBI lineage: Bacteria > Bacillati > Actinomycetota > Actinomycetes > Kitasatosporales > Streptomycetaceae > Streptomyces > Streptomyces sp. NPDC047079. Next base: position 75,564 of record NZ_JBEYUZ010000014.1, read on the forward strand.
GCCGTGGGGTGGCTGGGGCCGTACGTCGACGAGTCGGTCCAATAGCACGCGAGGCGCGGCGGGAACACGTCGACGCGGACGTGGGTCAGCGGGAAGTCGTCGTCGAGCGTTCGCCGACCGCACACGTCTACCGGCCGGGTCAGCGCGAGTCCGTACGCCAGTGTGTGTGCGTATCCCACAGCGCCTGTGACCACCCCCAGCACCGCCCATCGCAGGTGCCGTGGCGGACGGTGCCAGTGCCTCCATGCCACATAGGCGACCGCGCCGGCTGCCAACCAGACGCACAACGCCAACCACAGGCCCAGCCACGCGATCACACCCGCCCCCTCCGTCTCACTTCCAGACGGACGGACGGTGGCGGCGGTTCCCCGCATTCCGCCCCGTCAAAGACGCGCTGGTGGCCACGTCAGCGGGACGCTGCCACCGGGCGACCTGCGCGTGTACCCGAAAGATCCGCTACCCCACATCAAGATCATCGCTGCACAGGGCGGAAAGCGAAGCTCACCCCCTGCTGCGGGACCGGTGTCGCGTACGGCGGCACCGACCCCGCCCGGGCCCCGGGTCCCCCCGGGGGCCCGCCCGAGGCGGGTGCCGCCTTGGGCGCGTCTTCCAAAGTCCCGTCTGCCCGGCGATGCCTGGCACGCACGCTCGTTCCGGCGGACGACGGGACTTTCGAAACACGCCTACGCGATGACCATCAGCAGGTCGCCGCCCTCCACCTGCTGTACGGACTCGACGGCCAGGCGGCCCACCGTTCCCGTGACGGGCGCGGTGATCGCGGCCTCCATCTTCATCGCCTCGATCGTCGCCACCGTCGCCCCCGCCTCGACCTGGGCGCCCGGCTGCACGGCCAGGGTGACGACCCCGGCGAACGGTGCGGCGACGTGCCGGGGGTCGGACTTGTCGGCCTTCTCCGCGGGCGGCAGGTCCGAGGCGACCGAACGGTCACGGACCTGGACGGGCCTGAGCTGGCCGTTGAGTGTGGCCATCACCGTACGCATGCCCCGCTCGTCCGCCTCACCGATCGCCTCCAGTTCGATGAGGAGGCGTACGCCGGGTTCCAGGTCGACGGAGTGTTCCTCGCCGGGGCGGAGCCCGTAGAAGAAGTCCTTGCTGGGCAGGACCCCGGTGTCTCCGTAGGCCTCGCGGTGGGCCTCGAACTCCTTGGCCGGTCCGGGGAACAGCAGCCTGTTGAGGGTGGCCCTGCGGTCCTTGTCGAGCCCTTCGCGGTCCTCCTCGGTCAGTTCGGCGACCGGCTTGGCCTCGGCGCGGCCCTTGAGGGCCTTGCCGCGGAAGGGCTCCGGCCAGCCGCCGGGCGGATCGCCCAGCTCGCCGCGCAGGAATCCGACAACGGAGGCCGGGATGTCGTACGCGCCGGGCTCGGCGGCGAACCGCTCCGGTGTCACGCCCGCACCGACGAGGTGCAGCGCCAGGTCACCGACCACCTTGGACGACGGAGTGACCTTCACCAGGCGGCCGAGGATGCGGTCGGCGGCCGCGTACATCGCCTCGATCTCCTCGAACCGGTCGCCCAGGCCCAGTTCCCTCGCCTGCACCCGCAGATTGGACAGTTGCCCGCCGGGGATCTCGTGGTCGTAGACGCGCCCGGTGGGCGAGGCCAGGCCCGCTTCGAAGGGGGCGTAGATGCGGCGCACGGTCTCCCAGTACGGCTCCAGGTCGCAGGCCGCACGCAGGCTCAGCCCGGTCGGCCGCTCGGAGTGGTCGGTGGCGGCGACGATCGCGGACAGGGACGGCTGGGACGTGGTGCCCGCCAGCGAGGCCACCGCCCCGTCCACGGCGTCGGCGCCCGCGCCGATCGCGGCCAGATAGGTGGCCAGTTGCCCGCCGGCCGTGTCGTGGGTGTGCAGGTGCACCGGGAGGTCGAACTCCCGCCGCAGCGCCGTCACCAGCCGGGCGGCGGCGGGTGCCCGCAGCAGCCCGGCCATGTCCTTGACCGCCAGGACGTGTGCTCCGGCTTCGACGATCTGCTCGGCGAGCCGGAGGTAGTAGTCCAGGGTGTAGAGCTTCTCGGCCGGGTCGGACAGGTCGGCGGTGTAGCACAGGGCGACCTCGGCGACGGCCGTCCCGGTCGCCCGTACGGCGTCGATCGCGGGCCGCATCTGGGTGACGTCGTTGAGCGCGTCGAAGATGCGGAAGATGTCGATGCCGGTGCGGGCGGCTTCGTCGACGAAGGCGTCGGTGACCTCCGTCGGATAGGGGGTGTAGCCGACGGTGTTACGGCCCCGCAGCAGCATCTGAAGGCAGATGTTGGGCACGGCCTCGCGCAGCCGGGCCAGCCGCTCCCAGGGGTCCTCGGCCAGGAAGCGCAGGGCCACGTCGTACGTGGCGCCGCCCCAGCATTCCAGGGACAGCAGCCCGGGCAGGGTGTGGGCCACGACGGGGGCGGCGGCCAGCAGGTCCTTGGTGCGGACGCGGGTGGCCAGGAGGGACTGGTGGGCGTCGCGGAAGGTGGTGTCGGTGACGGCGACGGTGGGCGACTCGCGCAGCGCGCGGGCGAATCCCTCCGGACCGAGTTCGGTCAGCCGCTGCTTCGAACCGGCGGGCGGCCGTTCACCGGACGGCACGTTCGGCAGTTTCGTCGCGGGGTCGACCAGACGCGGGCGCTCGCCGTGCGGCTTGTTGACGGTGACGTCGGCGAGGTAGGTGAGCAGACGGGTGCCGCGGTCCGCGGAGTGGCGGGCGGTCAGCAGCTGCGGGCGTTCCTCGATGAAGGACGTGGTGACGTGGCCGGACCGGAAGTCGGGGTCGTCCAGGACCGCTTGGAGGAAGGGGATGTTGGTGGCCACACCGCGGATACGGAACTCGGCGACAGCGCGGCGGGCGCGCCGCACCGCGGTGGGGAAGTCGCGCCCCCGGCAGGTCAGTTTCACCAGCATCGAGTCGAAGTGGGCGCCGATCTCGGAGCCGACGAACGCGATGCCGCCGTCGAGCCGGATGCCGGAGCCGCCGGGCGAGCGGTACGCGCTGATCGTTCCCGTGTCCGGGCGGAACCCGTTGGCCGGGTTCTCACTCGTGATCCGGCACTGAAGGGCCGCGCCGCGGACGTAGATCCTCTCCTGGGACAGGCCGAGGTCGGCCAGCGACTCCCCCGAGGCGATCCGCAACTGCGCCTGGACCAGGTCGACGTCGGTGACCTCCTCGGTCACCGTGTGCTCGACCTGGATGCGCGGGTTCATCTCGATGAAGACGTGGCGGCCGTCGCGGTCGACCAGGAACTCGACGGTCCCGGCGTTGCGGTAGCCGATGGTGCGGGCGAAGGCGACGGCGTCGGCGCAGATGCGGTCCCGCAGCGCGGGGTCGAGGCCTGGAGCGGGAGCCAGTTCGACGACCTTCTGGTGCCGCCGCTGCACCGAGCAGTCGCGCTCGTAGAGGTGGATGACGCCGCCCTGGCCGTCGGCGAGGATCTGCACCTCGATATGGCGCGGGTCCACCACGGCCTTCTCCAGGAACACGGTCGCGTCCCCGAACGCGGACTCGGCCTCACGGGAGGCCGCCTCGATCGCCTCCCGAAGCTTCGCGGGCTCCTCGACCCGCCGCATGCCGCGCCCGCCGCCACCGGCGACCGCCTTGACGAACAGGGGAAAACCGACCTCCTCGGCGGCCGCGAGCAGTTCGCCGACGTCGGTGGAGGGACGTGAGGAGCCGAGCACCGGCACTCCGGCGGCGCGGGCCGCGGCGACGGCGCGGGCCTTGTTGCCGGTCAGCTCCAGGATCTCGGCGCTCGGACCGATGAACGTGATCCCGGCCTCCTCGCAGGCCCGGGCCAGATCCGGATTCTCCGAGAGGAACCCGTACCCGGGGTACACGGCGTCCGCCCCCGCCCGGCGCGCCGCGCCCACGATCTCCTCGACCGACAGATAGGCGCGCACCGGGTGGCCCTTCTGGCCGATCTCATAGGCTTCGTCGGCCTTGAGGCGGTGCAGCGAGCCGCGGTCCTCGTAGGGGAACACCGCCACTGTTCCGGCGCCCAGCTCATAGGCCGCACGGAACGCGCGGACGGCGATCTCGCCACGGTTCGCCACCAGTACCTTGCGGAACATCGACGGTCCCTTCTCATATGTGCGCCGGGTCGGGCGCCCGGAGAGCGTTGCCATGCCGATACCGGGCCGGGCCTGCACCCGGAGCGACCGGCCGGTCCATCACCTGCCCGCCATCGGTGGTCACCTATGCATCCTGGCGGCCGCTGTGACGACGGCGACACCGGCGTTGCCGGCAGACGAGCCGTTCGGCGAACCGAACCGCGCCCTGCGCCAGGCCGGCAAGATCGGTCACGCGCCGGCGATCGGCGGCGCGACAGCTTGCCGACCGGGAAACCTCGGCGCCCTGGACAACGAGGGGCCGAACGATGGCAGGATTTCGCGCATGGCCCATGCCGCGCAAGTGATCGCGCCGGGGAGCGTCGGGGCCGTGTCGTCCCACGGGCGCCGCCCAGGGGACGACACGGTGATCGCTCGTGCGGCGCCGCCGCCCGAATCGTCCCGTGAATCCCGCTCCCTGTGACGCAAGACACATAGGGAAAGCGCAAAGTGGTGCTCGCGCGGTGATCGATCCGTGTTCCGCTCCCGTACTCCTTGACGCACAACTCGTTCGCGCCTGGAGGCAGCATGCCCATATCCCGGAACATGGCAGGTACCGTCTTCGTGGCCGGTGCCCTGGGCCTGACCCTCACCGCCCTCGCCTACCCCGCCATGCTCGGTGTCCAGACCACATCCAGCTCCCCGGACCGTGTCATCGCCAACACCCGCTACGGGCCCCTCACCGAGGCGGATCGCGACTTCGTCGTCAAGGTGCGCTCCGCCGGGCTGTGGGAGTACCCGCTGGGCGAGATCGCCCTGAAGAAGGGCTCGACGCCCGAGATGCGGGAGGCCGGCAAGCACCTGATCGTCGGCCATGCCGGACTGGACGCGATGTGCCGCAAGATCGCCCCGGAGCTGGGCATCACCCTGCCCAACCAGGCAACCCCGCAACAGCAGCAGTTCGTGGCGACCTCGGACGCCCAGTCCGGCAAGGAGTTCGACTCGACGGCGGCCAACATCATGCGCGTGACCCACGGGCAGATCTTCCCGGCCATCGCGAAGATCCGGGCCACCACCAAGAACACCCTGGTGCGTCAACTCGCCGACCTGGCCAACGACACCGTGCTCGACCACATCACCGTGCTGGAGAAGACCGGCACGGTCAACTTCGACCAGGTTCTCTTCCAGCAGAGCACCCCGCCCAAGCTCCCCAAGGACCAGCTCACCCCGCCCCCGCCCCAGCCCGGCGCACCGATGGTCGTCCTCACCCCCCGCCCCGACCTGAACGTGAACACCGCCTCGCCCACGCCGAGCCCGGCGGTCGGCTGACGGCCGGCCGCCGTGAGGGGTACGCCTTCGCGGCCCGTCACCGGACACGGGTGACGGGCCGCGTCCTCGATCCGCGCAGGTGCCCGACCGGGACCGGCCGCGTCCTCGGTCAGCGTCAGGTGCCCGACCGGCACGGACCGCGGCGTCGCTCCGGAAACCGCCGTGCCGCGGCAGCGCGCAGGCAGGCCCCGAGCGCGACGCACACGGCGGCCATGCCGTACGCCCACGCCTGGAGGGGGAAGCCGGGCAGCAGCCGGCCGCCGAGGTAGAGGACGGTGCCGGCGACGGTCACGGTCAGCCATTCCCAGCGGCCGTCGAGGGCGACCAGGCCGACCACGAGGAGCGAGTACCAGGGGTAGCTGGGCGAGACCAGCAGCAAGGCGGTTCCGGTCAGCACCAGGGCACCGCGCCAGGGGCGGGCGGGGTCGCCGCGCCACCACACGGCCAGGGCGGTCAGCGTGAGCAGCACGATGACGGTCACTCCCGCGGCGGAGTCCGGCAACAGCAGCCGCAGCAGGGCGAAGCGGCGCACGTGCCCGGGATCGTAGCCCTCCTCCTGGAGGTAGCCGGGCAGGTAGCCCAGCACATGCGGGCCGGAAGCGATGACGTAGGGCAGGTAGGCGAGCGCGACCGCGGCGAGCAGGGCCGACACCACGCGCGCGAGCCGCGCCGGGCTGCGCTGACCGGACAGGGCGCCGGGCAGGAACAGAACGGGCAGCAGTTTCACGGCCGTCGCGGCGCCGAGGAGCGCGCCGCGGCGGGCGCCTGCACCGGCGGTGCCGAGGGCGAGCACGGCGAGCAGGACGCCCAGGGTGTCGATATGGGCGTTGTTGACGGCTTCGAAGGGGACGGCCGGGCACCACCCCCACAGGGCGGCGCGGGCCGGGGCCCGGCGCGGGTCGCCGCGCCGGCGCCCCACGGTGAGCAGGGCGAGGGTGGTGCCGAACGCCAGGACAGCGCCGCCGACTTGGACCGGTTTGTGGCGGCTGTGCGGTGGTGAGAGAACGTGCACGGCGAAGAACCAGCCTTCGGCGACGGGCGGGTAGATGGTGGGGACCGTAGGGCGGTTGATGCGGACGCACAGGCCGCTGTCCGTACGGGTCAGCCCCCACTCCCGGCAGGACCCGTCGGCGGGGAACAGCCAGTCGTCGCGCAGCTTGGCGAGTTCTGGTGCCGCGGGCGGGTGGGCGTACGGGGAGACCCCGGCGGCCTGGACACGGCCGTCCCAGGCGTAGCGGTACATGTCGTTGCTGGTGCGGGGCGGGGCGGCGAGCGCGGCCAGCGCCACGGCGGCCGCACCGGCCAGGACCAGAACGGTCGCGGCGCGGGCCGGGGCCTTGCGTACGGCCCATGCCGCGGCGGCGAACAGCGTCCAGGCGACGGCGTAGCCGGCCAGCAGACGGCCGGGGTCGCTCTCGTTGTCGCCCGCGCGCACGGTGCCGGCGACGACGGCGGTGAGTGCGGCGAGGAGAACCGCGGTGACAAGGACGCTGATACGGGCGGTGGTGGTGCGGTGCGCCGGCGCGGCGGGCTGACGGGTCGGCGGCTGGGGATGCCGGCGGTGCGGGGCGGTGGTGTCGCTCATGGGTGTTCGGGCCCTCCGGCGGTCGCGGGGTGCTCGTCGTGATGCCCGGGCTTCGGGCGGTGCAGTTCCACGAACGGACGGCCCTCGGCCGTCCACCGGCCGGTCAGGATCCACCCCGCGGTGTCGGCGGCACGCAGCAGGGCGTCGGTGCCGAGGCGGGCCCACGGGAAGGGCCGGCCGTGGCGGCCCTGGGCGTCCTCGACGCGGACGGTGAGGTGCTCGTCCACGTCGTGCGGGGCGGCCTCGGCCAGCAGTCGCCCACCGGGCGCGACCACGGCGCGGAGGCGGAGGAGGAGGGCGACCGGGTCCCCGCCGATACCGATGTTGCCGTCCATCAACAGGACGGTGCCCCAGTGGCCTTCCCTCGGCAGGCGTTCGAAGACGGACCGGCGCACGGCGGCGGCTCCGCGCTGCCGGGTCCGGGCCACCGCGGCCGGGCTGACATCCACGCCGAGCGCCCGAACGCCCCGGGCGGCCAGAGCCGCCACCAGTCGTCCCGGTCCGCAGCCGACGTCGAGAACGGGGCCGGTGCAGCGGTGCAGAACGCCGGTGTCGGCGGCGTCGGCGGCGACGCACCAGCGCTCGACGTCGAGCGGCAGCAGTTCCCCTTCTCCTTCGATGCCGTCGAGGCCGGCCGGTGGTGACAGGCGGCGCAGGTAGAGCGGGCCACGGCCGGTGCGCAGGGCGTGGGCGTAGGGGTCGTCCGTCCACGGTTCGCCTGGCTCCGTCGGCCTGGGCCGGTCGGCCGGGGGGATCCGCGGGGGGAGCTGGGCAGGCCGTGCGACCACGGTGTGCGGGTGCCGTGGGGCCGCGGTCTGCCTGGCCCATTCGGCGGGGGCGGCGTGCGCACCGCGAGCCGCGCCGCTCACCGACCGGCCTTTGCGAACGCGTTCACGGTGGCGGCGAAGCGCGACCCGGGCGGGCAGCACGCGGCGACCTCGGCGGCGTCGGCGGCGGTGTCCACGTCGCGCAGCTCCGGCAGGTCGCTCACGCTCAGGCCCGCCTCGGCCAGTCGGCGGCGCTGGATCGCCCCGGTGCGGTCGGTGGACATGGGCACGCCTCGCACGAGGCTCGCGGCGCGTGCCGGGTCGGCGAAACCCAGTGCCCAGAATCCGCCGTCCGCGGCCGGCCCGAACCAGGCGTCGTGGCCGTCCCGGCCGACACCCGCGACAAGGTCCACGGTCAGTTGGGGGGTGTCCATGCCGATCAGGAGGGCGGGTCCGCGGTCGCAGTGGGCGAAGGCCGTCGCGATCCGCTCGTCCAGGCCTCCGGACCCCTGGGGCACGATGTCGAAGCCGGGCGGCAGCCAGGGACCGGGAACACCGTCGGGAAGGTCGGGAAGGCCGGGACCGTCGAGAGCAAGGACGCGCCGCCGGGCGGGGATGTGAAGCACCATGTGCAGGGTGTCGGCGAGGGCGGCCTCTGCCAGGGCGGCCGCCTCCTGGGGTGTGTAGGGCGGGGTGAGCCGGGTCTTGACCCGCCCCGGGACGGGGTTCTTGGCGATGACCAGGATCGTGGCCGGCCCCGTGGCCGTAAGACGGGCGCTCATCGTCCGGCTCCCGGTACGGTCGCCGCGGTCACCGCGCCTGCGGCGGGCCGCTCGGCGAGTACGGCGCGCATGTCCCTTATCGCCTGCCAGGTACCGCGCCAGGTGCCGGTCACCTTCGAGCGGCCGGTGCGCGGGAGGTACGGCACGTCCGTCTCCGCCACCCGCCAGCCCGCGTCCGCCGCGCGGACCACCATTTGCAGCGGGTATCCGGAGCGCCGGTCGGTCAGGTCCAGTGCGAGCAGGGGCGCGCGGCGGGCTGCGCGCATCGGACCGAGGTCGTGCAGCCGTAGTCCGGTGCGCCGGCGGATCAGGCGGGCCAGTTCCAGGTTGGCCAGGCGGGCGTGTGCCGGCCAGGCGCGGCGTGTGACGGGCCTGCGGCGGCCCAGTACGAGGTCGGTGGAACCGTCGAGGACGGGTCCGACGACGGCGAGCAGCAGCGCGGGGTCGAGGGAGGCGTCGCAGTCGCAGAAGCAGACGACGTCGGCCGTGGCGGCCGTCAGGCCCGCGTGACAGGCGGCGCCGAAGCCGCGGCGCGGCTCGTGGACCACCTGCGCCCCGAGGGCGCGGGCGATGTCCGCCGAGCCGTCGGTGGAGCCGTTGTCGACCACGATCGCACGCCAGCCGGCGGGGACGCGCCTCAGCACCCACGGCAGGGCCTCGGCCTCGTCGAGGCAGGGAAGCACCACGTCCACGGGAGCGGGCGAAGAGGGGGATGTCTCGATCACCCCACTCACCCTACGAAGACAGAACGGACAAAAGGGATTTGGCGACCTTACGGATCGCTGACGTTCGCCGCCACGCGCGTGGACGGCCGAACCCCGGTGCGAGACTCGGTGGCGTGAAACGCGTACTCGTCGTGGACGACGACCCCACCGTCTCCGAGGTCGTCGCCGGCTACCTTGACCGGGCGGGCTTCGCCGTCGACCTGGCTGCCGACGGTCCCGCCGCCGTGGCCAGCGCCGCCGCCCAGCCCCCTGACCTGGTGGTGCTGGACCTGATGCTGCCCGGCCTGGACGGGCTGGAGGTGTGCCGCCGCCTCCGTGAGAACGGTCCGCTGCCTGTGATCATGCTGACGGCGCGCGGCGACGAGGAGGACCGCGTCCTCGGTCTGGAGGTCGGGGCCGACGACTACGTCACCAAGCCCTTCAGCCCCCGCGAACTCGTCCTCAGGGTGGAGTCGGTGCTGCGCCGCGCCGGAGCATCGGCCGCCGACCGGACCGCACCGGCCGAGTCCTGGCTGCGTGCCGGCCCCCTCGCCCTGAACCCCCGCGCTCGCCGTGCCATCCGCAACGGCAGCGAACTCGCCCTGACCATCCGCGAGTTCGACCTGCTGGAGTTCTTTCTGCGCAATCCCGGGCGGGCGACGAGCCGCGAGGAGCTGATGCGCCGGGTGTGGGGCTGGGAGTTCGGCGACCTGTCGACCGTCACCGTCCATGTGCGGCGTCTGCGCGAGAAGATCGAGCGCGACCCGGCACGCCCCCGCCTGATCAGCACCGTGTGGGGCAGGGGCTACCGCTTCGACGCTTCCCCGGCGGACGGAGCCGATGATGGCGCGTGACATTCTCCTCATCGCGCTCTACGCGGCCATCGGCGCGGCAGGCGCCGGGCTGCTCGGCACGGGGGCCCTGCGGCTGCTCCGCAACCGCTCGGTCGCTCTGTCGCTGGCCGTGGTCGCCACCGTGACGGTGGCGGCGATGCTCGCGGGCACCATGCTGGTGTCCTGGGCCATGCTCCTGTCCGACCACGACCTGTGGGTCGTGACGATGGTCTGCTCCATCGCGGCGGTCGTCTCGCTCGGGGTGGCACTGGCGCTCGGCCGCAGCGTCGTGCGCGGCAGCAGAGCCCTGGCGGAAGCCACTCGCGCCCTCGGAGACGACGGCCATTTCACACCGCCCGCCGCCGCTCTCACCGCCGAACTCGCCGAGCTGAGCGGCGAACTCGCCGCCACCAGCGCGAAGCTCGCCGCCTCCCGGGAGCGGGAGAGGGCCCTGGAGGACTCCCGGCGCGAACTGGTCGCCTGGATCTCCCACGACCTGCGCACCCCACTCGCCGGGCTACAGGCCATGGCAGAGGCCCTGGAGGACGGCATGGTCGACGATCCGAGCGTCTACCACGCCCGCATCCGCGCGGAAGTCGAGCGCATGAGCGACATGGTGAGCGACCTCTTCGAACTCTCCCGCATCCAGGCCGGCGTCCTGGCCCTGAACATCACCCGGATGTCGGTCTACGACCTCGTCGGAGACGCGCTCGCGGGCGTCGACGCCCTGGCCAGGGAGCACGGCGTACGGCTCGTCGGCGACGGCGTCGAGCCCGTCCCGGTCGAGGTCGACGGCCGCGAGATGTCGCGCGTCCTGGCCAACCTCCTCGTGAACGCGATCCGCCGGACACCCACCGACGGCACGGTCGCGGTCTCGGCCCGCCGGGAGGTGGACAGCGTCGTCGTCTCCGTGACCGACGGCTGCGGCGGCATTCCGCCGGAAGACCTGCCCCGCGTCTTCGACACCGGCTGGCGAGGCACCGATGCGCGGACCCCGCCAGCCGGAGCGGGTCTGGGCCTGGCGATCGTGCGCGGGATCGTGGAGGCACACCAGGGGCGCGCGGCGGTGTGCAACGTATCCGGCGGCTGCCGATTCGAGGTCCGTCTGCCCGCGGCCGCCTGAGAAGCCCACCGGCGCAAGAGCCGGCCCTGCGCGGGACTGCCAAGGCCGGACCCTTCGCCTTCGCCGGGCGAGACGGGAGGGCCGGACCCTTCGCCTTCCTCGGGCGGGACGGCAGGGCCGGACCCTTCGCCTTCCTCGGGCGGGACGGCAGGGCCGGACCCTTCGCCTTCCTCGTGGCCGGTATCCAGCCGCGGGAAAGGTCAGCCGGCCCGGAGCGGGGCCGTCGCGAACTCCGCCATTCCCTCCCGGAAGGCCACCTGCGGCTTCCAGCCCAGCTCCTCGCGCAGCCTGCGGGAGGAGGCGGTGATGTGGCGGACGTCGCCGAGCCGGTACTCCCCCGTGACCACCGGTGCCCGCCCGCCGTGCGCCTCGGCCAGGGCGGCGGCCATCTCCCCCACCGTGTGCGGCTCGCCGCTGCCTACGTTGTACGCCCTCGCGGTCCCCTCCGGCAGATCGAGCAGCCCGTCCAGCGCCGCGAGGTTGGCCCCGGTGACGTCCCGTACATGGACGAAGTCCCGCCGCTGGCCGCCGTCCTCGAACACGTGCGGCGCCTCACCGCGCTCCAGCGCGGACCGGAACAGCGAGGCGACGCCCGCGTACGGGGTGTCACGCGGCATCCCGGGCCCGTACACGTTGTGGTACCGCAGGGCGGCCATCCGCCCGCCCGCCGCGCGCGCCCAGGCGGCGGCCAGGTGCTCTTGCGCGAGTTTGGTGGCGGCGTAGACGTTGCGCGGATCGAGCGGGGCGTCCTCGGCCACCAAGCCGGGGGCGAGCGGCTCACCGCACGTCGGGCAGGGCGGTTCGAAGCGTCCGGCCTCCAGGTCGGCCACCGTGCGCGGCCCCGGGCGTACGACGCCATGCGACAGGCACTCGTAGCGTCCCTCTCCGTAGACCACCATCGAACTCGCCAGCACCAGACGCCTCACCCCGGCCTCGGCCATACCGGCGAGCAGCACCGCGGTGCCCAGGTCGTTGCAGCCCACATAGGCGGGGGCATCGGCGAAGTCCTTGCCGAGCCCGACCATCGCCGCCTGATGGCAGACGGCGTCCACACCCCGAAGGGCCTCGTCCACCGCCCCCGCGTCACGCACGTCCGCATGCCTGAAGTCCACCCCGTCGGGGATCGGCGGGGACGTGTGGTGCGCGGCGGGCAACAGCGCGTCGAGCACGCGCACATCGTGCCCGGCGCCGGTGAGGGCGGTGACGATGTGCGAGCCGATGAAGCCCACACCTCCGGTGACCAGGATCAACATGCCACCGACCGTACGGCCAGGGCCCCGCCCGGCGACCGCGCAGCGCCGGAATGTCAGGGGTTCGTAAGCCTTGCCGCCGTGGGGAACCGATGGGCGCGCATGCGACGGGCGAGGCCGTGAGCCCGACCGGACACAGAAGCCGTATTGCCGTGACATCCGCCACACCGCCCTCGGCAACTAGGCACCGCGCTTAGTAGATGCCGCTCCGGCGACATAGGCGACTTGTCCGGCTTACCTCGGATCCCCATCGTGCCGAGCTTTGCAGCACTTCACACGGTCGGCGTTCTCGCCATTTGCTCGCATAAGGGCCGTCACTGACGGGGCACCAGGCGTTTTGCGCAACCCACCCAGGCCGGATCGGCACGTTCTCCCACGCATCGCAAGGGCCGCCCTGCACTACGAAGCGCGGTAGTAGCCGAGCCCTTTGCACCCGTGTACAGCCCTCTCAAGAATGACGAGCCGCAGCACGTCTCCGCGGTCTCCGCGGTCCAGGGCGGAGCCTGCGCAGAGCCAGCCGCACAAGGGGCGTCCGCGATCATCGGGTGAGGACACGCATGGGCGAGCATCGTAAGAAGAAGCGTTACCGGCGAATACTCATCGCTGCCGTCGCCGTGTCGGCTGTGGGCGCGCCGCCCGTGGCCATGGCATGTGTCCACTGGCGGGACGGCGAAGAGAATCAGTCCCGCAGCGCCGACCAGCACGCGGCCAACGCTTCCTGGAAGAACGTCTACAGGAACTTCGACGGGAACCTCGGCGAGACCAGCGCACCCACTCCGTCGGCATCGCCCACTCCGACCGCCTCCGCGAGCACTCCGAAGAAGCCCGCGCCGAAGAAGCCCGCGCCGAAGAAGACGACCGCTGCGAAGAGGCCAGCCGCTCCGAAGCCCAAGGCGACCACGTCCAGCCCCGTCAAGGCCGCCGCCCCCGCCTCCGCGGCCCCCACCTCTGCGAGCACGCCGAAAGCCACCGCCACGGCGTCGGGCACCGTCGCTCGCATCGTGGAGCTCGTCAACGCCGAGCGCGGCAAAGCCGGTTGCTCGCCCGTGACCCTCAACACGACCCTGACCAAGGTCGCCCAGACACACAGCGAGGACATGGCGGCCCACCGGAACATGTCGCACACCGGGTCCGACGGGTCTTCGCCGGGCGACCGGATCACGCGCGCCGGCTACAGCTGGAGCACCTACGGAGAGAACGTCGCCTACGGTTACGACACTCCGGAACAGGTCATGGCGGGCTGGATGTCCAGCCCCGGCCACAAGGCCAACATCCTCGACTGCGCCTTCAAACAGATCGGCGTCGGACTCGCGCAGCCCGGCAGCTACTGGACACAGGACTTCGCGACCGCCAGGTAGGCGTCCGATCGGACTGCCACGCCCTCGTGGCGCAGAGACCCAAGCGCCGTCGGCGAACCGCTGATGCCGAGAACTGCGGCCACACCAAGGGTGGTTGATATGGGAGGCTGTCCAGGGTCGCCGGCGGGCAAGGGGGCCGTGGCGAGCGTCGAGTGGAGCGCAGTGTGAGACAGGACGGCTTCCGTGCCGAGGAGATCGACACCAGCAGGCCGCACCCTGCGCGGATCTACGACTATCTGCTGGGCGGCAAGGACAACTACGAGGTGGACCAACGGGCCGGCGACGAACTCGCCGCCGCCGCGCCCGAGGTGCGGATAGGCCTGCGAGCCAACCGCGCCTTCCTGCGGCGCGCCGTCCGCCATGTCGTCTCCAGCGGCGTCCGCCAGATCCTCGACATCGGCACCGGGCTGCCCACCTCCCCGAACGTGCAGGAGATCGCCCACGAGACGGCGCCGGACGTGCGCGTCGCGTATGTCGACAACGATCCGATCGTGAAGGCCCATGCGGACGCGCTGCTGAGCCGTTCCGGCACGACCAGCGTCGTCCTCGCCGACCTGCGCGACCCGCGGGCCATCGTGGACCACCCCGACGTCCGCCAGGTCATCGACTTCGACGAGCCGGTCGCCCTGCTCCTCGTCGCGATCCTCCACTTCCTGACCGACGCGGACAACCCCCAGCAGGTCGTCGCCACCCTGCGCGACGCGCTACCGTCCGGCAGCTTCCTGGTGCTGTCGCACGCCACGGGTGACTTCGCTGATCGCAGCGATGCACAGGCCGTCTACAACAGGGCCACCGCCACACTGAACCTGCGGTCCCGCACCGAGGTCGAGCGTTTCTTCACCGGCTTCGAACTGGTCGAGCCCGGCCTGGCCCAGGTCCCCTTCTGGCGCCCGGACACCCCGCCGCCGGCACGATCGGACGAGATCGGCTTCTACGGGGGCGTGGCTCGCAAGACGGGCTGACCCCGGATGGGCCGCGCCTCCCAGGCACCGCGGTGAGAGTACGAGTCTCGCTCCACGCGCCGCCCTCGACCCGGCAGCACGGATCGTGCCCTCCTCCTCGGACCGGGAGCTACCGGCCGCCGACGGGTCCGTGCCGCGCGGCGGAAAGCCGCGCGGTCGGACGTACATCCGCTGAACTCCATCGCCCCGAGCATGCTGGGCAGGGACAGCGTGGCTTCGAGGCGGGAGGCGCTGCCCGTCACGGTCATCTACCGGCTGCTCGGGCGTGTCCCGCGCGAGGACGAGCGCCTCTTCCGGGGCCGGCAGCGCATCAGCCTGAGCCTCGCGCTTTCACGAGGGGGACGTTCGCACGAGGTAAAGTGTGTAGTTTCGCTTTGCCCCGTCGACAAGGACATAGCCGCGAGCATTCGCATACGCACCCGTGCCGCCGGTGATAGCCGTTTTCCACGGCGGCGGAGTCCCTTGGCGTGTAACGGAGAGCGTATTCTGCCAGGTGACCTGTCCATTACCGAGGCTGTAACTGCCTGAACACAGCTGAGTGGTCGGATGCGCTGGGGTAGGATTCAGGGATCCACCGATCTGGGTGCACATTGTTGCAGAAAAGCCACCCTTGCCCCCGCTGCGGGAGATATTTTCGGTGATGAAAACCTGATTGCCTACTCCGGTTGCGCGATCTCCATCGTTGAGCCTCTTGCTTCCCGTCATCTTCCCGTGCAGATGGATTACTTCGTAGCTCCCCACTCTCTCGTCGCCCTGAGCATTGGAGCTTGAGGACGCAGCGGCATGGTATCCGATACCTGACACTGTGAGCACCGAAGCGGCCAGCAGACACCACTTTGAAGTGGTCATACTCGTTTCCTCTCTGATGGCGATTTCCTACTGCGATGCGAGCAAGCGTCACCGTATACGGTCTGAGCGACACGCAAACGCAATCAGTGAGGTTGCATTCTTCGTGTCGTAGCGGACTGACGGCTCAACACCCGTTGCGGTCTCACCCGGAGGCGTGCGTTATCCACGGGTGCCTCGGTAGCCGCCGTCCGCGACGACCGCGGTGCGTCCGAACTCTTCCTTGCCCCGGATATCTCCCATACCCGCCATCGTTGCGGTTCCGTACCAAGTCGACGAACTGACCTACGCTCTGCTGTGGGCCTGCTTGAAATCGGAACGACGCCCTTCCCGCCGACGAAGGCGCCGTCCACAGCGAACAGAATAGTCTCGACGTTACGCCGCCGCCTGTTCACCGAACTCCAGCCTTGACGAGCGCCGGCTCTTGTTCTGAGGGCTACTCCCACTAGATGAGGAACAGGAGGCAGCGGGCGCTCCCCAAGAGGCCCAGCTTGGTGCGCCGGTCGGCCTCCGCGACCCAGCGCACGTCCTCGCCCACCCAGTGCGCAGCGCATTGTGCACGTGTCCCCACCGGGCCATCCGACCGGGCGTGGGCATCCTCGCTCTCCACTCGTACGCCGCGCCATGCGGAACCGAAACGGAGGTCGAGCTCCAGGGCCGGACCTTCGGCCCTGGCACTCACCTCGCGTCGTGTCGGCCGCCTAGCCCCTGGCGCCGGCGAGCTCGCCGAACTCCGTGGGCAGCTGGGCCAGTACGTGGCGGAACTCGCCGTCGCTGACCGCGTCGCGGAGGGTGCTCAGTTCCGCACGCACTCCCTCGCGGGCCTCGTCCGGGCTCATGCCGGAACGCCGGCTCACTCGGTTGATGAACTCCTCCAGTCCGAAGCCCTCCGCTTCTGGGGTCGGGGCGATGAGGGGTGTCTTCAGCG
The DNA here is from genome assembly GCF_040643755.1 of Streptomyces sp. NPDC047079. NCBI lineage: Bacteria > Bacillati > Actinomycetota > Actinomycetes > Kitasatosporales > Streptomycetaceae > Streptomyces > Streptomyces sp. NPDC047079. The sequence continues at coordinate 92,068 of NZ_JBEYUZ010000014.1, forward strand.
GCTTGGGCAGCTCCGAGGCGAGATCGTCCGCCTCGCCCCGGGTGAGCCGCTCGGCCAGGGTTTCCAAAGTCGCGCGGGTGAGGGTCTCAGCCTTGTCCCGGGGAACATGGGAGCGCCGGGACACCGTGTCGATGAAGGTCTCGTAATCCATGAGCTGTCTCTCCTCGTGTTCCTGTCGCCCCGCTCCCGAACGGGGCGGATGACTCTCGTACGGGGAAGTGGGCCCTGGGGGTGCCGAGGCGGGAGGGAGACAGCGCCCACGGGGCCCGACCGGGTCGCATTCGGGCCACGTCCCGGCAGAGGGACGTTCGTTGCAGCAGTTGACGGTCGTCCAGGAAGTTCTCCCCGGACCCGGCGCCGGCCCCCACCACAACCGATGGCACAGCAGTCGTTCCCTGGGGGAGGACGGCCAGGGGCTGTGGGGTGCTGATGTGTGCCATGGCGCCTCCGCCTGCACATCGGCTGGAGTGTTCAGGACGTCTCAACGCTGTCCAGGTTCCAGCCACGGACGCCACTCATTCCTCCCCCCGGCGGTACCAAAGCGGAAGAACGCGGTAGACCTGCCAGTGCAAGCCACGACTCATGAGAAGCAGTGGTTGACACATTGCGACTGCGGCACCCCGCCGTGGTCATCCGGTGTGCTCCGCCGGGCATTGGCATCACCGACCGGGGCCGCCCCGTGGCGTGTCCATGCCTTCGTCCGGCCGTGCCGACCTCTCCTTGAGCTGCCGCTGACGTTCGCGCTGTCGTCGTCCGTAGGCCGCGTCACGTACCTGGTCGTCTGTTTCCAGACTGCTGCCGAAGGCGCCGCCGACCATCGCGATGGCGGTGATGAACCAGGACAAGTAGATGTAATCGCCCGCACCCACTGGGCGTCCGATGAATTTCTGAAGTACGGACGCGGCCAGCAACAGGAACGATACGGCGACCAGAACCCCGAAGAGAACAGTGGCCAGAACGACAACTGCGGACGCAACCGTGATCAGAGTGACCAGATTGTAGGGGTAGAAGGGATGGTGGCGGGCAGGCAGGTCACCGGGCCGTTCCCACAGTTCATGGTCGATGATGATCCATGCGGTCAGCGCCGACGCCGCCAGCGCCGTGATGACTGCGTGCTGCCACGTACCCAGCGCGGTAGCGAGATTCCACGTGGCGGTATTCATGAACAACACCGTCGCCGTGGCAAACACACCCGCCAGCCCGCGCGACAAGGAGCCGAACAACCGCCAGGGACGGTTGGCGTACACCATCCCGGCGACGAGGCGAACATGCCCGCGCAGACCGGGTACGACGTAGCGTCTTGGCATGTCAGAGGCGTCACCGGCGCTGGGTCCTGCCTGGTGAGGTAGGCGGCCGATGACCTCCGGGTGCTGCGGGGCGTCTTCCTGTGTGACGAACTGCCGGACGATGTCGACGATCGCCTGCCGAACCCGGCGACGGAGTCGTCGAGACCCCAGGGCGGGCAGGGAGATCACCGCGGCACGTTGCTCAGTGTCGATTTCCACGCTGATCGGGTGCAGCCTCGCTCGCCGTGGGAGGTCCGTGATGAAGACGGCGATGTCCCACTTGATGCCTTGCAGATGGCGGCTGACGGCGTCCGCGATGTCGGAGACGTCGACCTGCTCGGCACCGACCAGCGGAGCGGTGAAGGCGTCCACCACCCACTCAACCCGGCTGCTCACGGCCCGGGTGAGGTGTTGAGGCAAACGCGGCGCCAGAGCCCGAGCGATCTCTGAGGGCACGCCGGGATCGGCGACAAGGACCAGGCGTTGCCGGCCAGGTGGCGGCGGCGTCATCGTCCGGCACATCGGATATGCGGAGCTGCTCGTGTGCAACTCCGCCGTGACGGGGAGCCAACGACAGGTGCCGCCGCAACAGTGCTCGCCGGCTGCGTCGTCGCCCCAAGGGACGTGGGATAGCCCGTGGTCGGCGCGGCCTTCATGATCTTTACCTCTGCCACCAAGCTCACGCGGTCAAACGAGGAAGGGAGCGGAGTCGTTCAAAGGGACGCGCCCGCATGGCGACCGGTCAGTGCCCTTTCCGCTGCGGCTGCCCTGGACGTTGGCGCCTGCCGGCGCCCACCGAGGCTCGGGCCGACCATCTGAGCTGCGGGACCGGTTTCGTCACCAGGCGGTTGAACGAGCGGCTGTCCTGAGACACCGGGGCGCCGACGACGCCACTGGCCCTGGACGCGGCGGCCCGACTGCTGGCCGCCGTCAGCCTCACAGCCTTCCCGAACAACTATGCGGTCGGGAATCCGCTGCAACCCGGGCCGGGCCACACGGGGGCGGCGACGGTGCGCCGGACGGTGGAGTTCATCCATGCACACGCAGACCGGCCCATCACGCTGGGGCCGCACCCATGAACGCCCGTCCGGCAGCCCGAAGACGACCGGATACAGTGCGCGAGACGGCACCCTGGTCAGAGAGGGGCAGCGTGACCCACACCAGCAACACCCGACCCGCCGACAGCGAAGCGCAAGCTCCGCGGCAGAGCCGACTGCACCGCCTGATGCGCTACATCCCCCTGATCGCCCCCGTCCTGCTGTGGGCCGTGCCCTGCTGGGTTCTCCTGCACACCGGCCAGCACTGGCCGCTGCCGGTCACGCTGGTCGGCACCGCCCTGTTCGCCCTCGGCCTCGTTGGTATGCCGCTCGCGATCGCGCGCGGCCACGGCCGACGCCAGCAGGACCGGGCGGCGATCGTCGGTGACACCCTGCTGGGCACCAGCTGGGTTCTGTTCACCTGGTCCATTCTGCTCGGCGTCCCCTTGCGGCTCGCCCTGACCGTGGCCGGCGTCGACGAGAGTCAGGACCGGGCCCGAATCGTCACTTGGGCCGTCCTCGGCATAACCGCCGTACTACTCGCCTGGGGGTACGCCGAAGCCCGCCGCGTGCCACGCGTGCGCCGACTCGACGTGCGACTCCCACGGCTGGGTGCCGGGTTGGACGGCATTCGCGTCGTCCTCATCACCGACACCCACTACGGCCCACTCGATCGCGCCCGCTGGTCGGCACGGGTGTGCGAGACGGTGAACACCCTGGAAGCCGACCTGGTCTGCCACACCGGCGACATCGCGGACGGCACGGCCGAACGCCGCCGCGCCCAGGCCGCCCCACTCGGAGCCGTGCGGGCCACCCGGGCCCGTGTATACGTCACCGGCAACCACGAGTACTACAGCGAGGCCCAGGGCTGGGTCGACCTGATGGAGGAGCTGGGCTGGGAGCCGCTGCGCAACCGCCATCTGCTGCTCGAACGCGGAGGCGACACTCTCGTGGTCGCCGGCGTGGATGACGTCACCGCCGACTCCTCCGGCCTGGCAGGCCACCGCGCCCACCTCGCCGGAGCGTTGAACGGCGCCGACCCCGACCTACCCGTCCTGCTCTTGGCGCACCAGCCCAAGTTCATCGACCGGGCAGCAGCCGCAGGCATCGACCTCCAACTCTCCGGCCACACCCACGGCGGCCAGATCTGGCCCTTCCACCACCTCGTCCGCATCGACCAGCCGACCCTCGCCGGCCTCAGCCGCCACGGCTCCCGCACCCTCCTCTACACCAGCCGCGGCACCGGCTTCTGGGGCCCGCCCTTCCGCGTCTTCGCCCCCAGCGAGATCACCCTGCTCGTGCTCCGCTCCCCGCACGTGCCCACCTCGATGTAGCACTCGACGGGCCGACGCATCCACTTTGAGCAGTCCACGAGCCGAGGGATGCGGCGTCGACGCAGGACCAGACCCGTCTCGCCGAGGACAAGATCGGGACCGTTCCCGGGCCGACGAATCTGCCGGGACGTGCGGAAGAGTCGAGGCGCCTCCAGCAAACGGCCGACACGCGAGTGGCCCAGTCTGAGCCCGGCCAGGGCGAAAGACCGTGGGCGCCGGTACCCCCTCAAGCACCGGCGCCCACTCACCCCTGCCCAGAGGTGGTCTTGATGAATGTGTGTCGAGGTGTCAGGGAACCAGGATCAGACGGATCGGGTCGCCGATCTTGTTCTCCAGTCGGTTGACCGCGTCGGCGGCCTCGGCCAGCGGGAGGTGGTCGGTGATGGAGGGAGCCAGGTCGAGGCGGCCGCTGGAGGCAAGCTGCACCAGCTCGACGACGCCCTCGGGGGTGGCGCCGTAGTGACCGCGCACCTGCTTCATCATGTAGTTGAGGGTCAGGCCCTCGCTGATGGTGAGCGGCCTGGGCGTGATGCCCACCAGGATCAATGAGCCGCCCATGCCGAGCACGGAGGCGGCCTGCTCGCGGACGGCGGGCACACCGGCGCAGTCGAAGGCGAAGTCCAGGCCTTCCCGGCGGTAGCCGCGCGGACCTGCTCGGCGAAGTCGGGGGCGGCCGGGTCGAGCGCGAAGTCCGCTCCGAAGGACAGGGCGCGCTCGCGTGCGCTGGGCAGCGGGTCGACGGCGATGATCGGTGCGGCACCGGCCAGGCGGGCGACGCGGACGTTGTGCGCGCCGACTCCGCCCACGCCCCAGATGCCGACGGACTGGGCGGGCCGTACGCCTGCGGTGGCGACGACGGCGCATAGGGGGTGGAGACCGCGTCGGGAATGATCGCGGCCTGGTCGAACGGGAGGTTGTCGGGGATGGGTACGAGGGTCTCCTCCGGGGTGACCATGTACTGGGCCCAGCCGCCGTCGTAGTCGATGCCGGCGGTACGGACCTGGGTGCAGGGGCGGCGGCGCACGCAGCCCCCGCACTGGCCGCAGACCTTGCCGGCCTCGACGGTGACACGAGTGCCGACGGTCAGGGCCCGCTTGAGGTCGGGGCCGAGCGTGTGAATCACACCGGAGACCTCGTGGCCGACCGTGACCGCGTCGGACTCCAGGAAGAGCGGGGGGAGGGAACCGTCGAGCAGGTGGGCGTCCGAGAGGCACACGCCTGCGGCCTTGACCTCGACGAGCACCTCGCCCGGACCGGGCACGGGGACGGGGACCTCTTCCACGACGAACTTCTTCGAGTCCACGTAGAAGCGTCCGGCGAGCATGGTGTCCATGACGAACTGCTTTCTGTGAGTGGCACTCCGGCGGTTCGGGCCGCCGAGTGCCAGAGGATTTGCCGGGAGGGGTGGTGACCGGGAGGCGTGCGGGTCGACAGGTGCGCCGCACGCCTCCCGGCGTCTGGGGTCAGGCGAAGACGTCCTGCTGGTATCGCTCGTCGGCCTCCAGCTGGGCGAGCCACCGCTGGGCGGTCTCGTCGTCGGCGCCGGTCTTCTCGCGGTAGATCGCGGCGAGGGCCTCGCGTACGGCCGGCGCCATGCGGCGGCCGTCACCGCAGACGTAGATGTACGCGCCGTCCTGGATGGCCTGCCACACGCTGTCGGCGGTGTTGGCGATGGCGTTCTGCACGAACCGGGCCGGGTGGCCGGTCACCGCGGAGTAGGCGGTGTGGACCTGGGCGATCCCGGCCTGCTCCCAGTTCTGCATCTCCTGGCGGTAGAAGTAGTCGTGCTCGGGGTGGCGGCAGCCGACGAACACCTGGGACAGGCCGACCTGGGTGCCGGCCTCCTGCTGGTGGGCGCGCTCCTCCAGGAAGCCGCGCAGCGGCGCGATACCGGTACCCGGGCCGATCAGGATCAGCGGCGTGGCCGGGTCGGCCGGCGGCGCGAACGTCGGGGAGGGCACGCGCACGTAGCCGTAGACGACGTCACCCGGCTCCAGGCCCGCGATGTACGAGGAGCAGGTGCCGCGGTACTGTCCGTCGCCGGACAGGGCCGGGCCCTCCAGCAGGCCCACGGTCAGGCGCACCTGGCGCGGGTTGGCCTGCGGGGCGGAGGAGATGGAGTAGAACCGCGGACGGATCGGGGCCATCATGTCCAGGAAGGCGGCCAGCGGCAGCTCGACCGCCGGGAAGCGCTCCAGCAGGTTCAGCACCGAGACGCGCTTGCCGAGGATCTCCTTCTGGAAGAGCTCTTCGGCTTCCTCGGTGTCGGCGGTGTAGGCCTCCAGCTGCGGGCGGGTCCACGGGCACTGGGTGTACTCGGCCAGGGACCTGACCTGGGAGCGGGTGGCCACGTCCTGCAGCTCCACGAACTCGGTCAGCAGCAGCCCCGCAGTGACGGGCACGCCGACCGGCAGGTGGCTGCGGCCGCCCGCGGGCAGCTCCAGGCGCAGGACCTGGTCGCGGTCCACATCCAGCCGCGTGAGCGCACGGTCCACCAGAGCCGGCTCGTTCTTGGCGAAGACGGCCAGGTGGTTGCCGGTGTCGTAGGTGACGCCCTCGGGCAGCTCGATGGTGATGGACTTCGCGGCCGGTCGCGGCGGCTCGATCCGGAAGTCCCACAGGCCGGTCGCGTCGGCCACGAGTTCCTCGTTGGTCACCACGGTCAGCGGGTAGGCCTGCTCGGAGACGATCGCGGGGCGCACGTCGGCCTCGGTGAGGAGCTGGACCTCGTAGCGCGGGCCGGTGGCTTCGGAGGTGTCGGCGGCGTACTCCTCGGCCAGAGTGGCCCACAGGGTGTCCATCCAGCGGGAGGCCATGCCGTCGAAGTCACCGGCGGCGTCCGCGACACCGCGCTCGATGACGGGGGTGGCGCCGGCGGCCAGCAGACCCTCCTCGATCCGCTTGGGGAAGGCCTGGTAGGTGGCCACCCACTGGGTGTTGCCGGCGCCCAGCAGCGCGAACCGCACGTTCTTCAGGGAGCCTTCGGGCAGTCCTTCGGCGAGCAGGTCGTCGAAGCGCTGGGCGTTGTCGGGGGCCTTGCCGTTGTAGCTGGCGGCGACGACGACGAGCAGGCCCTCGGTGGGCAGGTTGTCGCCGAGCTCGTCCAGGCTGATCAGCGTGGTGCCGAAGCCGGAGCGCTCGCTGCGGTCGGCTATGGTGCGGGCCAGGTCCTCGGAGCTGCCCAGGCTGGAGCCGTAGGCGACGGTCAGGTTGACCCCGACTCCGCTGACCGCGGCCTGCGCCTGCGTGTCGTCGCTCTGCAGGTCCGCCACGCTGAACACGGTCCGCTCGCGCTCCCGACGGGAACGGACGACAAGCTCGAAACCGCCGGGCTTGCGCGTCAGCGCCTCCTTGATGTCCATCCTGTAGTCGACGGTGTCGGAGAACTTGAACTTCTGCAGCACCAGGGCCAGGGCCAGACGCGCCTCGGTCAGCGCGAACTGGCGGCCGATGCACGCACGCCGGCCGTTGCCGAACGGCTTGTACGCGTGCGGGTGCTGCTGGGCCCGGTTCTCCGGCAGCCACCGGTCGATGTCGAACTCGTGCGGCCGGTCCCAGGCCTTGGGGTGTGTGTGCAGCGGGCCCATCAGGATGTTGGTCTGCGTGCCCTGCTCCAGCTCGTAGCGGCCGCCGATGACGGTGTCCTGAAGCGGGGCCTTCATGATCTGCGGGATCGGAGCCCAAAGGCGCAGGGTCTCCTCCAGGATCCGCGGGATCACGTCCATCTTCATGATCGTGTCGTAGTCCGGGACCGTGTCGCCCGGCAGCAGGCGGTCCACCTCGGCGTAGGCCTGGGCCAGCACGTGCGGGTTGCGCATCAGCGAGTAGGTGGCGAACGACAGCAGACCGCTGGTGGTCTCGTGACCGGCGATCAGGAAGGTCACCACCTGGTCACGGACGTTCTCGTCGTCCAGCGGCTTGCCCGTCTCGGGGTCGATGGCCTCAAGCATGAGACCCAGCAGGTCGTTCTCACCGCTGGACTTCCCCTGACGGCGCTCCTTGATCACACTGTCGACCAGGTCGCGCATCAGCTGGATGTTCGCGCGGTACCGCTTGTCGTCGTCCTTGCGCTGCGCGGTCATCTCCGGTAGCTCCCCGGCGCGCCGCATCGACTCGGTCAGCGCTTCCAGCAGCGCGTTGAGGAAGGGGTGCAGTTCCTCCTTCTCGTAGGAGTTGAACCGGTAGCCGAATCCGGACAGGGCGATGGTGTCCAGCGTCAACCTGGTGTAGTCATCGGTGATCTTGACCGGCTGGCCTGCCTTGCTCTCCCACTTGCCCAGCAGGTTCTGGGCGATCTCGAGCATCTGGCCGAAGTAGCCCTTCATGGCCCGCTGGCTGAAGGCCGGCATAAGGATCCGGTGCGCCATGCCCCAGGCGTCACCGTCGTCCACCTCGTGGGCCGTGAACAGGCCCGCACCGGTGTAGTCCCGCACATGGGTCAGCGGCGGGAGGACCGGCTTGCCGAAACGGGTCTCGTCACTGACCTCCGTGATCAGGTCCGGGTCGTAGACGAACACGTTCTGCCGGCCGGCGATGTCCAGGCTGAAGATCCCCTCGGGGAACTGCTTCGACAGCTCAATGAAGTACGCGCCCGGGCCGCTGTCGGGGATCTGCGGCGGGTGGCCGAGCGAGGGACCCGCCCGGGGACCCGGTGGGGCGAACGTCGTTCATCGCGGAGTTCGTGGTCATTGGCTTGCTCCTTCGCAGGGAGGGAGATGGGCAGGAGCTGGTGCACCACGGAAACATACACCGTACGGAATTGATATCATACAACGTACGGAAAGCTCAAATCCAGGTCACGAGCGGGCGCCCGTGACCGAAGTCATAACCATACGATGTATGGAAATGTTAGCTTCCGCGGCATGGAAAAGGTGAGACGTCCCCCGCGTGGAACCCGGAAGAGAGACGTGCCTCTGACCGAGGCCGGGATCTACGCCGCCGCCCTGCGGCTCATCGACGAGAACGGGGTCGAGGCGCTCACCATGCGCAAACTCGCCACCACCCTCGACGCCAACCCGATGTCGCTGTACCACCACGTGCCGAACAAGGACGCCCTGCTGCACGGCGTGGCCAGAACGGTCGGCACCCGGTTCCGTACCGTCACGCCGGAAGACGCTCCCTGGCAGGAGCGCATCCGCCTGCTCGCCGCGGACTTCCGGACGCTGGCACACCGCCACCCCAAGCTGACGGCCTACTCGTTCGGCCAACCGGACTTCCTCCAGCCCGAAGACCCCTTCTGGACCGCGCTCACCGCGACACTGGACGCCGCAGGGGTGCCGCACTCGGAGACCCCGCAGATCGCCGCTCTTGTGTGCACCGTCGTCGTCGGCTTCCTCACCGCCGAACTCAACGGCGCGCTCCACCAGTGGGCGAACCTCCAGCGCTCCACACCCCCCTCCGGCGCGGACGAGCCGGCGAACGCGGGCCCTGACGAGGACGGGGTGTTCCGGCTGGTGCTGGACACGATCATCAGCGGCCTGGAGAACCGGCTCACAGCCGACCCTGCCGGCGAGGGCGACCATGAGCCCGCTCAGTACTCCCGGCGCGCCTCCGGACGCATCCCCCGCCAACTCCCCCCACTGGCCGCACTCCGCGAAGGAGAGCCCACGGAGGAATCTCGCCGCTGACCAGGCCACCGGACGGCGGCCGAGTCACGCCGCCCACACGAGAAGACCCCAGAACCTGCGTCTCGCGTCTGGGCGTCTCGCGTCTCGCGTCTCGCGTCTCGCGTCTCGCTGGAAGCGGAGGGCATACAGCTGTGGGGCTCATTCGGCTCGCTTCCGGCGCTCGCTGGCGGCGTACAGCCGTGGACATGCACGGATGGCGGGGTAGCGGCCGCGGCGGGAGCCACGTCGGAGGGCGTCGCTGTGGCGGGGCGTCGATCGTCAGCCCATCTGCCGGAGGCAGAGGCGCCCGTATGAGGCTGATACCGTACGGGGTATGAAAGAGCCGAGGCGTCCCCCGCGTGGAACCCGGAAGAGAGACGTGCCTCTGACCGAGGCCGGGATCTACGCCGCCGCCCTGCGGCTCATCGACGAGAACGGGGTCGAGGCGCTCACCATGCGCAAACTCGCCACCACCCTCGACGCCAACCCGATGTCGCTGTACCACCACGTGCCGAACAAGGACGCCCTGCTGCGCGGCGTGGCCAGAACGGTCGGCGCCCAGTTCCGTACCGTCACGCCGGAAGACGCTCCCTGGCAGGAGCGCATCCGCCTGCTCGCCGCGGACTTCCGGACGCTGGCACACCGCCACCCCAAGCTGATGGCCTACTCGTTCGGCCAACCGGACTTCCTCCAGCCCGAAGACCCCTTCTGGACCGCGCTCACCGCGACACTGGACGCCGCAGGGGTGCCGCAGCCAGAAATTTCGGAGACCGCCGCTCTTGTGTGCGCCGTCGTCGTCGGCTTCCTCGCCGCCGAACTCAACGGCGCGCTCCCCCGGTGGGCGAACCTCCAGCCCGCCGCCGCCGCTGCCGACGAGGACGGGCCCACGCATGCGGGCCCTGACATGGACCGCATGTTCCGCCTGATGCTGGACGCGATCGTCACGGGCCTGGAAAGCAGGCTCACAGCCGATCGCGACGGCCAGGACGCCGTCCATTGAGTCCGGTCGTGAGGCGTTGCAGTCGGCAACGGGATCGGGAGCCAGTCTGTACGACCTTGTGCAACATGCCGCTTTCGGCGTAATAGGCGGGTTGGACTGTTTGGCCGCGCCACTCTGTGCGGGTTGATCACGGTCGTGTCAGGAGACTGTGGGTGCACAGATCGCGTGAGTGGCTGTATGAGCGGATCCGCCGGGACAAGCTATCTTTCGGCGCCGAGGAAGCAGCGGCACACCGTCGACCGGGTGCTGCAGCGGCTGGCGGCCGAGCACGATTTCGAGCACGCCTCGTACTCCACGGTCCGGGACTACGTGCGCAGGTGGAGTTGGAGGCGAGGCAGGGGCGCCACCACCTGGAGGGGACGGTGGCCGGGAGAGGAGGCCGAGGTCGATTTTGCGGACCTGTGGCTGGACCTGGCCGGGCAGCGCCGTAAGTGTGTGCTGTTCCCGCTGCGGATGTCGTACTCGGGCAAGGCATGAGGCGTTCTGGGCCGCGGCCAAGAAACGTGCGGGGGAGCGGGAGGGCACCGCACCCGGATGCTGATCGAGGTGCTGCTGTTGCACCGGCAGCTGCCCGCGGATGCGGTGGTGGCGGGCATGGCCACTGCCTTGAAGGTCGGCTCCGTCAGCACCGACCTGGTGGCCATCGAGGCCCCCAAGGCCGTGTAATTGAGGAGGCGGAGGATGCCGGCGATGAGGCGGATGGCGACGGCGGGCACGACGAGCAGGCAGGCGAGGCCGCCTCTGCCGATGAGGTGGCCGGCACGAAGGTGATCTCGCTGCGGACGCGGCGGCTGCCGCCGGACGCGCGCACGGCGCTGCCGGACATGAGCAGGTACGACCGGCTGCTGAAGCCGGTGGCCACCCAGGCGCCGAGGAAGGGCACGAGCGCATGACCCCCACGAAGACCGCCGAGGCCACTGGGGAGCGGGTGGTGCCGGCGAGGATCCCGCTGCCGGGCGATCCGGAGGACGCGCTGATCGATGAGGCATGCCGCGATCTGCGGCTGCCCGCGTTCCGTGAGCGGTTCGTCGAGATCGCGGGCACCGCGCGGCGTGAGCAGGCGTCCTACAGGCACCTGCTGGAGCTGTTGCAGATCGAGGTCGCCGACCGGGAGGTGCGCCGGCAGCAGAGGCTGGTGCGGGCGGCGAAGTTCCCTCGGGCCAAACGGCTGGAGGACTTCGACTTCGAGAAAAACCCCAACGTCCCCCCCGAGCTCATCGGCGAGCTGAAGAACCCGGCCTGGGTGGCCGAAGGCCGCCCTCTGGTCCTGATCGGTGGCAGCGGCACGGGCAAGAGCCACCTCCTGATCGGTATCGGTACAGCGGTCGCCGAAGCGGGCCTGGTCCGCTACACCACGACCTCGGCCCTGGTGAACGAGCTCGCCGAGGCGGACGCGGCCAAGCGCCTGTCCGGTGTGATCGCCCGCTACAGCAAGGTCGACCTGTTGCGCCTGGACGAGTTCGGCTACCTGGACCTGGACAAGAAGAGCGCCAAGCTGCTGCTCCAGATCTTCACCGAGCGGGAGGAACACAAGGCCACCGCGGTGGCCTCGAACGCCCCGTTCAGTGAATGGGACAAGACCTTCACCGACCCCCGGCTGTGCGCGGCAATCGCTGACCGGCTCACCTTCAAGGGAACCCTGATCCAGACCGGCACCGAGTCCTACCGGCTGAAGGTCACCGAGAACGACTACCGGTCCACTGGGCGATCGTGATGGCGCGCGACGCGGAGGGCCAGGGGGCGAAGCGGCAGCCTCCCCCTGACCTGCTGGCCCGTCTGGACGCCGAACTGGGCCGGATCGACGAGCAGCTGAGGGCCCTGGCCGCCGCCAAGCACCGGATTCAGAGCCTGCTGGACGCGGTGGTGGCCATCACCCGGGAGCAGGAGTTGCACGCGGTGCTGCACCGCATCGCGACCACCGCCGTCGACCTGGTCGGCGCCCGCTACGGGGCACTGGGAGTACTTGACGACTCCGGCGAGTATCTCGCACAGTTCATCGCCGTCGGCCTGTCGGAACAGGAACGCGCGGCCCTGGCCGAGGTGGGGTTTCCGCGCGGCCTGGGCGTGCTCGGACACCTGATCCGCCACCCCGAACCCTTGCGGATCAATGACATCTCCTCCCACCCGGCCTCCGCCGGGTTCCCGCCCGGCCACCCACGCCTGCGCACCCTGCTGGGCGTCGCCATCAACGTGCGCGGTGAAATCTACGGCGACCTCTACCTCTCCCAGCGACGCGACGGACTCCCCTTCGACGTGCATGACGAGAACATCGTCGTCGCCCTGGCCAGCGCCGCCGGCATCGCGATCGACAACGTCCGCCTCCTCGAACAGGTCCGCGCCGGATCCGAACAGTTCCAGCGGCGTCTGCTGCCGGCGCTGCCCGACATGCGGCCCTTCGACGCCGCCGCGATCTACCGGCCCGCCGCCGAACCCCACCATGTGGGCGGCGACTGGTACGACGCCATCCTGCTTCCGGACGGCGCCGTGGCGGTCGTCATCGGCGACGTAGTCGGCCACGATCTGCACGCCGCGGCCGCCATGGCCTCTACCCGTCACATGCTGCGCGCTTTGCTGTTCACCCTGCGTACTCCGCCCAGCGCGGTCCTCACCCAGCTCGATCGCACGTTGGAGGCCATCACCGACAACCCCGTCACCACCACCAGCCTGGCGCGCATCGAACCCGCGGGGGCTGCCTGGAGGCTGCACTGGAGCAGCGCGGGCCATATCCCCCCTTTGCTGATCACCCCCGGCCGACGGGCGGAATACCTGTTCGCGGAGCCCGGACTACCGCTGAACGTCGACAGCGGGCAGCCCCGCCCCGACCGCACCCACCCCCTGCCCCCGGACACCACCGTGGTCTTCTTCACCGACGGCCTGATCGAACACCCCCACCACCCCATCGACGAGAGCCTGAACGAACTCGCCGAGCTCGCCACCACCAACGCAGCTCTGCCCCTGCAGGACTTCGTGCAGGCCTTGGCCGACCACCACCCCAGCGACGGGCACGACGACATGGCCGTCCTCGCCCTGCGCACTCCGCACTGGCGCCGCACGGGCCCACAGCAATACGGCTGAAGGCGCAACCCTTTGGGCACGGCCCCGGGCGGTCGCCCGAAGCAATCCCCACAGAGCACATGGCGAAAGGTCACACAGATGAGCGGCGGTGTGGTGGATCCGGCAGGGGCAGTGGACGAGGAACAACCGGGCAAGGCCGATGGGAAGACTTCCCGATGACTGCTGCGAGCCGCGACACGTTCCGGCGCGCCGGCAAGACAGCCCTGCAGATCGGCGCTGTCGCCGCACTGTATTACGCCTCGGGCAAGCTGGGGCTGCTCCAGCAGCTCGTGCGCGGCCAGGTCACACCGTTGTGGCCCCCGACGGGCATCGCGCTGGCCGGCCTGCTCCTGATGGGCCCGCACGTCTGGCCCGGGATCGCTCTCGGTGCCTTCCTGGTCAACATCCCACTCGGGCCATCGACCACCGCCGTGCTCGCGATCACGGCAGGCAACACCCTCGCACCCCTGTGCTCCTACGCCCTCCTTCGCCGTGCCGGGTTCCGCACCCAGATGAACCGCTTCCAGGACGCACTCGCGCTGGACTTCCTCGGCGCGTTCGCCGGCATGCTCATCAGCGCGACGGTGGGCAGCAGCACCCTGCGACTCGCTCATGCTCTGCCCGCCGGCGGGTTCTGGCCTACATGGTGGGTCTGGTGGACCGGCGACGCGATGGGTGTTCTGCTGGTCACGCCGGTGCTGCTCGTACTCCGCTCGGCGCGCTGGAAGGGCACACCACCATCCCGGTGGGGGGAGGGATCGCTGCTTGTGGCGGCCACCGTCGGCGTAGCGCTCCTCGAAACCGCCCCCGTGCCGCTGACCTTCCTTGCCTTCCCGCTGCTGACCTGGGCGGCCTTCCGCTTCCAGCACGCCGGAGCCGCGCCCTGCGCGCTGGTCGTCTCCACCTTTGTGATCGTTGCCGCCACCCGCGGGACAGGCCCATTCGCCGGTCATAGTCTGCTCACCAAGATGATCTCAGTACAGGCATTCAACGGCGCTGCCGCGCTGACCGCGCTGCTGCTCGCCGCAGCCATCACCGAGCGAAACCAGACCCAGGCAGAGATCGAACGGGCCTGCAGGCGACTTGCCGAGCTGGTGGCGAGAACCGCGCGGGACACCGGCGGCCCATCAGCACTTCCCGACGGCGACGAGCAGGAAGAAAACGGCTGACCCACTCGGCCGTCGTGATCAATCGACAGCACCGTCGTGGACAGGCGGCATCCCTCATCCACCGTGCGTCCCGGCCCGGCCCCATGCCGTCGAAAGACGCCATGAGAGACGGCGCAGGCAATGAAGGGCGTGCCCCTCACACCTGCGCTGCGCGCCGCCGCCGAAGCACTGGGCGCAGGGACCGTGAGGAGCGTGGTCAGCAGCAAGTCGGCACGGGAGCCAGCACGGCACCGTCAATCACCCTGAAATGCGCCTCTCGGACGGCACTCGTTTCCGCCGCTTGAAGCGGCCCAGCCACCCTTCCTTGAGCGGGCGTGGGTGGTGGCCGCACGCACAGCCGACCCCTGAACTATGTTGTCCCGCCACATGTGCGCCTGACCTGCATGTTTCTACGGTGTGCCGACACGTATCCGTCCCCACCGCACACGAGGAAGTGGCGCACATGGCCTCCGCAGCATCCGCTCCCCCGACACCGGCGAAGCTCCCACGCATCGTCGCAGCCAGCCTCATCGGCACCACCATCGAGTGGTACGACTTCTTCTTGTACGGATCCGCCGCCGCGCTCGTCTTCAACAAGCTGTTCTTCCCTGACTCCGACCCGCTGGTCGGCACCCTCCTGTCGTTCCTGACGTACGCGGTGGGGTTTGCCGCCCGTCCGATCGGTGCTCTGGTGTTCGGGCACTACGGCGACCGGCTCGGGCGCAAGAAGCTGCTGGTGCTGAGCCTGCTGTTGATGGGCGGGGCGACCTTCGCCATCGGTCTGCTGCCGACGCATGCGACGGTCGGTACCGCCGCCCCCGTACTGCTCACCACGCTTCGGCTGGTACAGGGGTTCGCGCTCGGCGGCGAGTGGGGCGGGGCCGTGCTGCTCGTCTCGGAGCACGGCGACGCGCGGCGGCGCGGCTTCTGGGCCTCCTGGCCGCAGACCGGCGCGCCGGCCGGGCAGCTCCTCGCCACGGGAGTGCTGTCCCTTCTGACCGCCGTGCTCTCCGACAGCGCCTTCGGGACCTGGGGGTGGCGCATACCGTTCCTCCTGTCCGGGGTGCTGGTGATCGTCGGTCTGTGGATTCGTCTGACGGTCGGTGAATCGCCCGTCTTCCAGCAGGCGTTGGCACAGGCCGAGGCCCGGAAGGCGGCCGTGGACACCGATGCGGAGAAGCTGCCGCTGGTGTCCGTCCTGCGTCACCACTGGCGGGACGTGCTGGTCGCGATGGGCGCGCGGATGGCGGAGAACATCAGCTACTACGTGATCACCGCCTTCATCCTCGTCTATGCCACGACCTCGGCCGGGGTGTCCAAGCAGACGGCCCTGAACGCCGTGCTCATCGCCTCCGCCGTGCACTTCGCCGTCATCCCGGCGTGGGGCGCGCTGTCGGACAGGATCGGCCGTCGGCCCGTCTACCTGCTGGGTGCGGCGGGGGTCGGCCTGTGGATGTTCCCGTTCTTCTCGCTCATCGACACCGGCGGCTTCGGCAACCTCCTTCTCGCCGTGACCGTCGGTCTGGTGCTGCACGGGGCGATGTACGCACCGCAGGCGGCCTTCTTCTCCGAGATGTTCGCCACCCGCATGCGGTACTCGGGAGCCTCCATCGGCGCGCAGTTCGCCTCCGTCGCGGCCGGCGCCCCGGCCCCGCTCATCGCCACCGCGCTGCTGTCGGACTACGGCAGTTCGACGCCGATCGCCCTGTATGTGATCGCGGCGGTCGTGGTGACGCTGGTCGCGGTGGGCGTCGCGAAAGAGACTCGCGATCGTGATCTGACCCGGGTCGACGACCCGGCGGACCTCGAGTCCGCGGGGACCCGGCCGGCGAACGCCCGTACCGCCTGATCCCCGGCCCCTCCCACCGGTCCCGTGCGTCGCGGCGTGCGGGACCGGTGTGCGTCCGGTTCGGCTTCGTGTGATCGGTTCGGCGTCCGGTGCGCCGGGGGTGCCGGCCGTCGGCGCGGCTGGGGGTCAGCGACCGGGCAGCGACGCCAACCGGTGCAGCCTCAGGGCCAGTTGTATCTCCAGGGCGCGAGCCGGGCTCTGCCAGTCGTCGCCGAGGAGCCGGCTCACCCGCTCCAGGCGCTGTGCCACCGTGTTCACATGGACGTGCAGCCGGTCCTTGGTGCGGGCCGGGCTCATCCCGGAGTCGAAGTAGGCGTCGAGGGTGCGGACGAGATCGGTGCCGCGCCGTTCGTCGTAGGCGACGACCTGGCCGATCGTGCGCTCGACGTACCCGGAGATGTCTCTGTCTCCGGCGAGCAGCAGTCCGAGGAATCCGAAGTCCTCGGCCGCGGCGCCGTCGCCCGCCCGCCCCAGCAGGCGCAGGGCCTCCAGACAGCGCTGCGCCTCCCTATAGGCCGCGGCCACCCTGTCCGGGCGGGTGGCGAGGTTCTCGATGGGTGCGGAGGCGCCGACGGTGACCGCCTCATGGACGGCGGTGCCCAGCTGGCGGGCGGTGCGGCGGGCGAGGTGCGTCGCGGTGCCGCCGCGCTCCAGGGGCAGCAGCAGGACCGTACCTCCGTCACGGATGGCTGCGAGTCCGTGACGGGTGGCCGCGAGGTGGGACGCGGCGGACCCCAGTCGACGGCGGGCGGCCGCATCCTGGTCGGCGTCGGCCGCCGTGCCGTCGAGGCGGGCGGCGAGCACGACATGCGTGGCGTCGAGATCGGCACGCAGCCGCGCGGCACGCTCGCGCAGGACCCGGGGGTCGCGGTCACGGACGTCGAGGAGATCGTCCAGCAGCTCGCCGCGGACGCGTTGTTCGGCCTCCGCCGCCGAGCGGCGGGCGAGCAGCAGCAGGGACGTGACCATCGCGGCGCGCTCGAGGGTGCGCTGGTCGACGGGGTCGAGCCGCGGATGGCCGCGCAGCACCAGGGCGCCGAGCAGTTCGCCGCCGGCGGCTACGGCGGCGACCCAGTCGTCCCCGTGCCGCACGGCATGGCCCTCGGCGCGGGACGCCTCCAGGGCCGCGTCGGGCGCGGCGTCCGCCTCGGCGAACTCCACCGTGCCGTCGAGGACTTGGGAGACCGCCGCTGCCACGTCGTGGACGCCCCCGCCGCGCAGGACGAGTTCGGCGAGCCGGTCGTGCACCTCGGAGGCCCGCTCGATGACGGCGCTGCCGTCACGGATGATCTCGTTGGCGCTCGCCAGCCGGTCGAGGGCCGAACGGGTCTCGGTGAGCAGGTTCGCGGTGTCGATGGCGGCGGCGGCCAGCGCGGCGAACGAGCCGAGGAGAGCGATCTCCTCCCGCTCGAAGACACGGGCGCGCCGATCGGCGGCGAACAACACCCCGATGACCTGCGGCCCGATCATCAGGGGCACGCCGAGGATCGCGACGAGCCCTTCGTCGCGGACGCCGGAGTCGATCGTCCCTGTGTGCTGGAAGCGGCCGTCCTGGAAGTAGTCGGGCGTCACATAGGGGCGGGCGGTCTGGGCGACGAGTCCGCCGAGCCCCTCGCCCATGCCGAGGCGCAGCTGCTGGAACCGCGCGGCGACCGATCCCTCGGTGACCCTCATATACGTGTCACCGGCGGCCTCGTCGTGCAGGGTCAGATAGGCGACGTCGGTGCTCAGCAGCGACCTGGCGCGCTGGACGATCGCCTGGAGGACTGCGTCGAGGTCACGCAGCCCCGCCAGGTCGTGGGCGGTCTCGAAGAGCGCGGACAGCTCCGCCTCCCGGCGGCGTCTGCCCTCCATCTCCGTACGCACGCGCAGCGCGAGCCGCTTCGCCTGTTCCAGCGCGTCGATGCGCTCGGGCGGCAGGCCCTCGGCGCGGGCGAGCAGCACCGGCTGCTCGTAGGCGTCGGCCGACGCGTCCCGGGCCAGGAGCTCCAGGAACGGGGCCTCGGCAGAGGTGCCGGGGCGTGCCGCGGACTGTACGTGATCGCGTGCCATGCCCCCAGGATGGCCCACCACAGGGCCGGGTCCACCAGCTCTGTGGACAACTCCTGGCATGTTCCCGCTCAGTGTGCCGTCCAGCCGCCGTCGAGAACCAGCGAGCTACCGGTGATGAAGGAGGCCTGTGGGCTGCAGAGATAGGCCACCGCCTCGGCGACCTCCTCCGGTTCGATGAGCCGCTTGACGGCCGTGTCCTGGAGCAGCACCTCGGACAGCACGCGCTCCTCGGGGATTCCGTGCGCCCTCGCCTGGTCCGTGAGCTGTTTCTCCACGAGCGGCGTGCGTACATACGCCGGGTTCACACAGTTCGACGTGACGCCGTGGGGGGCGCCTTCGAGGGCCGCGGTCTTCGAGAGCCCTTCGAGCCCGTGCTTGGCGGCGACGTAGGCCGACTTGAAGGCCGAGGCGCGCAGCCCGTGGACCGACGACACGTTGACGATACGGCCCCAGCTTTGGCCGTACATGTGGGGCAGTGCGCCGCGGATGAGCCGGAAGGGCGCCTCGAGCATCACGGTGAGGACGGTGTGGAAGACGTCGGGCGGGAAGTCCTCCAGGGGCCGTACCAGTTGGAGTCCGGCGTTGTTGACCAGGACATCGGTGCCCGCTGCGGCGAGTTCGGCCGCGTCGAGGTCGGTGAGGTCGAGGACGTGCGGCTCGATGGCGCCGTGCAGGCCGTCGGCCATGCCGGTGAGGGAGTCGAGGCCGGCGGTGTCCCGGTCGACCGCTCTCACCTTGGCCCCGGCGGCCGCCAGCCGCAGCGCGCAGGCGCGGCCGATGCCGCTGGCGGCACCGGTGACGAGGGCGGTGCGTCCGCCGAGGTCGAGCGAGGGAGCGTGGGAGGCCGACAGGGGGCGGGGCTCGGTCATGTGCCAACCCTAGGCAGCACCCCACCCATGCCGCATATGGTCAGCACCCATATCTCATAGGAGACTAGTGGGGTCGAACCATGTGGGTGCATCCGACAGTGCCTGCTTGATCCGCAGCAGGGCGAACTCGTTCAGGTCCGGTAGCGCGTCCACCGCGAACCAGCCCACCTCCAGCGACTCGTCGTCATTGACACGAGCCTCGCCGCCGACGGCGCGGCAGCGGAACGCGATGTCCATGTACTGGCACCGGTCGCCGTTCGCGTACGTCACCGGGGCCAGCGCCTGGACGAGGACGACCCGCTCGGCGACACACCGCACGGCCGTCTCCTCGTACACCTCGCGCACGGCGCAGGCGGCGGGCTGTTCTCCGGGCTCCGGTATGCCGCCGATCACCGACCACTTCCCGTTGTCGGCCCGGCGCCCCAGCAGGACCCTGCCGTCGTCGTCGAAGACCACGGCGGTGACGCCGGGGAGCCAGAGCAACTGATGGCCCGCGGAGGCGCGGATGGTCCTGATGAATTCGGGAGTAGCCATGGAGGGACCCTATCGGGCCGGTTCCGAGACCTCCGGGCCCTGAAGACGGACGTCCTGGACAGCGCGGTGGCGACGGCGCGCCGCGGAAGCCACCGCCCAGCCGAGACCGCCGACCGCGACGAGGACGAGCACCGCCTCGGGAAGCGCGCCGAGTCGCGTGGCGGGGGTCTCGGAGGAACGCAGCGGCACCTTCTGGACGAGCGAGTCGGCCACGAACATCCCGGTCCGCCGGGTGATCCTCCCGTCCGGCATGATGATCGCGCTGACGCCGCTGGTCACCGGGACGGTGACGGTCCGGCTGTGCTCGACCGCGCGCACCCGGGACATGGCGAGTTGCTGGTAGGTCATCTCGCTGCGGTCGAAGGTCGCGTTGTTGCTGGGCACCGAGATCAGCTGGGCGCCGTCCGTGACGGTGGAGCGCACCGTCCAGTCGAAGGCGGCCTCGTAGCAGGTGACCAGCCCGACCTTGGCGTCCGCCATGGTGAACACGCCCGGCTTGTGTCCCTGGCTGAAGTCCTGGCGCACCATCGCCGTCCAGTTCTCGTTGATGGCGCCGAGCAGCGGGCGCAGCGGGAGGTATTCGCCGAACGGCTGGATCTGCCGCTTGTCGTAGGCGTCGACCGGGCCCTTGTACGGGTCCCACAGGATCTGCTCGTTGTAGAGCTTGCCGTCCCGCTCGACGACACCGCCCACCGAGACGGGCGCGCCGATCGCCCTGACAGCGCCGCTGATAACCGCTGCCGCATCGGCGTTGGCGAAGGGGTCGATGTCGGAGGAGTTCTCGGGCCACAGCACCAGGTCGGGCCGCGGAGCCCGGCCCGACCTGACCTTCTCGGCCAGTCGCTCGGTCTCGCGCACGTGGTAGTCGAGAACGGCTCGCCGCTGGGCGTTGAACTCGAGCCCCGAGCGCGGCACGTTGCCCTGGATGACGGCGACGGTCGCGGTGCCGTTCTCGGCCTTGTCACTGACCAGGGAGCGCGCCGCGACGGCGCCGACCACGGGAGCCGCGACGCTCAGCAGGGCCGCAAGGGCAGCCCCGCGCCGCAGGGCACCGGCGTTGCGCCGTCCGTCCATGAGGACACGCACGATCTCGTGGAGACCGAAACCGCACAGCACGACGGCGAAGCCGAGCACGGGGGTGCCGCCCACCGCCGCGAGCGGCAGGAAGACACCGTCCGCCTGGCCGAAGGCGATCTTGCCCCAGGGGAAGCCGCCGAAGGGCACGCGCGCGCGTGCCGCCTCTCCCGCGATCCACAGGGCGGCCGCCCACACCGGCCAGGCAGGGAGCCGGGAGACCAGCGCGGTGCCCGCGCCGACGAGTGCGACGAAGACGGCTTCCACCGCGGCGAGCGCCAGCCAGGGGCCGGAACCGACCTCGACGCCGGTCCACACGAGCAGCGGCAGCAGGAAACCGAGGCCGAACAGGTAGCCGAGGCCGAGGCCCGCCTTCCAGGTGCGGTCGCGCAGGGCCCAGCCGAACACGGCGAAGGCCAAAAGGGCCAGCCACCACAGGCTCCGGGGCGGAAAGCTGACGTAGAGCAGCACTCCGGAGAGCACGGCTGCTGCGGCCGGAAGGAGGCGCTGTGCCCGGCGCGCACCACGGGGTGCGGCCTGGGGTCCGAGCTGTTCCGGCTCGCCCACGGGAGTTGCGGTGACGGTCACCCGGGGAGTCTACGGTGCGTGACCAAACCCCGGACAGCTCGGCCCACTCAGCACTCCACCCCTTCCGCCCATATTTATGCCTATTTATTCCACCCTCCTGCCGCAACGTTCCTGCGCAACTCGTCCACAAACCGGCGCATCACCCGTTATGGTGTGCGCGAGCCTCTGACGTGCGGCTGGACACGGCCGGGACGTGGGGCCCGTCACAGGGGGGCGGGGTGGGATCCACGGGGACGGAGTCCGCGGCCGGGGCCGCGGACGCGGAAGACGAGAGACGAAACGTTTCGGACGCGACGGGCGTCCTCCTTCTCGGTGCGTGCGCGGGTTGGTCGCTGGTCACGGCCGCCGCACACGGCGGGCGGCCCGAGGGCGTCCTGCTCGCGGTGCTGGCCGTCGCTGCCGGCTACTCCTCGGGGCGCATCCTCGGGGCTCTGCTGCCGGTGACCGCACCCGCTGTGGGCGCCCTCTCCGGAGTCGGGCTCGCGGTCGCCGCACCGTACGCGGTGCCGGGCCCGCAGCCCCTCGTACCACTTGGACACGGCGGTGCGCTCGCCGCGCTGCTGACGCTCTCCTCGGGAGCGGCGTGCTGTGCCGCGTGGGCGGCCCGGCACGCGGCGCCACGGTTCGCGCTGCGTGCGTCGGTCGCCGGGATCGCTGGGGTGGCGGCGGCGCTGGACTCGGCGCCGGGCCTCGTGGCGTCCATCGGTGTACTGCTGTACTCGCTCGCCGCGGACCGGACACGACGTCGCGCCGCGGTGCTGACCGCCTTCGCTCTCGTGGCCGCGCTGGTGACCGCGGCGACCTGGGCGATGGCCGGGAACGTCACGCCCGGCGCCCCCTCGGCCCTCCCGGAGGACCAACTCGGCGGGCACCGAGTCCTGCTCTGGCACGACGCGCTGACCCTGACCCGCGAGCATCCGGTACTCGGTGCGGGACCCGGACGCTTCGGCGAACTGAGCCCGGTGGCCACGCAGTCGGCCCTGCCCGACGCCAGGCCCCATTCCGCGTCCCTTCAGCAGGCCGCGGAGCAGGGCCTGATCGGGCTGGCACTTCTCACGGCGGTCTTCTGCTGGTTCCTTTACGCCCTGTGGCGCACACGGCGGCCCACGCCGGTCGCCCTTACGGCCGGCGCGGCGCTGACGGCGCTGGCGGTCATCGCATCGGTGGGCGACGCGCTGAGCTTCACCACGGTGACGGTGGGCGCGGGCCTGCTGGCCGGGATCGCGACGGCGCGCCCGCTCGGGGACGGCGAGGGGGCCGGACGGGCGCCCGAGGGGAGCGGGCCGCCCTGATGGGAGAGACCCGGGTTCCAATCAGTGCGTGGCGCCCGGCAGGCTCGGCTGGAGCCGATCCCGGATGACCCGTACCGCGGACTCGGCGTTGTCGACGGTGATCGTGAAGGTGTGGCCGTCCCACAGCCTCAGAACGACGCCCTCACCACGCCGTACGACGACGGCCGTGCCCTTCTCGGGCCGCCAGCGGTAGCCCCAGCCGCCCCACTGGCGTGGAGTGACCCGGGGGACGAACTCGGCTCCGGCGACGAGCGAGAGCGGGATACGGCGACGCGGCACACCGATGTGGCCGCAGCGCACCTCGAGACACTCCTTGTCGACCTTCACGGCTACATGCACGAACGCGAGCGTGCCGAAGAGGACCAGCAGACCGGCCGCGATACAGCCCACGACGGACATGACCAGTGGGACGATGCCGGACGACCAGGCGGAGTCGACGGCGAGCTGGATACCGAGCGCCATGCAGGCGGCACCGCCGAGCGCGGCGAGCCACTGGGCACGGTTCGTAGCGCGTCCGGTCCAGACCTCGGGCTGCGGGGCCCTGTCACCGTCGAGGTGGTCCCTCATGCCCTCGAGAGTACCCATGTTTCGGTACGCGGGCATGGTGTTGCGCAGCGTCACCGGTGCGGGTGACGGCCGGGGCTCGACCTGGCTCGGGCCCCGTCCTCACCGGGCCGTGCTGACCGCCTGCAGGAGCTTGCCCTCGTCGTACGCCAGCGCCGCCGCCGGAAGGGCGCCTTCGCGGCCGCTGAGCAGTACCGTCACGCCGGCGCCGGCGGTGGCCTGCGGGGCCACGTCCGCACCGATGCGGCGCAGCGCCTGTGCGGCGACGGCGCCGGCGGAACCGTGCAGAACGAGCGGCGGCCGGTCCGGCTGCTGCACGGCGGCGCGGATCCGGTCGGCGACCAGTTCGTAGTGAGTGCAGCCCAGGACCAGGGTCGTCACATCGGCCGGTGTGCGCGCAGCGGCTGCGGCGATGGCCGCGTCGATCGCCGTGTCGTCAGCCTTTTCCACGGCGTCCGCGAGCCCGGGACACGGGACCTCGGCGACCTCGACCCCGCCCGCGAACTCCCGGATCAGACCGCGCTGGTAGGGGCTGCCGGTGGTGGCGGGCGTCGCCCAGATGGCGACCGGTCCGCCGCCCGCCGCGGCCGGCTTGATCGCCGGGACCGTGCCGATGACCGGCAGGCCCGGTTCGAGGAGGACGCGCAGGGCGGGCAGGGCGTGCACGGATGCCGTGTTGCAGCCGACGATCAAGGCCTCGGGCCGGTGGGCGGCGGCGGCCTCGGCGACGGCCAGGGCCCGTTGGGTGACGTCCTCGGGCGTACGGGGCCCCCAGGGCATTCCCTCGGGGTCCAGCGAGAGCACGAGATCTGCGTCAGGCCGCAGACGCCGGACCGCCGCGGCGGCCGGCAGCAGTCCGATTCCGGAGTCCATCAGCGCGATCTTCACCCGGCAACCATAGACGATGGGCCGCGTTGGACCGCCCCGTGGGGCAGACTGCGACGGGTGACTGCCCTTGCGTGGATCGCCGTCGTATCACTGGCCTCCTGGTTGTGGCTGCTGCTCGGCCAGGGCTTCTTCTGGCGTACGGATTTGCGGTTGCCGCCGCGCCGGGAGCCGGAGTCGTGGCCGTCCGTCTGTGTCGTCGTACCGGCGCGGGACGAGGCAGCGGTCCTGCCCCGCAGCCTTCCGTCATTGCTGAGGCAGGACTATCCCGGACAGGCCGAGGTCATCCTGATCGATGACGGCAGCTCGGACGGCACCGGAGAGCTGGCCCGCACGCTGGCCGAGCGGTACGGCGGGCTGCCGCTCGCCGTCGACTCCCCCGGTGAACCTCCCGCGGGGTGGACGGGCAAGCTGTGGGCCGTGCGGCACGGAATCGCCCTCGCACGCACGCGTGCCCCCGAGTACCTCCTCCTGACGGACGCCGACATCGCGCACGCGCCCGACAGTCTGCGCGAGTTGGTGGCGGCGGCGCGCACCGGCGGTTTCGATCTGGTCTCGCAGATGGCTCGGTTGCGGGTCGACAGCGTCTGGGAACGGCTGGTCGTGCCCGCCTTCGTGTACTTCTTCGCGCAGCTGTACCCCTTCCGGTGGATCGCGGTACAGGGATCGCGGACGGCGGCCGCCGCGGGCGGCTGCGTGCTGCTGCGTACGGAGGCGGCCGAGCGCGCGCGGATTCCCGAGGCCATCCGGCAGGCCGTGATCGACGACGTGGCGCTCGCTCGGGCGGTCAAGGCAAGCGGCGGCCACATCTGGCTGGGGCTGGCCGACCGGGTCGACAGCGTGCGTCCGTACCCGCGGCTGCACGACCTGTGGCGGATGGTCTCGCGCAGTGCCTACGCGCAGCTGCGGCACAGTCCGCTGCTGCTCGTCGGAACCGTGCTGGGACTCACCGTCGTCTACCTCGTGCCGTCCCTTGCGCTCATCATGGGAGTGGTCAACGGCGACCTGGCGGCGATGGTGGTCGGCGGGCTCGCCAAACTGGTGATGACGGCGACGTACATCCCGATGCTGCGTTACTACCGCCAGCCGCTGTGGCTCGGGGTGCTGCTGCCGGTCACCGCCCTTCTGTACCTGCTGATGACGGTCGATTCGGCGGTGCAGCACTACCGGGGGCGCGGCGCGGCGTGGAAGGGCCGCACCTATGCCCGTCCCGACGCGGCGCTCGAGGAACAGTGAGCGGGCGGCTCGTCGGCACGGGGGGGGCCGCTCGCCCGGGCGGGAGGGTCGCTCACTTCCTGCCAGGAGTCCAGTTCATGCCCCAACCGTAGGCGCGGTCGATCGTGCGCTGGGGGCTCACGCCCCGCTCGGGGACCAGATAGCGGGCCTCGCGCTGGACGACCAGGTCGCCGCCGGTGTTCGTGATGAGGGCGAGCGCGCACACGGTCGAGGGCACCGTGCACTCGTCCAGGGAGAACTCGATGGGTGCGCCGTGCTGCGGGCGGAGCGTGACCGTGGCGTGCAGGTCGGCGAAGGAACGGGCGCCTTCGTAGATGGTGACGAAGATGAGAATGCGCCGGAAACTCCGCTTGTGGTCGAGGTTGACGGTGAGGTTCTCGCCGGTTTCCACGGAGCCGGTGCGGTCGTCGCCGTCGAGGTGGATGTACGGCGGCCGGTGCAGCGCCCCGAAGGCGTTGCCCAGTGCCTGGACGACCCCCTTGCTGCCGTCGGACAGCTCGTAGAGCGCGCACAGATCCAGATCCAGGTCTCTGTGCAGGGCCACCGCCCGGCCGCGCTTGCCGCTCCGTCCCGAGAACTGCTTGCGCGTCTGCCAGTTGAGGTTCACCCGCAGGGCGCCGGAGGTGCCGCCCTGCTTGGTCAGGGAGACCGACGGGGCCTGCTTGGTGAGCATTACCTTGGTGAGGCGGACCGGGGCCGAAGGGGCGGACGGCGGGTCCTGGGGCGGGAACGGCGCACCGCGGGCACCCGAAGAAGCCGGGGCGGCCGCCGACGGGGAGGGCGGCGCCACGGGCGGGACGTCAGCGGCCACCGGCGGTGCGGCGGGCGCGGGCAAGGTGGGCGGCGGACTGGTCGGGGCGTCCGGCCGGCCGACGCCGGTGGCGGACGGGGGCGGAGCGTGCTGGGGCTCGTCGACCGTGATCCCGTAGTCGGTGGCCAGGCCCTCGAGTCCGCTGCTGTATCCCTGTCCGACCGCCCGGAACTTCCAGGCGCCCTGACGACGGTAGAACTCCCCCAGGACCAACGCGGTTTCGACGGTCGCGGCGGGGTCGAAGCGCGCCAGCTCCGTACCTTGGCGGGCGTCGAGCACCCGGATGTACAGGCCGGGGACCTGCCCGAACGTTCCGCCGTCGGCGGAGGCGACGAGCACCACGGTCTCGATCGCGGGCTCCACGCGCGCGAGGTCGACGAGGAGAGAGTCGATCACCCGGCCGCCCAGGTCCCGCTTGCCCTCGTGGCGCACCGCGCCGGAGAAGTGGGCCGGCTGGTTGTAGAAGACGAAATCGGCGTCGGTGCGGACCTTCCCGGACACCAGCAGGAGCGCCGAGGCGTCCGCGTCGGGGATGCCCGGCCCGGAACGCCGGCCCAACTCGACGCGCAGGGCCGTCGTCGGCACCTGAAGGTTCGATCCTTTCGGCATTGGCATGTCCGCCCCCATCACGTTTCGGTCCGCCTGCAAGAGATCCGGTCGGTCTCCCGCATCGTCCCGCCAACCTATTCTCCCGGGCACCGAACGCCCACGACCCGCACCGAAGACCGATGCTCAACCGCCGGTAACCCGCGCTCAACTCGGCCTTTACACGATCCAAACGCCGTTTGCTGCCCTTTTTTGCCAACTTCGCTCGCATTGGGGATCCCGCGTCACCCCGGGCACGGAAAACAACCCTCTTATCGGTCTCCCCAACCAGCACATCGTGGGCTTAACTTATGTGCCATGACCTCCCCCCGCTCCACCTATGGCGGCGGTTACTACTCCGCGTCGCCCTTCCCGGACACTCCGATCTACGACAAGCTCGTCGCCGAGCGGGGCACCCCGCAGATCGCTCCGATCCGGGTCCCCTCCGCTTACGAGACGCCGGGCAGCAACTTGCCCGCACTGCCGTCGGCGCTCCCCGCGCTGCCGGCCGGACCGTCCCACCAGGCCCCGGCCTACGGCTACCCCCAGGCACCGCAGCCCGCCCACCTGCAGCAGGCCCACCTGCAGCAGGCCCCGACCGCGTACATCCCGCAGCAGGCGGGTCCGCGCGGCTACCCGGGCCCCCAGCAGATGCAGCAGCCGCGCCCGATGGCCACCGGCACCGGCTACGAGGCGATGCGCCCCGCAGCCCCGCGCCCGGCCCCGACGCCGTACCAGGATCCGTACAACAACGGCCAGCACTACCGCGGATACTGATCCGTCTCGTGACGTGAGGCCGTCGTTGCACGATGGCACGATGGCCTCATGTCGACGCCAGCGCTGCACTCGATTCACGTCCACCCGGTCAAGGCACTGCGGGGCCAGGAGCTTCGCGAGGCCGTGGTGGAGCCATGGGGGCTGTCCGGGGACCGGCGCTGGGCTCTGATCGACGAGGCGGGCAAGGTCGTGACCCAACGCGAGCAGCCACGCCTCGCTCTGGCCGCCGCCGAGCTCCTTCCCGGCGGCGGTATCCGGGTGTCCGCCTCCGGCCTGGAGCCGCTGAGCGTGCCCGTGCCCGAACCGGTCTGCACGACGACCGCGAAGTGGGCGCGAGAGAAGTTCGAAACGGTTCCGGCCGCGCCCGGGGCCGGCGAGTGGTTCAGCACCTACCTCGGTGAGCATGTGACCCTCGTCCACCTCGACGACCCCGCACATCGCCGCCCGATCGACGATCCGCCGTACGGGCGCCCGGGCGAGACCGTCAGCCTGGCCGACGGCTATCCGCTGCTGCTGACCAACCTCGCCTCCCTGAACGCCCTGAACTCCCTGATCGCACAAGGTGATCACCCGGACGAGGGCCCGCTGCCCATGAACCGGTTCCGGCCGAACGTCGTCGTATCCGGCTCGGCGCCCTGGGCGGAGGACGACTGGGAGCGGATCGCCATCGGCGAGGTCGAATTCCGGGTGGCCAAGATGTGCGGGCGCTGTGTCGTGACGACCACGGACCAGGCCACCGCCGAACGCGGCAAGGAGCCCCTGCGCACCCTCGGCCGCCATCGGCGCTTCGGCGGCAGGCTGATCTTCGGCCAGAATCTGGTGCCGCTGACACGCGGCACGGTCCACGTCGGCGATCCGGTCGTGATCCTCGGTTGACTTCCTCCCCCTCGTGTACGAGGAGGTCCCTACGGCTCGCGCCGTGGGGTTTTCTGCTTCGCCGCGTTCACGTCCCGGTCATGGACCGTGCCACAGCTGTCACACGTCCAGGCACGGACGTGCAGCGGCATCGCCTCGGCGAGGCTGCCGCAGTGGGAGCACAGCTTGGAGGAGGGGAAGAAGCGGTCCATGATCCGCGTTCGTGATCCTTGAGTGAACCGGGGGCGCCCGAACGCCCCGACCCGGCCGCTCCCCCGCCCGCCGGCTCCCCCATCCTCACCCGACGGCTCCCCCATCCGGCCGGCTGCCTCGCCCGGGCGCTTCCCTCGGCCGACGACTCCCCGCGCGCCCGCGTCCCTCAGCCCGACGACTCCTGAAGACCTCCGTCCGACCGAGGAGGAGCGGGGTCCGTGCCACGCCGGAGGCGGGAACCCGGACAACCCGCACGCTCGTTGAGTGGGTGTGAGACGTTCATGAGGGACCTGTGAGGCACAAGAGGGGTGATCTGGCTCTCTCTTCACCGGTCCCGCATATGAACGGGCGGGTACGGGGGTTATGACGGATGCGGAAGGGGGGTGCGGGATGGTGCGAGCAATCGTCGGCCTGTGGCGCTGGCGGCGCAATCCGCTGCGCCGTACCACCGATCTCGTCGAGGCCTGGTTGGCGCTGGTCGGCCTGGTGCTGTCGCTCGTCGCCGCACCGCTGGCGGGAGACGTGGTCGGGACAATCGCCCAGAACTCCCTTCAGCGGTCCGTACGGGACCAGCACCGCACCCACCACTTGGTGGAGGCCACCGTCATCAAGCGGCTCAACCGTTCCCCGGTGGAGTCGGATCCGGAATCCCCCGCGACGCGGCGGAGACAGAGCCGCGTGCTCGCCGGCTGGACCGGCCCCGACGGCACCACTCGGCACGGCACGGTCCTGGCCGACCTCGGCTCCCCGCACCGGGGCGACCACTTCGCCCTCTGGACGGACGAACACGGCCGCATGGTGCCCAGCCCGCTGGACAGGGCCACCGCGACAACGCATGCCGTGCTGGCCGGCTTCGGCGCGGCCGCGGTGACCGTGGGGCTGATAGAGGGTGGCCGCCGCCTGATCGTCTGGCGTATGGTCCGGCGCCGGTACGCCCGCTGGGACCAGGCATGGGACAAGGCGGGTCCGGACTGGGGCCGTACGGGGACGGGCAGTTGACGGCCCCCGGACTCCGGTCAACCAGCCGCGTCGGCGCACGCTACGGTGGACCGACCGGGCTGTTCGGCTGTCCGGCATCTTCGCGAGAACCCGCGTGAGCAGAGGTGGGGGCACAGCAACGCCATGGCACAGGGCACGGTCCAGGTGACGCACACCGGCACATCGCGGTGGCGCCGCCGCACGGGTGAGTACGCATCGCTCGCCGCCGCCCTGGAGGCCGCGGGCGACGGCGACGTCCTCACCGTCGCCCCCGGAACCTACCGGGAGAACCTCGTCGTGCAGCGGGCGGTGACGCTGCGCGGTCCCGAGGGCTCCCCCGGCTCCGTGCGGATCGCGCCGGTGGACGGCGTGCCGTTGACCGTGCGGGCCTCCGCCGTGGTCCAGGACCTGCATGTCGAGGGCCAGGACGCGGCCGCGCCCGCGCTCCTCGTCGAAGGGGGCACCCCGGAGCTGGTGGATGTGCGGATCATGACGCGGTCCGCGGCGGGCATCGAAGTCCGCGGCGGCGCGCGGCCCACGGTCCGCCGCTGCACGGTCGACAACCCGGCCGGTATCGGCATCGCCGTCGTCGACGGCGGCGGCGGGGTGTTCGAGGAGTGCGAGGTCGTGGCCGCCGCCCAGTCCGGCGTCGCGGTCCGCGGCGGCGCGCACCCGCGGCTGGAGCGCTGCCGGGTGCACCACACCTCGGGCGCCGGTCTGTCGGCGACCGGTGAGAATTCCGCGCTGGAAGCGGTCGGTTGCGAGGTGTACGAGGTCCGGGGCTCCGGAGTGCAGGTCACGGGCCGGGCCACGGCGCATCTGACGGACTGCGATGTACACCGGACCACCGCTGACGGCATCACGCTGGACACCGACGCGGTGCTGACGCTCGCCGACTGCCGCATTCACGACATCCCGGAGAACGCGATCGACCTGCGTTCCCGTTCGGTGCTCACGCTCACCCGCACGACGGTGCGGCAGTTCGGGCGTAACGGACTGTCGGTCTGGGACCCGGGCACCCGCGTGGACGCCAACCAGTGCGAGATCTTCGACAGCACCGGCGACTATCCGGCGGTGTGGGTCAGCGACGGCGCCACCGCGGTCCTCGAGTCGTGCCGGGTGCACGACGTGCCGGACGCCCTGTTCGTCCTCGACCGCGGTTCACGCGCGGACGTCGTGGACAGCGACCTCACCCAGGTGCGCAACACCGCGGTGTCGGTGAGCGACGGCGCCACCGCTCAGCTGGACGACTGCCGGATCCGGGACGCGGCGACGGGCGCCTGGTTCCGGGACCACGGCAGCGGCGGCACGCTGTCGGGCTGCACCATCGACGGCACCCAGACGGGCGTGATCGTCACCAAGGGCGCCGATCCCACCATCGAGCGCTGCACGGTGACCTCACCGACGGAGGCGGGCTTCTACGTGTCCGCCGGCGGCCGGGGCAGCTTTCTGAACTGCCGGGTCACTGGCAGCGGTGGCTACGGCTTCCATGTGATCGACGGCTGTCGTGCGACGCTGCGGAAGTGCCGCACGGAGCGCTGCGCGCGCGGGGGTTACGAGTTCGCTGACGGCGGCCCCGGCGCACCCGGTGGCGGGGGCGCGGTAGTCGAGGACTGCACCAGCGACGAGAGCGCAGGAATGCGGCCGGTGGTGGCCCAGGAGACCGCCGTGCAGCCGACGACGCAGTCGGCCGGTCTGCTCGGCGCGATTCCCGGCCAGCGCGCCACCGAACAGGAGCCCCTCCTCGCGGTGGCTCCCGAACCGGAGAAGCCGACGCGCTCGTCGAAGACCGTGCTCGGGGAACTGGACGCGCTGGTGGGCCTGGAGAGCGTCAAGCGCGAGGTACGCGCACTCACCGACATGATCGAGGTGGGGCGCCGCCGGCAGCAGGCAGGCCTGAAGGCGGCATCCGCCCGCCGGCATCTGGTGTTCACGGGCTCCCCCGGCACCGGCAAGACGACGGTCGCCCGGCTCTACGGCGAGATCCTGGCGTCGCTCGGTGTGCTGGAGAAGGGCCATCTCGTGGAGGTGTCCCGGGTCGACCTGGTCGGCGAGCACATCGGCTCCACGGCCATCCGTACCCAGGAAGCCTTCGACCGGGCGCGCGGCGGTGTGCTGTTCATCGACGAGGCGTACGCGCTGTCCCCCGAGGACTCCGGGCGGGACTTCGGGCGTGAGGCGATCGACACCCTGGTGAAGCTGATGGAGGACCATCGGGAGGCGGTCGTGGTGATCGTCGCGGGCTACACGGCCGAGATGGAGCGGTTCCTCTCCGTCAACCCCGGTGTGGCATCCCGCTTCTCACGGACCATCACCTTCGGTGACTACGGGGCCGAGGAGCTGCTGCGGATCGTGGAACAGCAGGCCGAGGAGCACGAGTACCGGCTGGGCCCTGGAACCACCGAGGCACTGCTGAAGTACTTCTCGGCGATCCCCAAGGGACCGACGTTCGGCAACGGGCGTACCGCACGTCAGACCTTCGAGGCGATGGTGGAGCGGCACGCGGGCCGGGTCGCCCAGTTGGCGGAGCCCAGTACGGAGGACCTGACCCTGCTCTACCCGGAGGATCTGCCGGAACTGCCCTGAGCGGCGTCCCCGTACCCCTCGTCGTCCGGGCCCGCAGCGGCGTGTCCGGGAGCGGCACGTCCGGGCTCGCCCGGATCGGGGAGTTCGTGGGCGGGACGCGGTCGGGGGAGTCCGGGCCGCAGTCGTGCCAGCAGCAGTGCGCGTTCCTCGGCGAACGCCGGGTCCGCCTGGTAGTCGCCGTGCCCGAGAATCGGTGCGGGCAGCGGATGACGGGCGGTGCGGCCGTAGGCGAGCGGGTCCCTGAGCGGTGCGCGGTCCACCTGAGGACCGCAGTCACCGGGCAGCCGAATCGGCCCGCCGATCGGGTCGGTGGGGCGGTAGAGGTTACGCCAGCAGTCGACGTCGCGATGCAGGGAGCTCAGGGCGGCCGGGCCGAAGTAGGCCGGGAACCACCGCCCGTACAGCCGCTCGAGCGGTGAGCCGTACGTCAGCAGGCCCACCCGTCCACGCACGGAGGGGTTCA
Organism: Streptomyces sp. NPDC047079; assembly: GCF_040643755.1. NCBI lineage: Bacteria > Bacillati > Actinomycetota > Actinomycetes > Kitasatosporales > Streptomycetaceae > Streptomyces > Streptomyces sp. NPDC047079. Next base: position 124,744 of record NZ_JBEYUZ010000014.1, read on the forward strand.
GCTGCCAGGCCGCGGCAGCCGCCAGCACGCTGCCCTGGGAGTGGCCGGACAGCACGATCCGCCCGCCGGTGCCCCGCGTCCAGGTGGCCATCCGCCAGGTCAGGTCGGGCACCGCGCGCTCGGCGTAGCAGGGTGGGGCGAAGGGGTGGGCGGCCCGCGGCCAGAAAGTGCCGACGTCCCACAGGATGCCGATGGTGCGGCGCGCGGAGGCGTCCTTGTAGGCGCGGCGGCCCCAGGTGACGAAGACGAGGAAGCCGACGCCCACCAGCCAGGAACCCAGCGTCTGCGCGGTCTCGGCGGCTCCCCGGACAAAGGGGTGCGCGGCGTGCGCGGCGCCGACCGGCGTGTCGTCGGTGGCGAAGGAACCCACCAGGGCGGCCGCGCCGAGGAGCAGGGTCATGGCGGACGTGACCCCGACGACGAGCGGGGCCCGGTCGGTGAGGGTGGCCATCGCGCGGGTGCCCGCGATGCGCAGGGTGCGGGCCGTGTCGGTGGGCTCGTCCGGGTGCTCGAGCTCGACCTCGGCCGCCTCGGCGCGCCGCAGCAGCCAGGTGCGCCGGGCCAGCCGGACGGTCAGACCCAGCAGGACGAGCAGCAGCGGCGGGATGGTGGACGCCTGCCAGGTGAGCAGGACCGGCGGGCCGGCCGGCGAGTGGCCCGTGCCGTCCAGCCAGTCGGCGACCCGCTGGGCCACGCCGCCGGACATCACTCCGCCGAGTGCACAGGCCAGCAGCGCGACGGAGGGTCCGGCCAGTCCGCGCAGCGCGGTGCGGGTGTCGGGGTGGGCGCGGTACAGGAGGTGCGCGACGACGCCGAGCGCGAGGACCAAAAGCCCCTGCGTCAGCGTCAGCGCGCCGAACGCCGAGGCGCCCGGCAGCCGTCCTTCCGACCGGCGGCCGGGACGCGACCATCCCGCGTAGACCATGGCCGCGACGAGCAGCGCGAGCGCGCCCGCGGGCAGCAGGCGCACCACCGCGCCGTCGAGTTGCCGGTCGAGCCGGTTCTCGGTGCGTCCCCGTCGGCACACCACGCCCACCACCAGCCCCCCGGCCGCGACCAGGGTGACCTCCAGCAGCAGACCGAGTGACTCCAGCGCGACCGCGCCGTGGCGGCGGTCGTCGTGCGCGGCCGAGACGGTGAGCGCGGCGGCCACGGTGAGAAAGCCGGCGGCGGTGTGGGCGGCGCGGAGCCGGGCCACGAGGCGGCGCCCGTACCAGAACCCGGGGCGGCCGAGCGCGGGGCGGTGGGGTTCCTCTTCGGGCTCGGGCGGGCGAGGGAGCGGCTGCTGGGACTCGTAGGCACCCCAGGTGCGGTGCGACAGATACCAGAGCAGGCCGGTGAGCGCGGCGGGCGCCAAGGACGCCAGGGCCAGGCGTCGTCCGGGCAGGCTCCACCAGCCGGCTCCGGAGCCGGCTGGGGAGAGAAAACCGAGCCAGGAGTGGCGACGGGCGCACGCGGCGGTGCCCGCGCACTGCCAGGCGACCAGGTCCATGGCCACCTCGCAGGCGGCGGCGACCAGCAGCACGGTCAGGGTGAGCCCGATGAGCCGCACGATCACCGCGTAGAGACGGACGGTCAGTGGACGGTTCGTCGTCGTGGGCCGCATCCAGTGGGCCAGGTTCGCCACCATGAACGGCAGCAGCAACAGCCACAGGGCCCGCGAGGCGTTCCCCGAGGTGAGGTTGCACCAGACATACGCCTCGGGGACCGGGTCGCCGCGTCGGTCCCCCGGGTGGAGCTCCGCGTCGGCGTCGTCGGCGCGCCGGTACACGGCGGCCGTGTCGTCGCCGGTGATCCGGACCGTCCGTGGGTCGCCGAGCATCTCGTCGGGCGTGGTGCCGCCGACGCCGTGGACCCGGAGTTCCAGGGCCGTCGCGACCTCCGCGGGCGCCTGTCCGCCGGCGCCGCGGTTCTCCTCGTGTCTGCCTGCACGCTCCACTGTTCCGCACTTCCCCCGTGCCGCATACGGTGTGTGTCCGCAGGCAGAGGATCTCCTCCCGCGCGGCGGCGCACACACGTCGTCACGGAATCTCCCCGATATGCGTGACGCCCACGGACAGTGGACGGGAACGCCGCGGATGCGGCGGACGGGGATGTGCGGGGCAGGGCGCGGGGACCGTCCGGGGCGCGGGCGGTGGCGCCTGCCGTGTCGGCCCGTGCGAGGATGGGACGCCCCGGCGCTGGGACGGAAGAATGGCCTCGTGGCAGCCTGTGCGGACGGCCTTTCGGCAGGGATCGGGTGAGTTCGGGATGAAGGAGGACGGAGCGGACGTGAGCGAGAATCAGAACCTCCTCGCGGAGCAGCGCCGTGCCCTGATCCTGGACGAGGTGCGGCGGCGCGGCGGTGTCCGCGTGAACGAGCTGACGCGCAAGCTCGGTGTCTCCGACATGACGATCCGTCGCGACCTCGACGCGCTCGCCCGCCAGGGCGTTCTGGAGAAGGTGCACGGCGGCGCGGTGCCGGTGGTGGAGGCGAGCACGCACGAGCCGGGTTTCGAGGCCAAGTCGGGTCTGGAACTGACGGCCAAGGAGGACATCGCGCGGGCCGCGGCGGAGCTGGTCACGCCGGGCACGGCGATCGCCCTGTCGGGGGGTACGACGACATACGCGCTGGCCCACCATCTGGTGGATGTGCCCGAGCTGACCGTGGTCACCAACTCCGTGCGGGTGGCGGACGTCTTCCACTCCGCGCAGCGCACCTCGGGCCCGCGACAGGGTGCCGCCACCGTCGTGCTGACCGGCGGTGTGCGCACTCCGTCCGACTCGCTGGTGGGGCCCGTGGCCGACCAGGCGATCGCCTCCCTCCACTTCGATGTGCTGTTCCTCGGCGTGCACGGGATATCGGTGGAGGCGGGTCTGTCGACGCCGAACCTCGCGGAGGCCGAGACCAACCGGCGGCTCGTGCAGTCCGCACGGCGGGTCGTGGTGGTCGCCGACCACACCAAGTGGGGCACGGTGGGACTGAGTTCGTTCGCCGCGCTGGATCAGGTCGACACGCTGGTGACCGACGCGGGGCTGCCGGCCGAGGCGCGCTCGGAGGTCTCGGAGCATCTGCGGCGCCTGGTGGTGGCCGGGGAGACCGAGGGCTGCACAGAGATCTGACGGCCCGCCAGCTATGTGACGCCGACCCGGTGCCGGCCCGCTTGTGTCCGGGGTACCGGTGTCCCCCGAGGAAGTTGTCGTCCATGGCACGCCGTCTGCGCCCGGTGGACTTCACGCGGACCGCTCGGCGTGCGGCTGGTGTTCGCCCGGGATTCGCGGCGCCCTCGGAGCAGGTCTTCCGAGCCCTCGCGGAGGACTTCTGGGGCTGGGGCGCGTGGTTCACGGCGGTGACCTCGGCCCGTCCGGTCGACGGGGCGCCGGGCGCGAGGTGCGCCTCGCGGGCGGCACCCGGTCCGGGAGACGGTCGTCACGGCCGCGGTGCCCGAGGTGTACGCGTACCGGGTCGACGAGACGAACGCCCCCGGGTTCCGTGCGCTCCTGGAGGTATGGCGTCCGGCACCCGCGGGCACCCGTGTGCAGTGGACCTTCGCGGCCGACGGGTCCGGGACCCTGCTGTTTCTGCTGAACCCGGCTCGCGGCGGTCTCGGGCGCGCGTTCAGATGTGCGGTGACGGCCCTGGACCGCAGGCTCGCCTCGAGGCGCCGGACCGGGATCGCCGGGATCAGCCGGGCCACACCCCGGTCGCCAGCAGTGAAGTGATCGCCGCCGAGTACGGCGCGATGTCCAGTCGCTGCTCGGCGAGCCAGGCGTCCGAGTAGTACTTGTCGAGATAGCGATCGCCGGGGTCGCACAGCAAGGTCACCACACTGCCCGTGCGCCCCTCGGCCACCATCTGCGCGACGATCTTCAGGGCGCTCCACAGCCCGGTGCCGGTCGAGCCGCCCGCCTTGCGGCCGATGGCACCTTCCAGGGCCCGTACGGCCGCGATGGCGGCGGCGTCGGGGACCTTCATCATCCGGTCGACGGCGCCGGGCACAAAGCTGGGTTCCATCCGTGGCCGGCCGACGCCCTCGATGCGGGAGCCGCTCTCACAGGTGACATCCGGATCGCCCGTCGTCCACCCCGCGAAGAAGCACGAGTTCTCCGGATCGGCGACACAGACGCGGGTGTCGTATCCCATGTAGTGCACATAGCGGGCGATGGTCGCCGAGGTGCCGCCCGTACCGGCTGTGGCGACGATCCATGCGGGCTCGGGGAACCGCTCCAGCTCCAGCTGACGGAAGATGGATTCCGCGATGTTGTTGTTGCCGCGCCAGTCGGTGGCCCGTTCGGCGTAGGTGAACTGGTCCATGTAGTGGCCGCCGGTCTCCGCCGCGAGCGCGGCCGAGGCCTCGTACATTTTCCGCGGGTCGTCCACGAAGTGGCACTGCCCGCCGTGGAACTCGATGAGCCGGCACTTCTCGGCGCTCGTCGTGCGCGGCATGACCGCGATGAAGGGCACGCCGATGAGCCCCGCGAAGTAGGCCTCGGAGACGGCCGTCGAACCGCTGGACGCCTCGATCACCGGGTGTCCCGGGCGGATCCAGCCGTTGCACAGTCCGTACAGGAACAGGGAGCGGGCGAGGCGGTGCTTCAGGCTTCCGGTGGGGTGGGTCGACTCGTCCTTGAGATACAGGTCGATGCCCCAGTGCTCGGGCAGCGGGAAGCGCAGCAGGTGGGTGTCGGCCGAGCGGTTGGCGTCGGCCTGCACCTTGCGGACGGCCTCTTTGAGCCACGTACGGTACTCGGCGTCGCTGCGGTCGACGTCCAGCGTCTCGCCGGGGCGGGTGATCTGGGAGGTGCTCACGGCGGGCTCCTTAACGGGGTGTGCCGAGGCCGGGTTCACACGGTCGGACGCCTCGCATCATAAACGTCTCCCTCACACCTTCTCACCTGCATAAACGCGCCTTTGAGCAGGTCAAAGGCATCCCTTGCGCAACGGCGCAAAACGGTGGGGCGCATCCGCGCGAGTGCGCCGGTTGACCGCCGCGAGCCCGCCGTGCGCACTGGTGCCGGGAGCCGGGTGCGGGCAGACTTCACCGCGAGGAACGCCGGTCGGTGCAGCCTGGCGTCACCGGGGCACCGGCCTGCGCGGAATCGGGTACTCGACCACGACCGGACTCGATCAGCGCAACGCCGGATCGCGCCCCGCGTGATCCGGAACGGTTACAGCCGAACGCACGAGGGGGCAGGGCATGGCGGAGCCGGAGTTCACGGCGACGGGTGTGCGGATCGGGAGGAGACTGCGGTCGCTCACTCGGGCCGGGGAGGTCCGGATCAGCGACGGCAGACTGCGTCTGCTCACCAGTTACGGCAGCGTGATCGACAGCGCGCCGGTGCAGGCGGTGCGCGCGTCGAAACCATGGTTCGCGCCGGAGGACCGGGCTTTGGCGGACCTCAACGGCACCCGCTATTCGCTGACCCTCGGCGACCACGACCGCGCTCCGGGGCAGCCGGGGCAGCCGGGGCCGCCGCCGGCGCGGCGGTTCATCGAGGCGGTGCGCCGGGCGGCCGGGCGGGGCGGCTAGTGCTGGGCGCGAGTTGCGGTACGTCACCCGTTGGGTCACGCTGGTCTCACATCACTCTGGGTTTACCGGCGATCACGCTGAAGAACCAGCCCGCCGGTACGACAGCGGGCGGCCCCCGTACGAAGCCGTACCGCACCAAGCGGCCGGAGTACTCAGCCGCACAGCAGGCGGCGGGTACGCCCAGCCCTCCTGCTGGATCCGATCTCCGTCTTCTTCCGGACCTCAATTCGGGGAGTCGCAGCCGTGATCAGCCAGCCAAGCAGGCACTGCACGGTGGAGCTCCAAGCCCTGCCGTCGCGGATCGGCCAGGTCCGCAGAATAGTATCGGCGCAGTTGCGCTACTGGCACCTCGATCCCTTGATAGACCGGGCGTCCCTGGGTGTGACGGAGCTGTTGACCAACGTCCACCTGCACGCTCAGCCGGACAAGACGTGCACCGTGGAGATGGAACTGCTGCTCGACCGGCTCACCGTCTCGGTGCACGACCACGACCCGCGCCTGCCGGAGCTGCGCGAGCCGGATCCCACCGCCACCAGTGGACGCGGCCTGGCGATGGTGGCCGCGATCGCCGACAGCTGGGGCGTGCGACCCGACGGCGACTCGGGCAAGGTCGTCTGGTTCGCGCTTCCCGCGCCGTCACCGGCGCCGGCCCGCCCGGTCCCCAGCCTCACGCCGTACGAGAAGGCCCTTGAGGCGCCCGCCCGCCCGCTCGCGGTCGACGAGAGCAGGACACGACACGCTCCCGCCCGGTCCGCCGTTGCCGGCTGACCGGGCGGTGACCCCCCTTCCGGTACCTCCGCGACACGGGTCCAGGACCTCGCGCTTCCGGCCCGGATCCGGGCCCCCTGCCCCTGTGACTCGGCTCCAGGCCCTACGCCTCGGACGCTGACGGTGCGGGCCGCCTACGTCTCCGTCGCGGACCGCCGCTCCGGCGTCTGAGCCGCTGAGGGAGCACGCCACCTCCCGACGCTGACGGCGCAGGCCGTCCCTCCCAACGCCCCGACGCCGACCGCCCGGGACCCCCGACGCCGACCGCGCAGGTCCCCTGCGTACCTAGCACCGTCCGGGCGGCGTTCGGGCGGCGTTCGAGTCCCTCACACCGCACGTCGCTTGTCCGCGCGGCCGAACTGCTCGTCCAGGACGGAGAGTCGGCGCCAGTACTCGTCCTCGTCGATCTCGCCGGAGGCGAAGCGGCGGCCGAGCACGGCGATCGGCGAGTCGCCCGTCGGACGGCCGTCCATCCCGCGCCACGGGGCACCGCGCCCGCGCCGGACGGTGCGGCGGACGACGGTCACGACGCCGAACGCCACGGCCGCCCAGATCAGCGGGAAGAACAGGATCCAGGGGCCGGGGCCGCCGTCTCCGTGAGCCAGGGTCTGCATCTCGGTCAACTCCTCGGTGGGTTCTCGGTGATGCTCCGAGGCTCCCGCGCGGAGGGGACCGGGGTCGTCGTACGGCCGGCGGCAATGCGCCTACCTCTCCGGGAGTACGGGGCGCCCGGCCGTAGCTCCTCAGAACCCCTCACGTGGCTACGTGGGCCTCAGGCCCGAGGCGATCCTGGAGTGCTCCGGCGCCGGCCAGGGCAGCATGGACCACGGCTTGGAGGGCGGGCCGGATCTCGGGCCGGCCGCCATCCGCCGCACAGGTGGCGGGCGTGGTGCGGGGGCCGACTCTAGATCCCGGCCAGCGCGGCCGGTGGGTCGTCGAGTACCGGCTGCCAGGCCAGTTCGGCCGCTCCCACCAGGCTGTTGTGGTCGAGTGTGCACGCGAGGATGGGCACGCCGCCGCTGCGGCCCCACAGGCTGCGGTCGGCGACGACGGCGCGCAGCCGCTCGGGGTCGGCTTCCAGCAGGGTGCGATGCAGCCCGCCGAGGATGATCCGGTCCGGGTTGAGGATGTTGACCAGTCCGGCGAGGCCGAGGCCCAGCCGGCCGATCAGGATCTCGACGGCGGTACGGATGGCCGGATCGGCCGGATGGCCGTCACGGATCAGGTCGTTGGCCTGTTGGAGCAGCGACACCTCGGGGCCCGGGTCACGGCCGGCCGCCGTCAGGAAGGCCAGCGGGTCCGCCTCCACGTCCAGACAGCCGCGGCTGCCGCAGTGGCAGGCGCGGCCCTCGGGGTTGACGGTGAGGTGCCCCACCTCCAGCGCGAGCCCCGAACTCCCGGTGTGCAGCCGCCCGTCGAGCACCAGCGCACCGCCCACGCCCCGGTGACCGGTGGCCACGCACAGCAGGTCCCGAGAGCCGCGTCCCGCGCCGTGCCGGTGTTCGGCGAGCGCGGCAAGATTGACGTCGTTGGCGGCGAACGCTGGCCCGGCGATGCCAGCGGCGCGCACCCGCTCGGCGAAGATCTCCCGGACGGGCGCGCCCGCCGGCCAGGCCAGATGCAGCGGGTTGAGCGCGAGACCTTCGGGTTCGGCGACCGCGGACGGCACGGCGAGTCCCGCGCCCACACAGCGCCGACCGGTCTCTCGCAGCAGCTCGGCCCCCGCCTCGACCACCGACCCGAGCACCTTCGCCGGGTCGGCGTCGACGGTCTCGCAGCCGGGCGCCGTCGCGACGATCCGGCCGCCGAGCCCGACGAGCGCGGCCCGGAAGCCGTCCGCGTGCACCTGGGCGGCGAGTGCCACGGGCCCGTCCTCGGCGAGTTCGAGCCGGTGTGAGGGCCGGCCCTGCGCGCCGGCGGCGGCGCCCGGATGCGCATCGACCCGGATCAGGCCCAGCGCCTCCAGTTCCGCGGCCACCGCTCCGGCGGTGGCCCGGGTGACGCCCAGCTCGGTGGTGAGCACGGCACGCGTCGGCGCACGTCCGGTGTGCACCAGCTCCAGCGCGGGGCCGAGAGCGCCACGCCCCCGGTCCAGCCGCGTCCGTGTGTTCCCTTCCCCTGCCGTCCGGGGGGCCGCCTTGCCAGTCATGAGGGGGAGTCTCCCATGATCCGCTCCGGGTCCGGCCGGAAGCCGCCGACCCTCAGCGTGATGTTCAGCCGGCCCGTCAGTCCCAGCGAGGGCGGCGCCGTACCCGGGCGCACCCGAGGCACTCCGTGGTACGCGAGCCGGGCGGGACCGCCGAAGACGAACAGGTCTCCGCTGCGCAGCTCCACGTCCGTGTAGGGGCGCGTCCTGGTCTCTGTGTTGCCGAAACGGAACACACAGGTGTCGCCGAGGCTCAACGACACCACCGGGGCGCCGGACTTCTCGTCGATGTCGCGGTGCATGCCCATGCGGGCGTCCGCCTCGTAGTAGTTGATCAGGGCGATGTCGTAGGGCTCCGGTGGTACGGCCGTGGGGCCGAGGGCGGCCTCGGCTCCTTCTCGGGCCAGCGCGGCCAGCCAGGCCGGGAGCGGCTTGACGGGGGCGCCGTCGCCGTCGACGACCGTGCGGGCATAGCCGTACGGGTACCAGTGCAGGCCCAGGCACACCTGGCGGGAGGTCATGGTGCCGCCGCCGGGGGTGCGGACGGTCCGCAGTCCCGCGGGCGGCCGGGCCCACTCCCGGCAGGCCTCGAGGAGCCGGTGCTGCCGGTCCGCGTCCAGCCAGTCGGGCACGTGGACCGCGCCGGGCGCGACCTGTACGCGGCTTCGCGGGAACAGCTCGGCGTCCATGGCTCCATCATCGGGTATCCCGCCAGGCGGGCGGAGTCGCGCGCGGTCCCGGACCGAAGGCCGGCCACGGCCCCGGCCGCCCGGGCCGGGCCACCCATCGCGGAGCCACCCGCCGCGGGGCCACGGCAGCGTCGGCCCGGGCCGCTGCTCGGCTGCGGTCCCCGGCGGTGGCGACGGCTCCGCGGGCGGCGTCCGGGGACAGGCGCTGAGCTGCGGCTCGGCTAGCCTGGACGCACGATGAACGACCGTATGACCACGCCCTGGGGCACGTACGCGCTGACCCGCTTCCCCGAGGACCCCCGCGACCGGCTGCGCGCCTGGGACGCGTCCGATGCGTATCTGCTGCGGCACCTCGCGGCGAGCGGCACCCAGCTGGACGGTGCGGTCGTCGTGGTCGGCGACCGGTGGGGTGCGCTCACGACCGCGCTCGCCGCGCACCGCCCGACGCAGATCAGCGACTCGTTCCTGGCCCGTGAGGCGACCCGCGCGAATCTCGCCCGCAACGGCGCCGGAACGGACGCCGTACGCCTTCTGACCACGCAGGACGCCCCGCCGTCCCGGATCGACGTCCTGCTCGTACGGGTCCCGAAGAGCCTCGCCCTGCTGGAGGACCAGCTGCACCGGCTGGCGCCCGGCGTGCACGAGGGCACGGTGGTGGTGGGCACCGGGATGGTCAAGGAGATCCACACCTCGACGCTGAATCTGTTCGAGCGGATCCTCGGCCCGACCCGTACGTCGCTCGCCGAGCAGAAGGCCCGCCTCATCTTCTGCACCCCCGACCCGGCACTCGAACGGGGCAGCAACCCGTGGCCGTACCGGTATCGACTCCCCGACGACATCGGCGCGTTGTCCGGCCGGGCCGTCACCAACCACGCTGGTGTCTTCTGCGCCGACCGCCTCGACATCGGGACCCGGTTCTTCCTAGGGCATCTGCCCGGCGTCCGGGGCGCCGAGCGCATCGTGGACCTCGGCTGCGGCAACGGGGTGGTCGGTCTGGCCGCCGCGCTGGGCGACCCCGGGGCCGAGGTGCTGTTCGTGGACGAGTCGTACCAGGCGGTGGCCTCGGCGGAGGCGACGTACCGGGACAACGCGGAGGGGGCGGCGGAGTTCCGGGTGGGGGACGGGCTGTCCGGGGTGCCCGCCGGGAGTGTGGACCTCGTGCTCAACAATCCGCCGTTCCACTCCCATCAGGCGACGACGGACGCCACGGCGTGGCGCATGTTCACCGGGGCGCGGCGCGCCCTGCGGCCGGGTGGCGAGCTGTGGGTGATCGGCAACCGCCATCTGGGCTACCACATGAAGCTGCGCCGCCTCTTCGGCAACAGTGAAGTGGTCGCGAGCGATGCCAAGTTCGTGGTGCTGAGGGCCGTCAGGAAGTAGCGGGCCCACGATGCGGGCCTATCGCGACTCCTGCGCGGGCGCGTGCGCGCCACCGACGCCGAGCACCGTGATCAGGCGGGCCACGGTCCGGACCATCGCCTCCCTTCCCACACCGAGATAGCCGCGCGAGTCGGCCGCCTCGGGGTGCGTGGAGAGGAACTCCCGGATCGCGGCGGTCATCGCGACGTTCAGCGCCGTCCCGATGTTGACCTTCGCGATGCCGCCCGCGACGGCCGCCGTCAGCTCGTCGTCCGGCAGCCCTGAGGAGCCGTGGAGGACGAGGGGTACGTCGAGCGCGGCACTCAGCCGCTTGAGCAGGCCGTGGTCGAGCGCGGCCGTGCGCGTGGTCATCGCGTGCGTGCTGCCGACGGCGACGGCGAGGGCGTCGACGCCGGAGTCGGCCACGAAGGCGGCGGCCTCACCGGGGTCGGTCCGGGCGCCGGGGGCGTGCGGGTCGGGCGGCGGCTCGCCGTTCTTGCCGCCCACCTGTCCCAACTCCGCCTCGATCCAGAGTCCTTCGGCATGCGCCCAGTCGGCGGCGGCGCGGGTGGCGGCGAGGTTCTCCTCGTACGGCAGCCGGGCCGCGTCGTACATCACGGAGCTGAACCCGGCACCCGGCGCCTGCCGGAGCAGGCCGTCGCTGTGGACGTGGTCGAGGTGGAGGGCGACGGGCACGTCGGCACGTGCTGCGGCTGCGGCGGCGGCGCGGGCGAGGGGGAGCAGGCGTCCGTAGCGGAACCTGACCGCGTTCTCGCTGACCTGGAGCACGACCGGGGCGCCCACGTGCTCCGCGCCCGCGATGACCGCCTCGACGTGCTCGAGGGTGATGACGTTGAACGCGGGCACGGCACGGCGCGCCGCGGCGGCGGCGGCGATCAGCTCACCGGTGGCTGCGAGGGGCACGGCTGCTCCTTCTCACCGGGACCGAGGCTTCGGGCTCTCGCTCGGAGTGAGGATCACCGAGCGGGTCAGATGACGTGGCCGGTCCGGGTCGAGCCCCCGGGCGGCGGCGACGGCGACGGCGAGCCGCTGGACACGGACGAGTTCGGCGAGCGGGTCGAGTTCGCCGGCCACCCACAGCCCGCCCGTGTTCCGCACCTGACGGGCGAGCCCCTCGGGTGCCTCTCCGAGCATCCAGGTGGCGGTGCCGTGGGTGGTGATGCTGATGGGGCCGTGCCGGTACTCCATCGCCGGATAGGCCTCCGTCCACGCCCGTGCGGCCTCGCGCATCTTGAGTCCCGCCTCGTTCGCCAGTCCGACCGTCCAGCCTCGGCCGAGGAAGGTGAACTGCGTGCAGTCGGCGACGCCCTCGGGCAGCGGGGTCCCGAGTGCGGTACGGGCGTCGGCGATCACGGCGTCCGTGTGCAGGCCGAGGTGGGCCCGCAGCACGGTGAGCGCGGTGGTGGCGAAGCGGGTCTGGACCACGGAGCGCTCGTCGGCGTGGCCGAGCACGACCAGGTCGTCGGCGGACTCCGTGACGGGGGTGCGCGGGTCGGCGGTGATGGCGGTGGTCCGGGTCTGCCCCCGGAGCCGGCCGAGGAGGGCGAGGACCTCGGTGGTGGTGCCGGACCGGGTGAGGGCGACGACACGGTCGTAGGGGCGCCCGTGGGGGAACTCGGAGGCGGCGAAGGCGTCCGTCTCGCCCTGTCCGGACCGCTCCCGCAACGCGGCGGCGGACTGCGCCATGAAGAAGGAGGTCCCGCATCCCACGATCGCGACCCGCTCCCCCGCCGCCGGCAGCGCCTCCTTGTACGCCGCGGCGTCCGTGGCGGCGCGGGTCCAGCACTCGGGCTGGCTGCTCAGTTCATCCTCGACATGGGTCATGCCCGCCCCTCCCAGATGCGCGCTGAGCGTGTGCGATTTTCTGCAAGATATAAGCACCTTTCAAGCAGGATCAAGCATTCGGCGAAAGTGGGGGTGCGCTAGGGTCGCCGCAGCGGCAGAGGACCGAGGCCGGGGAACGGAGACACGCGGATGTCGCGCGACGCCCGCTGGAAGGCGCTGCTGGAACTGCTCGTCGAGCGGGGCCGGCTCGATGTCGAGGAAGTCGCGGCCGAACTGCGGGTGTCGGCCGCGACCATCCGCCGCGACTTCGACCAGCTCGCGGAGCAGCAGATGCTGGTGCGCACGCGGGGCGGCGCCGTGGTGCACGGCGTCTCCTACGAGCTGCCGCTGCGCTACAAGACGGCCCGCCGTGCCTCCGAGAAGCAGCGCATCGCCAAAGCGGTGGCGCATCTGATCGCGCCCGGGGAGGCGGTGGGCCTCACCGGCGGCACGACGACGACGGAGGTGGCGCGCGCGCTGGCGGTGCGCGGCGACCTGGCGACGGGCTCCCCCGCGCTGACCGTGGTCACCAACGCGCTGAACATCGCCAACGAGCTGGCCGTGCGGCCCCAGTTCAAGATCGTGGTGACGGGCGGGGTCGCGCGCCCACAGTCGTACGAGCTGATCGGCCCGCTCGCGGACGGGGTGCTCGACCGGATCACCTTGGACGTGGCCGTGCTCGGTGTGGTGGCCCTCGATGTCACACACGGCGCGGCGGCGCACGACGAGGCGGAGGCCGCGATCAATCGGCTGCTGTGCGAGCGTGCCGAACGTGTGGTCGTCGCGGCGGACTCCAGCAAGCTGGGGCAGCGCGCGTTCGCGTGGATCTGCGGGCTGGAGTCGGTGGACACGCTGGTCACGGACACGGCGGCGGGGGCGGACGTGGTGCGGCGGTTCGAGGAGGCGGGCGTGCGGGTGGTCACGGTCTGACGTACGTCCCCGGACCGGCCGGACGCAGGCCCGCACCGGCAGAGGCCCACTCCCCGTGCCGCCGCCTTCCCTCGCGCCTAGGCTGGGAGCTGCGGTCGGGCGTGCCGGGTGCTCAGGGAGGCTGCGATGGCCGAGACACCGTATGGGGCATACGTGCCCGGAGGCTCTCGGTATCTGCCGATCGCCGACCACGGGCTCATCGGCGACCTCCGCACGGTCGCCCTGGTGGGCACCAACGGCACCATCGACTGGTACTGCTGCCCGTCGTTCGACAGCCCCAGCGTGTTCGCGTCGATCCTGGACGCGGACAGGGGCGGGTGCTTCGAGCTGACGGCGACCGTGCCGGGCCGGACCAAGCAGTTCTACTTCCCCGACACCAACGTGCTGATCACGCGGTTCTTCACCGAGGACGGGGTCGGGGAGGTACAGGACTTCATGCCGGTCGGCGCGGGGTGCGTCGAGGCCGAGCGCCATCGGCTGATCCGGCGGGTGCTGTGCGTGCGCGGTTCCATGCCGTTCCGGACGCGGGTCGCCCCGCGGTTCGGGTACGGCGCCGAGCCGCACGTGCTCCGCCTGCTCGGCGACATGGCGGTCTTCGAGTCCGACAGTCTGACGCTGGCCCTGACCGCCACCATCCCCCTGGAGGGCGACGACCGCGACGTATGGGCGGAGTTCAAGCTCGCCGAGGGAGAGTCGGCGGTGTTCTCGCTGGACCAGCTCGGTGACTCGCTGCCTCCGCGCATGTGCGCACGGGCGGAAGCGGAGAGACAGTTCGCCACCACCGTGGCGTACTGGCGGCACTGGCTGGCCGCCTCGCGCTACCGCGGCAGGTGGCGGGAGATGGTGCACCGCTCCGCACTCACCCTGAAGCTGCTCACCTATGCTCCGACCGGCGCGATCGTCGCCGCCCCGACCACCAGCCTGCCCGAGCAGCTCGGCGGCGAGCGCAACTGGGACTACCGCTATGTCTGGGTGCGGGACGCGGCCTTCTGCGTCTACGCCCTGCTGCGGCTGGGCTTCTCCGGCGAGGCCGGGGCGTTCATGGACTTCGTGACCAGGCACATCATTCCTGGGGACGGCGGCCCGTCCGGGCCGCTGCAGATCATGTACGGGATCGACGGCCGTACCGACCTGCCCGAGCGCGAACTCCCCCACCTGGAGGGCCATCAGGGGTCCGCACCGGTGCGCGTGGGCAACGCCGCCGCCGACCAGTTGCAACTGGACATCTACGGCGCCCTCATCGACTCCATCTATCTCTACGACAAGTGGGCGCAGCCCATATCCAGCAACCAGTGGGACCAGGTCTGCGCCCTGGTGAACTGGGTCTGCAACCACTGGGACCAGCCGGACGAGGGCATCTGGGAGACACGCGGCGGCCGCAAAAACTTCCTGTACTCGCGGCTGATGTGCTGGGTGGCGATCGAACGGTCCATCCGGCTCGCCAACCGCCGTGGCCTGCCCGCCGAGCTGCTGCGCTGGCGGCGGTGCCGGGACACGATCTACCGGCAGATCATGGAACGCGGCTGGTCCCTCGAGCGCGGGGCCTTCGTCCAGCACGAGGACAGCGATGTGCTCGACGCGGCACTGCTGATGATGCCGCTGGCCAAGTTCATCGCGCCCACCGATCCCAAGTGGCTCTCCACGCTGGACACCCTCACCCAGGACCTGGTCTCCGATTCACTGGTCTACCGCTACGACCCGCAGGCGAGCCCGGACGGCCTGCACGGCGACGAGGGCACGTTCTCCATCTGCTCGTTCTGGTACGTCGAGGCACTGGTGCGGGCCGGCCGCCTCGAGGAGGCACGGCTGGCGTTCGAGAAGATGCTGACCTACGCCAACCATGTGGGTCTGTACGCCGAGGAGATCAGCCACACCGGGGAGCAGCAGGGCAACTTCCCGCAGGCCTTCACGCATTTCGCGCTGATCAGCGCGGCGTTCAACCTGGACCGGGCACTGGGCTGAGTCCGCTGCCCTCCGCCCGCTCCCTTGCCCCGTCTCCCCCGCCCTCCTACGCTTAGTTTGTGCCGCAAATAAACAAAACCACCCCGCACAGCGTCGTGCCGGGCCCCGACCTCACCCGGCTCCGCATCGCCCTCACCGCCTTCTTCGCCCTCGACGGCTTCGTCTTCGCCGGCTGGGTCGTGCGCATCCCGGCCATCAAGGTGCAGACGGGCGCATCGGCCGGCGCCCTCGGACTCGCCCTGCTCGGAGTCTCCGCCGGGGCTGTGATCACGATGACGCTCACGGGACGGCTCTGCCGCCGTTTCGGCAGCCATCCGGTGACCGTGGTCTGCGCCGTCCTTCTGTCGCTCAGCGTGTCCCTGCCACCGCTGACGCACTCGGCCCTCGCACTGGGGCTGGTGCTGCTGGTCTTCGGAGCGGCGTACGGCGGGATCAACGTCGCGTTCAACAGCGCCGCCGTCGATCTGGTCACCGCGCTGAGGCGGCCGATCATGCCGGCATTCCACGCGGCCTTCAGCCTGGGCGGCATGGTAGGCGCCGGGCTCGGCGGCCTGGTCGCGAGCTCGCTGTCCCCCACCCGGCACCTCCTCGGGCTCACCCTCATCGGTCTGCTCGTGACCGCGGTGGCCGGACGCGAGCTCCTTCGTCACGAGCCTCCCGTCCCGCCGGACCACCCGCGGCCGGAGGAACGCATCCAGCGCCGGCTCGACGCCCGCACCCGGGGCCTGGTGACCGTGTTCGGGCTGATCGCACTCTGCACCGCCTACGGTGAGGGCGCACTTGCGGACTGGGGGGCGTTGCACCTGGAGCAGGACCTCCACGCCCACCCGGGTGTCGCCGCGGCCGGCTACTCGTGCTTCGCGCTCGCCATGACCGTGGGCCGGCTCAGCGGCAGGGCCCTGCTGGAGCGGCTCGGGCGGGTCCGTACGGTGGTGGTGGGCGGCACCACGGCCACGGCCGGCATGCTGCTCGGCTCGCTCGCGCCCTCCGTGTGGGCGGCCCTGGCCGGGTTCGCGGTCACGGGGCTCGGCCTCGCCAACCTCTTTCCGGTCGCCGTCGAGCGGGCCGGTGCGCTCGCTGGCCCCGGCGGGGTGGCGGTGGCGTCGACCCTCGGCTACGGCGGCATGCTCCTCGGGCCACCCGCGATCGGCTTCATGGCGGACTGGTACTCACTGCCCGCCGCGCTCACCAGTGTGGCGGTGCTGGCGGCGGTCGCCTCCGTGATCGGGTACACCACACGCCATGCGGCCGCCGGACGGCCGTGAAACGGGAGTCGGGATCGAGAGAGTTGGCCTGCGTCGCGCCAGAGGTCCGGGACCGGCTCGTCGTTCGGTTCGGAGCCCAGGTGCTCGCCTGGTGTGACGAGCTGCCGGCTCTCGTGAACGAACTCTCTGCCCGGTGGAATCCGGACCTTGTGGCGGCGGGTGGGGGAGGCACCTCGCGGGTGTTCCGCTGCTTCAAACGTGACACCGACACCTCGGCGTGGCTGAAAATCACGCCGGAGCCCGGGACTGCCCGGGAGGAAGCCGAAGCCCTGCGGGCCTGGGCGAAGACGCCGTCGGTTGTCACGCTGCTGGCACAAGATCTTGCCGCCGGGGCCCTGCTGCTGGACGACGTGGAGCCGGGCGTGCAAGTGAGGCAGCGTGCCCGGAAGTTGGCCGAGGTCGCGGCGCTGCTGCGGGAACTGCGGGTCTCTCCTCCCGCGCCGGGTGAGCACTCGGTACTGCGGCCTCTTTCACACCGCGTCGACTTCCTGTTCGACTTGACCGACCGCAGGCTGGCGGCGGCCGACATGAACGACCTGGCTGCCTCGGCGGTGCTTCGACGGGCCCGAGCGGCAGCCCTGGAACTCGCCACCGACGGGCCCGTGGGACTTGTGCATGGTGATCAACATCCAGCGAACGTGCTGTCCGGCCCGGACGCCCGCATGGTGGCGATCGATCCGAGGCCCACGTGGGGCGACCCGGACTTCGACGCCGTGGACTGGGTGCTTGAGGGAGCTGCGGATCTCACCGTCTGGAGCGGAGGATCGAGGAGCTGGCGGCGCTGGTTCCCGGCCAGTCTCCTCATCGTGTGCTGGGTTGGTGCCGAGCCCTGGCCGCCCTCACCGCGGTCCCCGGAATGTGCGCGGGGCGGGACGACGCGGAGACCCAGTTCCTCATGGCCCTGGCCAGCGGTTGATCCGCCCGGCGGCTTCAGCCGATCCCTGTTGCCACCGTGCCTGTCAGCTGCTGTGAGTAGCTTCTCCAGGGGGTCCACCGTCAGCGGCGATGCGGGTGGCTGCTCGTGTCGTGGTAGCCGCGTGCCTGGGCGACGACGGGCCGGAGCCTGGAGGACGAGCTGACGGATCGCCGAAGTGCGGGCTCGCGGACGAGGCATGGCGGACCCAACTCGTCACCGTACGGCCGTTCCTCAATCTTCTGGTGACGGTGGTCGACTTCGGCGCCACCCCAGAAGGCCCATCGTGTTCGGCCTGCTCACGCTCGCCGGGGTCGCGTACGCGCCGCAACTGGCGGAGCTGCCGGACCGGAACATGTGGTGCATCGACTACGGCGCCTTCCAGGACGCGGCCCGATGCCGGGTCGACCTCGCCAGGGTAAGGCTCAGCCCAGGACCAGGCGGACATCGGCGGAGGGGCAGTCGAGACGGAACCGTTGGTGACGGCTGGCGACCGAGGTCTCATCCGCACTGGCGAAGGTACGCCTCCAGCTCGGCGGCCCCGGTCAGCATCGCCCGCCCGCGGGCGGACAGCCGGCCGCGCCAGTCGCAGAGTGCGGCCTCCAGCGGCTCGAGACCGCCGGCCGCCCGCACCTGGGCGATCAGCGGGGCGATCTGCTCCAGCAGGTAGCCGCCCCGTCTGAGCTGGTGGGTCAGCCGGGCGTCCCGTACGTCGGCCTCGTCGTAGACGCGGTACCCGGTCCGCGGGTGGCGACGCGGGCGCACCAGCCCGGCGCGCTCCCATTTGCGCAGCGTCGCAGGCCGGATTCCGAGCTTCCCTGCCAGCGGCCCGATGAACGTGCCGTCGGGCCCGGAGACCGCGGCCGGCTCGGACCCCGCACCGGGCTCGGGCGCCGTGGTGGGCTCCAGGTCGCGGAGGGCGTTCTCCACGGCCTGGAGGGTCCGCCGGTCGTCGAGGAGTTGGGCGTGGCTCTCGTCGATGAGGCGGAACGCCTCCTCGACCGCGCCCTCGTTCACCGCCCGCATGATCGATGTCGCCGTCTGGTGGCCGTGGCCGGGCACCAGTGCGAGGAACGCGCGCAGGGCCCGCGCGTGCAGGGGCGTATAGGTGCGGTAGCCGTGGGGTGTGCGACCGGCGTCCGGAAGGATGCCGGCCTCCTCGTAGTTCCTGACCGCCTGCGTGGACAGACCGTGCGCACGCGCCAGATCGACCGGCCTGAGCCGTTCGCTGTTTTGAAGGTTTCGTCCCATGGGCCTGCCGATATCGCGGAAAAGTTGCAACCGTGAGTTCAACGATACCGTTGACGGCATGGCTACTGACATCAAGGGGACCGTCCATGCCGTCGAGGCCGCCGCCGTCATGAGGCTGCTCCCGGCCCGGCCCCGGCTGCTGGCCCTGGGCGAGCCCACCCACGGTGAGGACACTCTGCTCGACGTGCGCAATGAGCTCTTCCGGCAGCTCGTCGAGCAGGAGGGCTACCGGACGATCGCGATCGAGAGTGACTGCATGATGGGCCGAGCCGTGGACGACTACGTCACCTCGGGCATGGGCACTCTCGACGAGGTCATGGAGCACGGATTCAGCCACGGCTGGGGCACCTCCGCTGCCAACCGCGAGCTCGTGCGCTGGATGCGCGCCTACAACGACGGCCGGCCTGCCTCCGAGCGGCTCCGCTTCACCGGTTTCGACGGCCCGCTGGAGATCACCGCCGCCGCGAGCCCCCGGCAGGCCCTGACCGCATTCCACGGCTACCTCTCCGCCCGGGTCGACCCGAACCTGCTTCCCTGCACCGCGGAAACGCTCGACCGCCTGCTCGGCACCGACGACCGGTGGACCAATCCCGCCGCGATGATGGACCCGTCCCAGTCCGTGGGGCAGTCGGCCGAGGCCAGTCGGCTGCGGCTGCTCGCCGACGATCTGGTGGCGCTGCTCGACGCGCAGACGCCGCACCTGCTCGCGACGACCTCGCAAGACGACTGGGACCGGGCGCGCCTGTACGGGCGCACCGCGACCGGCCTGCTGCGCTACCACTACTGGATGGCCGACACCTCACCGGCCCGCATGACGCGGCTGTGCGCGCTGCGGGATCTGATGATGGCCCAGAACCTCATTGCCGTCGCCGCCCGGGGGCCGGCACTCCTGCACGCCCACAACTCCCATCTCCAGCGGGAGAAGAGCCTGATGCAGATGTGGGAGGGGCCGGTGGAGTGGTGGAGCGCGGGTGCGCTGGTGAACGCCCAGCTCGGCGAGGGGTACGCCTTCGTGGCCACGGCCCTCGGCACGATCCGGCACCGGGGAGTGGACACCCCGCCCCCGGACACCATCGAAGGGCTCCTGTACGCGCTTTCGGAGGATCGCTGCGTCATCGACGCCCCGCGGCTGGCCACCGCCCTCGGCGACACTCGGCCCGCGCCCCGCGTATCCCCCTGGTTCGGCTACTCCCCGCTCGACCCGGCCCACCTGGCGGACAGCGACGGCATCGTGTTCGTCAAGGACGTTACTCAGAGCTAGTGCCACCATCAGCGGCCCGGCCTGTGTCGGGGCGCCTCGGATGAGCGGCAGGCGTCCCGGCCGTCGACAGCGGATACGACCGCTCAGCGCCGGCCGCCCCGGGCGCCAGCAGGCTGGTGACCTCCGCGATGGCCTCCTCACGCGCCCGACCGCGGACGCCCCGGCCCAGGCTCGTCCCGTACGTACGCCCCCGACCCGGGCTTCGTCCGGCACACTCGACCCCATGGAGACTGCCGAGTTCGTTGGGGTTCTGGCCCGGGAGGGGCGGTTGCTGGCCGCCGCCGCGGAGGAGACGGGTACCGGCGCGAAGGTGCCCACCTGCCCGGAGTGGCGGGTGCGGGATCTGCTGCGGCACACAGGCATGGTGCACCGCTGGGCGGCGGCCTTCGTGGCCGAGGGGCACACCGCGTACCACCCCAGCGGCGGGCTGCCGGATCTCGATGGCGCGGCGCTTGTGACCTGGTTCCGCGAGGGGCACCGGCATCTCGTCGACACCCTGTCCTCCGCCGCGCCGGATGTGCGGTGCTGGCACTTCCTGCCGGCGCCCTCGCCTCTCGCCTTCTGGGCCCGGCGGCAGGCGCACGAGACGGTCGTGCACCGGTTCGACGCCGAGTCGGCGCGCGGTGGGACGCCCACCGAGGTCGGCACGGACCTCGCGCTCGACGGCATCGACGAGCTGTTGCGCGGCTTCCACGCCCGTGCCAAGAGCAGGGTCCGCAGCGAGGAGCCCCGGTTGCTGCGGGTGCGGGCGACGGATGCCGAGAATGCCGTGTGGAGCGTACGGCTGTCGGCCGGTCCGCCCGTGGCCGTACGGGAGGAAGCGGGGGAAGCGGGCGACGCGGACTGTGAAGTGGCGGGGCCCGCCGGGCGGTTGTACCTGTCGCTGTGGAACCGGCTGCCCTTCCCGAACGTGACCGGTGACACCTCGGTCGCCGCCTTGTGGCGCGAGAGGTCCGCCGTCGCCTGGAGCTGAGCGAACGGCTCAGTCCGCCAGCATTCTCGTCAGCACGGCGCGGTGCACCGGGAGCACCTCCCGGTGCAGGGCGCGCCCCCTGGCGGTGAGTGCCACGCGCACGCCGCGCCGGTCCTCCGGGCACATGGCCCGCTCGACCAGCCCGTCCTTCTCCAGGCGGGCGACGAGCCGCGACAGCGCGCTCTGGCTCAGATGCACCCGCTCGGAGATCTCCTGGACGCGGTAGGCGCGCGAGCCGTCCGCAGCGGTGCCCTCCGACAGCAGGTCGAGCACCTCGAAGTCACTGGCGCACAGGCCGTGCGGATGCAGGGCACGCTCGAGCTCGCACTGGGTGCGCGCGTGCAGCGTCAGGATGTCGCGCCACTGGCTCACGAGCGCCTGCTCGGCCTTGTCCACAGCCGCCATGGGCGCACCGTAGCAAAGAATCAGCATTGTTGCATCGGAATTAAATGCGCTTGCATTGAATGTATGCGCATGTAAGCCTGTGGGGCATGACCTCTCCGCTCACCACCCCCGCGTCCGAGGGACGCTGGACCCCCCGGCTATGGGGCACCCTCCTGGTGCTCTGCGCCGCGATGTTCCTGGACGCCCTGGACGTGTCGATGGTCGGCGTCGCCCTGCCGTCCATCGGTTCCGATCTTCACCTGACGACGTCGGCCCTCCAATGGGTCGTCAGCGGCTACATCCTGGGCTACGGCGGACTGCTCCTCCTCGGCGGACGCACCGCGGACCTGCTCGGCAGGCGCCAGGTCTTCCTGGTGGCACTGGGTGTCTTCGCGGTTGCCTCCCTGCTGGGCGGGCTCGTCGACTCGGGTCCGCTGCTGATCGCCAGCCGTTTCGTCAAGGGTCTGAGCGCCGCGTTCACGGCACCCGCCGGGCTGTCCATCATCACCACGACCTTCGCCGAGGGCCCGCTGCGCAACCGGGCCCTGTCGATCTACACCACCTGCGCGGCCACCGGCTTCTCCATGGGCCTCGTGCTCTCCGGTCTGCTCACCGAGGCCAGCTGGCGCCTGACCATGCTGCTTCCCGCACCGATCGCTCTGATCGCCCTGCTCGCGGGCCTCAAGCTGCTGCCCCGCAGCGAACGGGAGAAGGACCACAACGGCTACGACATCCCCGGCGCCGTCATCGGCACCGCGTCGATGCTGCTGCTCGTCTTCACCGTCGTCCAGGCCCCGCAGGCAGGCTGGACGTCCGCCCGGACGCTGCTGTCCTTCCTCGCCGTCGCCGTTCTGCTGACCGTCTTCGTCGCCGTCGAGCGGCGCTCGGCCGGCCCGCTGATCCGGCTGGGCGTGCTGCGCTCCGGCACCCAGATCCGCGCGCAGCTCGGGGCGATGGCGTTCTTCGGTTCGTACGTCGGCTTCCAGTTCCTGGTCACGCTGTACATGCAGTCGCTGCTCGGCTGGTCGGCGCTGCACACGGCGCTCGCCTTCCTGCCCGCGGGGGCGCTGGTGGCCGTCTCCTCGACGAAGGTGGGCGCGATCGTCGACCGCTTCGGGACCCCGCGGCTGATCGCGGTGGGCTTCGCGCTCATGGTCGTGGGCTATGCGCTGTTCCTGCGCGTCAGTCTGGACCCCGGGTACGCGAACGCCATCCTCCCGAGCATGTTGCTGATCGGCGCGGCCTGCGCGCTGGTCTTCCCCTCGCTCAACATCCAGGCCACCAACGGTGTCGAGGACCACGAGCAGGGCATGGTCTCCGGTCTGCTCAACACCTCGGTCCAGGTGGGCGGCGCCATCTTCCTCGCGGTGGTGACGGCGGTGGTGACCGCCAACGCGCCCGCGCATCCCTCACCGCAGGCCGTGCTCGACAGCTACCGGCCCGGTCTGATCGTGGTCACCGGCATCGCCCTCGTGGGCCTGCTCATCACCCTCACGGGGCTGACAGCGCGCCGGTCGCAGCGGTCCCTGGTGGTGGCCGGGTCCCTTCCGCAGGAGGTGGACGCGGAACCCGTGGCGGTCGGCGACTAGGGCGGGCACCTCCATACGTGCGCCCGGCGCGGCCTTCTTGCCCCGCCGGGCGCACGCCTGTTGACTCGACGCATGGAGAACCACGGGGGACCGCCACTCGGCGCCCGGCCACGGCGCACCCAGGCCGAGCGGGACGCGATCACGGTGGAGATCGGCTACGCGCTGTGCAGTGCCGCGTTCGCGGCGGCCCTGCTGTTCGGGGCCGTGGCGGGAGCGGCGTTCGCCTTCGACCTGGCGGGCGGGGCACGGCGCACGCTGGTCGCCTCGGGGGCCACCGTGGCCGCCGTGCTCTTCGTCGCTCGGGTCGTCAGCGTGCTGGTGCGCTTCGGGCGCGACGCCGGGAGTCAGCCCAGCCACCCCGGTCGTACCAGCCCCGACTCGTAGGCCAGCACCACCAGTTGAGCCCGGTCCCGGGCTCCCAGCTTGACCATGGTGCGGCTGACGTGGGTCTTCGCCGTGAGCGGGCTGACGACCAGACGGCGGGCGATCTCGTCGTTGGACAGGCCGATCCCGACCAGGGCCATCACCTCCCGTTCCCGCTCGGTGAGGGCGGAGAGCGAGGCGAGGGCCGCGGGCTGCTTGGAACGGGCGGCGAACTCGGAGATCAGCCGCCGCGTCACCCCCGGTGAGAGCAGAGCGTCGCCCTCGACCACCGCCCGTACGGCGCGCAGCAGTTCATCGGGCTCGGTGTCCTTGACGAGGAAGCCGGAGGCCCCGGAGCGGATCGCCTCGAAGACGTACTCGTCGAGTTCGAAAGTGGTGAGCATGACCACCTTCACCGCCTGCAGACCCGGGTCCCCCGTGATGCCGCGGGTCGCCGCGAGCCCGTCGACCAGCGGCATCCGGATGTCCATCAGCACGACGTCGGGCCGCAGTTCGCGCACCCTGCGCAGCGCCTCCTGACCGTCGGCGGCCTCCCCCGCCACCTCGATGTCCGGCTGGGCGTCCAGCAGTGCCCTGAACCCCGCCCTGACCAGAGACTGGTCGTCGGCGAGCAGTACTCGGATCATCGGTCCTCCCGGCTGACGACGGACTCCTCGGACGACGCTCTCAGCGGCAGCACGGCAAGCACCCGGAAGCCGCCGTCGGCACGCGCGCCCGCCTCGATCGTGCCGCCGAGCGCGGCGGCACGCTCCCGCATCCCGGCGAGCCCGTTGCCGCTGCCGCCCGCGTCGGCGCCGGTCGCGGGCCCGTCGTCGTCGATACGGAGTCGTAGCGCCCCCGCCGCGGTGTCGATGTGCACGCGCGCCTGCCGCGATCCGGAGTGCCGTACGACATTGGTGAGCGCCTCCTGGACGATCCGGAACGCGGCCAGGTCGGTGCCCGGGGCGAGCCGGGGTGCGGCCCCCTCGACGGTGACCGCCAGCCCGGCGCTCGCGGCCTGCTCGACCATTTCGGACAGCCGGCCCAGCCCGGGCGCGGGCGCGCGAGGCGCGTCACCGGGCGTACGCAGGGTGTCGAGCACCTGGCGCACCTCCCCGAGCGCCTCCTTGCTGGCGGCCTTGATCGTGGTGAGGGCCCTGCGCGCCTGCTCCGGGTCGGAGTCGAGGAGCGCGAGGCCCGTCCCCGCCTGGACGTTGATCACGGAGATGCTGTGGGCGAGGACGTCGTGCAGTTCACGGGCGATGCGCAACCGCTCCTCGTCCGCGCGTCGCCGCGCGGCCTGCGCCCGTTCGGCCCGCTCGCGCGCCCACTGCTCGCGCCGGACGCGCACCAGCTCCGCGACCGCCACGAACGCCACCACCCAGGTGGCGATGACCAGCTCCTGCCCCCAGGAGGCGGCCGGGTCCCCGGGCGGCGGCAGCCACCGGTACAACCAGTGCGAGACCAGGACATGCCCGCCCCAGAACATCCCGGCGGCCGTCCACGCCGCCTTTCGGCGCCCGGCGACGAGCGCGCCGAAACAGCCGACGGCGACGGTGAGGAAGACCGGGCCGTACGGGTATCCGGCGCCCAGATACACGGTCGCGGCCGCGGCCGTCACGAACACGACGGGTACGGGATACCGCTGCCGCCCGAGCAGTGCCCCCGCGGCCACGAGCAGCAGCACATGGGCGAAGGCGTCGAGGTGTGCGCGGTCGCTCTGCCGGCCGAGCGCCGCGAGATGCGTACCGACGACCACCAGCACGGTGAGCAGCAGAGTGGAACGCCAGGGCAGACGGGAGCCGCGGGACTCGTCGTCCCGGCGGCTCCCCCACGGCGGTCCCGGCCTCCAAGGCGGTCCCGATCTCCGAAGCGGTCCTGCTGCCCGAGGCGGTGTTGCTGTCCGAGGCGGTCCCGGATTCCGCCACGGTCCCGGCCTCCACGTCGGTCCGGACCTCCACGGTGGTCCGGGCGACCACGGCAGTCCGGGCCACCTCCGCGGGCCCGCTGCGCTCTGCTCCTCCATGACGTTCACGCTAGACGCAGCCGACGGCGGGCAGCGTCAGCCGGGCGAGGTGATCACGCGTACTCCCCGGGAAGTACGCCCGGCGGCGTCCGTGAGGCGGCGGCTACGGGAATACGAGGCCCACACCGTGAGCCAGTTGGGCCGCTGCGTGCCGGAAGAACGCCTCGCGGTCCTCCACAACCCTGTTGAACTGACCGAACACCTCGAACCCCACCAGCCCGAACAGCTGCGCCCAGGCCGCGACCCCGGCCGTGACCACCTCCGGCGGCAGATCGACGGCCAGGTCGTCGGCCATACGGCGCGCCTCGGGCTCGAGTTCGGCGGGCACCGGGGTGCGGGCCACACCGCGCTGCCGGTAGGCATCGCGCACGATGTCCATCAGCAGGAGGCCCACGCGGCTGGCGGCCGGGATGGTCGTCTCGGGCGCGGAATACCCGGGCACGGGTGTGCCGTAGATCAGCGCGTACTCGTGCGGGTGCGCGAGCGCCCACCCGCGCACGGCCTCGCACACGGCGACCCAACGCCGCGCGGGGGCGACATCGCCGGCCCGCGCGTCCGCGGCCTCAGCCGCTTCTCCGAGGGCGTCGTAGGCGTCGATGATGAGCGCGGTGAGCAGGTCATCGCGGCTGGGGAAGTAGCGGTAGAGCGCGGAGGAGACCATGCCCAGCTCACGGGCGACGGCGCGCAGGGAGAGCCTGGCGGCGCCCTCCGAGGCGAGCTGTCTGCGGGCCTCGTCCTTGATGGCGGCGGTGACCTCGATCCGGGCGCGGGCGCGGGCTCCTTGTGGGGTGCTCATACGCGCAGTGTGCCATGGTTCCGGAGCAGTGCACTCAACAGAGAGCACTGCACCGAAAGAAGAGCGCCGCATCAGAGCAAGAGCACTGCGCCGCATGGAGATCACAGCACCAAGCCGAGAGCGCCGCACCAAAACGAGAGCGCCGCACCAGACGGAGGGCACTGCACCAGCCCCCGGGGCGACCCCGCCCCCGGGACCTCCTCCACCCGCGAGCACCACCCCGCAGCCCCAGCGCCGAACACACCGAGCACACTGAGCACACCGCCTCAAAACGAGAGCGGCGCACCAAAACGTGAGCACTGCTCTTGCGCTGGATCACCGATCTCCCCCACACTGTCTGCGACGAGAGCATCGCTCACACTTTTGCGCCCACTGGAGGACGATCATGTCCACGCACGTCCGGAAGCCCGGCTGGTTCACCGTCAACGTCTTCAACCGCAGCGTGGCCTGGGTGACCCGGCGCGGCATCAGCGTCTGGGGCTCCCGGGTACTCGCCGTCCGCGGCCGCAAGAGCGGTGAGTGGCGCACCACACCCGTGAACCTGCTGACCGTGGACGGACAGCAGTACCTGGTCGCCCCGCGCGGCCATGTCCAGTGGACCCACAACATGCGCGCGGCCGGCGGCGGCGAACTGCGTCTCGGCAAGAACGTGGACGTGTTCACGGCCGACGAGGTCACCGACGACGACAAGGTGCCCCTGCTGCGCGCCTACCTCAAGCGCTGGAAGGCGGAAGTCGGGGTGTTCTTCAACGGCCTCGGCCCCGACTCCCCGGACGAGGAGCTGCGCCGGATCGCCCCCGACCACCCGGTCTTCCACATCACGGTCAGGAACTGACCTCGTCCCCCGCGGGCCCCCGGTCCAGCGCGGTCAGGACGCGCTGGGCGATCGGGCGGGTGCGGACCATCTCCGCCAGGGAGGTGGACCCCTGAGTGATGTCCTTGAACGCGTTCCAGGCGGGGCGGAAGCCGGTCAGTGCCGCGTGGAAGAGACCGGGACGCCGCTCGAACACCGTCAGCAGCCGCTTCCCGATGCTCATTTCGACGCCGAGACCGGCCTTGATCGCGAACGCGTAGTTCAGGGCCTGGCGCCGTGTGTCCACCGCGTCGTGCGCCTCGGCGATCCGGACCGCCCACTCGCCGGCGAGCCGCCCCGACCGCAGCGCGAACGAGATGCCCTCGCGCGTCCATGGCTCCAGCAGCCCCGCCGCGTCCCCGCACACCAGGACCCGGCCCCGCGACAGCGGCGAGTCGTCGGCACGGCAGCGGGTCAAGTGCCCGGAGGAGATGCTCGGTTCGAAGCCGGCGAGACCGAGCCGGGCGATGAAGTCCTCCAAATAGCGCTTGGTCGCGGCGCCTTCTCCGCGCGCGGAGATCACACCGACCGTCAGTGTGTCGCCCTTCGGGAACACCCAGCCGTAGCTTCCGGGCATCGGCCCCCAGTCGATGAGCACCCGCCCCTTCCAGTCCTCGGCGACGGTCTCCGGCACGGGGATCTCCGCCTCCAGACCCAGGTCCACCTGGCCGAGTTTCACCCCGACATGGGCTCCTATCCGGCTGGCGCTGCCGTCCGCGCCCACCACGGCGCGCGCCAGCAGCGTCTCGCCGCCCTGAAGGACAACGGCCACCGTCCGCCGGTCGGGCACCGCGGAGCCGTGCTGCTCGACCCGCGACACCGTCACACCCGTGCGCAGTTCCGCGCCCGCCTTCTGCGCGTGCTCGACGAGTTGCTGGTCGAACTCCGGGCGGTTGATCAGGCCGAACAGCATCTGCTTGGAACGGCGGGTCCGAGTGAAATGGCCGTTGTTGGAGAAGGTGACCGCGTGCACCCGGTCACGCAGCGGCAGCTCGAAGCCGGGCGGCAGGGCGTCACGCGAGGGGCCGATGATGCCGCCGCCGCAGGTCTTGTAGCGGGGCAGCTCCGCTTTCTCCACCAGCAGCACGCTCCGTCCCGCGACGGCCGCCGCGTAGGCGGCCGAGGCCCCCGCGGGCCCCGCTCCCACCACGACGACGTCCCACACCCGCTGCACGCCGTCCGCCGAAGAGTTCTCGCTGCTCACGATGGTCTACTGCTCCCGATCAAGCCGCCTGCCGCACCTGTCCCCCGCATCCTACGGCGGCGTCGTCGCAGGCCGCTGTGGGAGGATCGGCGGCATACGTGCACCGCACACTCGTGCGCGTTTACCCCGCCGTGATCATCCGTACACAGAAGTGCACACCTACACAGAAGTACCGTTGGTGCCACGTCGCACCTCAAGGAGCCTTCCCATGCCGTCGAACCCGATCGCCGAGACCGTCGCCTCGCTGATGCCCAGGGCGAAGGAGGAGCTCACCGAACTGGTGGCCTTCAAGTCGGTGGCGGACTTCGGCCAGTTCCCGAAGAGCGAGAGCGAGGGCGCCGCGAGCTGGGTCGCCGAGGCCCTGCTCGCCGAGGGCTTCCAGGACGTGGCGCTGCTGGACACCCCGGACGGCACACAGTCGGTGTACGGGTACCTGCCCGGGCCGGAGGGGGCGAAGACCGTACTCCTCTACGCCCACTACGACGTGCAGCCGCCGCTCGACGAGGCCGGCTGGACCACGCCGCCCTTCGAGCTGACCGAGCGCGACGGCCGCTGGTACGGGCGCGGCGCCGCCGACTGCAAGGGCGGCGTCATCATGCACCTGCTCGCGCTGCGCGCGCTTCGGGCCAACGGCGGCGTACCCGTGCATGTGAAGGTCATCGCGGAGGGCTCGGAGGAGCAGGGCACGGGCGGTCTGGAGCGGTATGCCGAGCAGCACCCCGAACTGCTGGCGGCCGACGCCATAGTCATCGGCGACGCGGGCAACTTCCGGGTCGGTCTGCCGACCGTCACCACCACCCTGCGCGGCATGACCCTGGTCCGCGTCCGGATCGACACGCTGGAGGGCAATCTGCACTCCGGCCAGTTCGGCGGCGCGGCCCCCGACGCCCTCGCAGCGCTCATCCGTGTCCTGGACTCGCTGCGCTCCGAGGACGGCACGACGACGATCGACGGGCTCACGGAAGGGTACGGCTGGGAGGGGCTGCGCTACGACGACGAGCAGTTCCGCAGGGACGCCAAGGTGATCGACGGTGTGGCGCTGATCGGCTCCGGCCCGGTCGCCGAGCGCCTCTGGGCCCGCCCCGCCGTGACCGTCCTCGGTATCGACTGCCCGCCGGTCGTGGGCGCGACCCCATCCGTGCAGGCGAGCGCTCGCGCGCTGATCAGCCTGCGGGTGCCGCCGGGTGTGGAGGCGGCCGAGGCCACGAAGCTGCTCCAGGCCCACCTGGAGGCCCACACACCGTGGGGCGCCCGGGTCCGGACGGAGCGGATCGGACAGGGACAGGCGTTCCGGGCGGACTCCTCCGGCCCGGCCTACACCGCGATGGCCGAGGCGATGACGGTCGCGTACCCGGGGCAGGAGATGCAGTACGCGGGCCAGGGTGGCTCCATCCCGCTCTGCAACACCCTTGCGTCGCTCTATCCGCAGGCCGAGATCCTCCTCATCGGCCTGAGCGAGCCGGAGGCGAAGATCCACGCGGTCGACGAGAGCGTGTCTCCTGAGGAGTTGGAGCGCCTGTCGGTCGCCGAGGCCCTCTTCCTGCGCAACTACGCGGCGAGCTGAGCGACTCTGCCACGGCAGAGGTCAGGTCCTCGGCCGTGGACGTCGTCCTCCCTGGGGTCGTCCCGTGGACGTGGGCGAAATCCTCATCGCGCTCACACACTTCTTCTTCGGGTACTTCAGTTGTTTCTCATTTCTTGCAACTCGGTCCAGTGAACGCGTCATACGCCGGCTCTCCTTCGCTGCCATCTCTCTTGTCCGGGATGTCTCAGGAAGGAGAGAGAGTCGCGTTCTCCAGGTCGGCCGCCGCGAGCGACCGTCCGGGCGAGGGCGGTCGCTCGCGGCCTTGAGGGCCCGGTCAGCCGACCGGGACGCCCGCTTCCAGGTAGAACGCCGCGCCGCGTTCGCGGGCCCGAAGCGCCCAGCGGAGGCGTTCGTAACGCACGGGCGGAAGGAGGTCGGCCGCTTCGGCTTCCGTGACGAACCGCCAGGCGCGCAGCTCCGGCCCGGGCAGCAGGACGCGCTCGGCTTCGGTTCGATCGAGGCGGCCGCCGTCGAAGAGGAGGCGCAGTCCGCCGTAGCCGGGGGGCGCGGGGCGCTCCCAGTCCACGACGAGGAGTCGGGGGACCTCCTCGAGCGTGATCCCTGTCTCCTCGGTGACCTCACGCATGCCGGCGCGGGCGGGGGCCTCGCCGGGCTCGACGACACCACCGGGGAACTCCCAGCCGGCCTTGTAGGTCGGGTCGACGAGCAGCACCCGGTCCTGCTCGTCGAAGAGCAGCACACCGGCGGCGAGGGTCTCGGAGGTCGGCTCGGGGGTCTGGACGATGTCACTGACGGGCGCGTCGCCGGTGCGCACGGCCTCTGCGATCCGCAGGGCGCTCTCGTACGGGGTGAGCGCGCTGGAGTCGACGGGGTGGGCGTCGGCGGCGAGCCAGGCGGCGAGGGCGGTGCGGTAGGGCTCGATGTGGTCGTACGACCACTGGCGGACCCGCATCTCGCCGTCGGGCAGTTCGGGAGGCACCTCCCGACCGGCTATCCGTTCCCGCAGGATCGTTTCGGCCGGGGCGAGCAGCACATGGCATACGGAGATGCGCCGGGCGGCGAGGCCGCCGAAGATCTCGTCGCGGTACTCCTGGCGCAGCAGGGTCATGGGAACCACGAGGACACCGCCCAGTTCGGCGAGCATGGCCGCCGCGGTGTCGATCACGAGCCGTCTCCAGATCGGAAGGTCCTGGAAGTCGCCGACCTCGGCGAGGCGTTTGGGCGGCAGCAGGTGCGTGAGCGCTCCGCCGATGACCTCGGGGTCGAAGAGCGTGCTGTTCGGGATCAGCTCGATCACTTCCCGTGCGGTGGCGGTCTTCCCCGCACCGAACGCGCCGTTGATCCAGACGATCACGTTTCCCCCTCTTCTGTTGGCCCCCTGTGGCTTGCCCGCTCCACCCTGCCATGGAAACCCTGCGCTGATGAGGGTGCGTCCCCGGCCGATCACGGGGGCGCGGGAGGGCCTCGGTCCGCATGCCGCGGCGCCGGTGCCCCTGCCGTCCAGGGGCACCGGCGCCGCGTCTTCGGCTCCCCCTCAGCCGTTCTGCCCCAGGGCGCCGTCGTCCGTGGCGAGGCCGTCCTGGTCGATCGTGTGGTCGACCGCGCTCAGGGTGTCCTTGACGTTCAGGTCACCGAGCGTGTCGTGGTCGCCCGCGTGGGAGGGGGTGACGGCCGCCACGACGAAACCGGTGGCGAGGGAGGCGAGGGCGAGCATGCTGCGCTTCTTCATGACCGGTTCAACTGCCGGCACCGGTCACAGGTCACGCCCTCTTCTGCGCTGCCTCCTCCCCGTGTCCCCGCCGCGCGGCAGACCTCGGCGGCATCGGTGCGCGTCCCGGCGGGGTCAGCGTTTGGCGAGGTCGGCGACCTTGGTCGTGAGTGCGGCCAGGGCGTCCTTGAGGGCGCCGTTGTTCTTGCCGGCCGTGTCGGTGAAAGTCTTCATGGCTTCGGCGAGTTCCACGTTGCTCAGGGCGAGTGCGAGGTTCGCCTCGGCCTGGAGTTGCACGATCTCGTCGGGGTGCGGCGTCGGCTTCTTGCGCGTCTGTGCGGCCCGCTGCCTGGCCTTGTCGATCAGTTCCCTCGCGTTCGTGACCATTGTTCCCCCTCGGGCGCCGGTGGCGTGTCGGGATCAAGGTAGGTCGTTGATCGCAGCGGGGGTAGATCGCTTCAAGCCGCCCGCCGCTCGATGGGCCGCGGGTTTCCGGTCCTCCTTGCCAGTCAGTCCTCCCGGCCGATGCGCGGCAGATCGGCGGTGAGTTGCCGCAAGCGCCGCTCGGCGTTCGCGGGCACGTCCGCCGACCCCTCGTCACCGGCTGCGGCCACATCGAGCAGGGCATGGAGCGGCTCATCAGGTTGCGGAAGGCGTCCTGGAGTTCGAGCAACAGCTCCCGCGCCGTTCCGGAGTCAGCCGGCAGCTCGGCCGTGTTCAGGCGGCGGGCCGCGTCCTGCATCAGGGGGATGAGGGGTCACAAGGGACGCAACGAAGCGTCACCCCGTCACCCTCCGACTCCAGCGACGTCTGGTCCGAGCGCTCCGCCCAGGGCGTCAGGTCGCGATGCCCGCCGCCGGTACGCTGTCCATGCCTCCCAGGGCCGCCGCGGCCGCGCCCACGAGTCCCGCGTCCGTGCCCATCAATGCCGGTGTCACGGTCAGGCCTTGCACGAAGGACAGTGTGGCGTAGCCGGAAAGCGCCTTGCGCAGAGGCGTGAAGAGGACCTCGCCCGCCTTGCCCACTCCCCCGCCGATCACCGCGATGTCGATCTCCACGAGCGTCGCGGTCGCGGCGATCCCCGCGGCCAGCGCCTGTGCGGCCCGCTCGAAGGAGGCCACGGCCACCGGGTCACCCTGACGCGCGGCCGCGGCCACCGCCGCGGCCGAGGTGTCGCCGTCCGGGCCGGGCCGCCAGCCGCCCTCCAGGGCGCGGCGGGCGATGTTCGGCCCGCTCGCGATGCGTTCCACACAGCCGCGGGAGCCACAGGGGCACGGATCCCCGTCCAGGTCGACGCTGATGTGGCCGATGTGGCCGGCGTTGCCGGTCGGGCCCGGGTGCAGCCGCCCGCCCAGGACGAGACCCCCGCCGACGCCCGTCGACACCACCATGCAGAGCGCGTTGTCATGGCCGCGGGCCGCGCCCTGCCAGTGCTCGGCGGCCGTGATGGCCACACCGTCGCCGATCAACTCGACGGGCAGGCCGTCGGTCGCCGCCCGCACCCGCGCGACGAGCGGATACCCGCGCCAGCCCGGTACGTTGACGGGGCTCACCGTGCCCGCGGAGGCGTCCACCGGACCCGCACTGCCGATCCCGACGGCGCCTGCCCTGCCCCAGAGCGGGGAGACCGTCAGCTCCCTGATGACGTCCTCCACGGCGCGCATCACGGTGTCGCCGTCCTCCTGGGCGGGCGTCGCGCGCTGCGCGCGCAGCAGGATCCGGCCGTGGCCGTCCACCAGTGCCCCGGCGATCTTGGTGCCGCCGATGTCGAGCGCGGCCACGAGGTCGGTGTGCATCAGTGTCAGATCTCCCAAGGCTTCGAGTCGTACCGGAGTCGTGCCGGACCCGAGGCACTGCGGCGGCCACCGCGGGGTCCGGGCCTCCGGCCGGGTACGGGCAGGAGGCGCCCCTGGGGAAGGCGCGGGCCGGAGATTTCGCTGGACAGTCTCCCCCGCATCTGACAACGTTGTCCAGGCTCTATGCTCGACGCCACATCCTCATACACCCCCATGGACCGACGCATCCCCGTGGACGACAGGACAGGACAGCGCATCGTGCCCGAGACCGCCCGCCGAGGAGACGGCGCCTCCGCAAGCCGCTACGGCACTCGTCCGACCATGAAGGACGTGGCGGCGCGAGCCGGAGTGGGCCTGAAGACGGTCTCGCGTGTCGTCAACGGCGAGCCCGGGGTCACCCCGGACACCGAGCGCCGGGTCCAGGAGGCCATCGAGGCGCTGGGCTTCCGTCGCAACGACAGCGCGCGCGTCCTTCGCAAGGGCCGTACCGCGAGCATCGGCCTGGTCCTGGAGGATCTCGCGGACCCCTTCTACGGACCGCTGAGCCGCGCGGTCGAGGAGGTCGCGCGCGCCCACGGCGCCCTGCTGATCAACGGCTCCAGCGCGGAGGACCCGGAGCGTGAGCAGGAGTTGGTGCTGGCGCTGTGTGCGCGCCGGGTGGACGGGCTGGTCGTCATCCCGGCCGGTGACGACCACCGCTATCTGGAGCCCGAACTGAGGGCGGGTGTCGCCACGGTGTTCGTGGACCGTCCGGCCGGGCGCATCGAGGCGGACGTGGTGCTGTCCGACAGCTTCGGCGGCGCCCGTGACGGGGTGGCCCATCTCATCGCGCACGGCCACCGGCGGATCGGCTTCATCGGTGACATGCCGAGCATCCACACGGCGGCGGAGCGGCTGCGCGGCTACCGGGCCGCCATGGAGGACGCGGGGATATTCGTCGAGCATTCCTGGATGTCCCTCGGCGTCACCGACCCCGAGCGGGTGCGACGGGCCGCCGAGGAGATGCTCTCCGGTCCCGCCCCCGTCACGGCGATCTTCGCCGGCAACAACCGGGTGACGGTCACCGTCGTGCGCGTTCTGGCCGAACGCGCCCGCCCGGTCGCCCTCGTGGGTTTCGACGACTTCGAGCTGGCCGATCTCCTCAAGCCCGGCGTCACGGTCGTCGCCCAGGACGCCGCCACTCTCGGCCGCACGGCCGCCGAGCGGCTCTTCCGCCAGCTCGACGGCACGCTCATCACTCCGGAGCGCATCGAACTCCCGACGCGCCTCATCACCCGTGGTTCCGGCGAACTGCCGCCCACCGACTGACACGCCGGCACGCGAACACCGGACGTCCCGCCGGTGCGGTCGAGCGGATGCCGCCCGTACGAGATGGGGAGCGCCGGGCGCCAGGGGTCGATCCCGCAAAGGCCGTCACCGGGCAAGTCCCGCCCGGGTCGGACCCGTCACCCCCGCCTCGGCGCGTTCCTACCGGGCCGACGCCGTCAGGTCGCCCCGTCGCGGCCTCGCGAAGCCCTCCAGGTCCGCTCGGGTAAGACCGGTCGCCCGGGCGACCTCGGCCGTGTCCAGCGCGCCGCAGTCCAGCCCGCGCAGCAGATAGCCGCTCAGCGCCTTCGCGGTCGCCGGCTCGTCCATGACGTCGCCGCCGCCCCGGCCCATGTACCGGACCAGGCGTGCCGCGGCCTGCTCGAAGCCCTCGCGGTAGAAGGCGAAGACGGCCGCGTACCGGGTGGGGAGGTGGCCGGGATGCATGTCCCAGCCCTGGTAGTAGGCGCGGGCAAGCGCCCTGCGGGTAAGCCCGTAGTGCAGCCGCCACGCCTCGTGGACCTTCTCGGTCGGACCGACCGGCAGGACGTTCGTGGAGCCGTCGCAGACCCGTACCCCGGTGCCCGCCGCCGCGACCTGCATGATCGCCTTGGCGTGGTCGGCGGCCGGGTGGTCGCCGGCCTGGTACGCGGCGGAGACACCGAGACAGGCGCTGTAGTCGAAGGTGCCGTAGTGCAGACCGGTGGCGCGCCCCTCGGCGGCCTGGATCATGCGTGCGACGGTCGCCGTGCCGTCGGCGGCGAGGATGGCCTGGCTGGTCTCGATCTGGATCTCGAACCCGATCCGTCCGGGCTCGAGCCCGTGCGCCTTCTCGAACTCCTCCAGCAGCCGCACCATGGCGGTGACCTGCTCGGGGTAGGTGACCTTGGGGAGGGTGAGCACGAGACCCGGCGGCAGGCCACCGGCCTCCATCAGGCCCGTCAGGAAGATGTCCAGCGTGCGGATGCCCCGGTCGCGCACCGGCGCCTCCATGCACTTCATGCGGATGCCGGTGTACGGGGCCGCCGTGCCGCCCCGGTGGGCCTCCGCGATCAGCCGCGCCGCTCGGGCGGCAGCCTGGTCCTCCTCCGCGTCCGGCCGCGGTCCGTAGCCGTCCTCGAAGTCGACGCGCAGGTCCTCGACCGGTTCGCGCTCCAGCTTCGCGCGTACGCGGTCGTGGACGGGCTCGGCAAGGTCCTCGGCGAGGCCCAGTACGGAGGCCAGCGACGCGGCGTCCGGGGCGTGTTCGTCGAGGGCGGCCAGAGCCTGCGTGCCCCAGGAGCGGATGGTGTCGGCGGCGAAGTCGTCCCCCGGGACGTAGACCGTGTGGACGGGTTGACGCGTGCCGGGGTCACCGGGGTAGCGGCGCTCCAACTCGGCGTCGACCGGGGCGAGAGAGGCACTGATCTCCTCGCTGACGGCATCCGTGAGACTTGTCGCCACCCGCTCCTGCTGACCCTGGCCCATCCGATACCCTCCCGCTTTCCGCTGCACGGAATCAACAATCCGTTGAACGAAGCTATCCGCGGCTCTTGCCATGGGTCAACACCTCCCGGATGGGGGCCACCGTCTTCCGGGGAGCGCGAGGCACCCCCCTCTTCGGGCTGGGACACTCCGCAGCTTTGCCGTGTCCACGCCCATCTCATCCGGCTCTGTCACACTACGGGGCGCAGGGCTCGTCCGGCACCCGGCACTGAAGGAGCCTCCCGTGCCCCACCTCAGCCGCGTCACGCGCCGCCTGGGTCTCAAGACCGCCGTGGCGGCCGCAGCCGCCCTGCCCTCGTCCGCTACGGCGCTGTCCTCGCAGCACGCCCCAGCCGTGGGCCGGCACGACCGCCACCTGGAGGTCATGTCGTTCAACCTGCGGTACGCGAGCAACGCCGGGCCCCACAGCTGGGCGGACCGCCGCCCGGTGACCCGCGCGCTCCTGCGCCGCGAACAGCCGCATGTCATCGGCACCCAGGAGGGCCTCTACCAGCAGGTGCGCGACATCGCCGCGGACCTCGGGGCGGAGTACGCGTGGATCGGCACGGGCCGTGCGGGCGGCAGCCGCGACGAGTTCGTGGCCGTCTTCTACGACACGCGCCGACTGGCCCCGGTCGAATACGACCACTTCTGGCTCTCCGACACCCCGGATGTGATCGGCTCGAACACCTGGGGCGGTGCCTGCATCCGTATGACCACCTGGGTCCGCTTCCGCGAGGCGCATCACCCTGCGCGGGAGTTCTACGTCCTCAACACCCACCTGGACAACGAGAGCCGGAACGCACGCGCGCGTGCCGCGTCTCTCATCGCGGAGCGCATCGCCGGACTGGACCGCTCCCTGCCGCTGGTGGTGACGGGCGACTTCAACGCGCCGGCCCACAAGAGTCCGGTCTACGAAACACTGCTCGGCGCCGGTCTCGTGGACACCTGGGACGCCGCGGCCGAGCGCACCGCGCCGTACGGCACGTTCCACGGCTACCGTCCGCCGCGGCCGCACGGTGACCGCATCGACTGGATCCTGGCCACGCCGGGCCTGACCGTGCACTGGGCATCGGTCAACACCTTCGCGGCGGACGGGCGGTTCCCGAGCGACCACCTGCCGGTGCAGGCGTCGCTGACCCTGGGATGAGCGAGGCCCCCGGGACCGCGGCGGCGGTCACGGGGGCCTCGGACCCGCGAAGTGGCTCAGCCCTTGCGGGCCTTGACCTCCTCGGTCAGCTGCGGGACGACCTCGAACAGGTCACCGACCACGCCGTAGTCGACGAGGTCGAAGATCGGGGCCTCGGAGTCCTTGTTGATCGCGACGATCGTCTTCGAGGTCTGCATACCGGCGCGGTGCTGGATCGCACCCGAGATACCGGAGGCGATGTACAGCTGCGGCGACACGCTCTTGCCGGTCTGGCCCACCTGGTTGGTGTGGGGGTACCAGCCCGCGTCGACGGCGGCACGCGAGGCACCGACGGCCGCGCCGAGGGAGTCGGCGAGCGCCTCGATGATCGCGAAGTTCTCCGCGCCGTTGACACCACGGCCGCCGGAGACCACGATCGCGGCCTCGGTCAGCTCGGGACGGCCCGTCGACTCACGCGGCGTACGGCCGGTGACCTTGGTGCCGGTCGCCTTGTCGGAGAACGTCACCGCCAGCTCCTCGACGCTGCCGGCGGCCGGGGCGGCCTCCACGGCCGCCGAGTTCGGCTTGACCGTGATGACCGGGGTGCCCTTGGCGACACGGGACTTGGTGGTGAAGGAGGCGGCGAACACCGACTGGGTGGCCACCGGGCCCTCGTCGCCGGCCTCGAGGTCGACGGCGTCGGTGATGATGCCGGAGCCGATGCGCAGCGCCAGACGGGCGGCGATCTCCTTGCCCTCCGTGGAGGACGGCACCAGGACGGCGGCCGGGGACACGGCCTCGTAGGCGGCCTGCAGCGCGTCCACCTTCGGCACGACCAGGTAGTCGGCGTACTCGGACGCGTCGTGGGTGAGCACCTTCACCGCGCCGTGCTCGGCGAGCGCGGCGGCCGTGTCGGCGGCACCCTTGCCGAGGGCGACGGCGACCGGCTCGCCGATACGGCGGGCCAGCGTCAGAAGCTCCAGGGTGGGCTTGCGGACGGCACCGTCCACGTGGTCGACGTAGACGAGAACTTCAGCCATGGGAACGGATCTCCTTGCGGATTGCGAAGTCTTCAGGGCGGTCAGGCTGAGGAGCCTTAGATGAACTTCTGGCTCGCGAGGAACTCAGCGAGCTGCTTGCCGCCCTCGCCCTCGTCCTTGACGATGGTGCCCGCGGTGCGCGCCGGGCGCTCGGTGACGGCCTCCACCGCGGTCCAGGCGTTCTCGAGACCGACCTCATCGGCCTCGATGTCCAGGTCCGACAGGTCCCAGGACTCCACCGGCTTCTTCTTGGCCGCCATGATGCCCTTGAAGGACGGGTAGCGCGCCTCGCCCGACTGGTCGGTGACCGAGACGACGGCCGGCAGGGACGCCTCCAGCTGCTCCGAGGCGGCGTCGCCGTCACGACGGCCCTTCACGGTGCCGTCCTCGACGGACACCTCGGACAGCAGCGTCACCTGCGGCACGCCCAGGCGCTCCGCCAGCAGCGCCGGTACGACGCCCATGGTGCCGTCGGTGGAGGCCATACCGGAGATCACCAGGTCGTAGCCGGCCTTCTCGATGGCCTTGGCCAGCACCAGCGAGGTGCCGATGGCGTCGGTGCCGTGCAGGTCGTCGTCCTCGACGTGGATCGCCTTGTCGGCACCCATCGACAGGGCCTTGCGCAGCGCGTCCTTGGCGTCCTCGGGGCCCACCGTCAGCACGGTGACCTCGGCGTCGTCGGCGTTCTCCGCGATCTGGAGCGCCTGCTCGACCGCGTACTCGTCCAGCTCGGAGAGCAGACCGTCCACGTCATCCCGGTCGACGGTCAGGTCATCGGCGAAGTGCCGGTCGCCAGTGGCGTCGGGCACGTACTTCACAGTGACAACGATCCTCAAGCTCACGCCGGCTCTCCTACTGCATCGACATTTCTGGGCTGCCTTCTTGCAGGCAGCATAGGCGCCTGAAGCGGCCGTTCCCGGTCGGGGCGACCCCACGCTCCGAACGAGATATTACTCGTCAGTACACCCAGTACATGCCCGCTAAGCAAGCGCTTTGAACTGTGACCTTGGCAACGCTGTGTAACCGGTCCGTGGGCTCAGTCGCGCAGCCCGTTGAAGCGTCCCTGGTGGTAGAGCAGCGGCCGTCCGGCGCCGGACGGGTCGCCGTGGACCACCTCGGCGAGGACCAGGCGGTGGTCGCCCGCGGGCACCCGTGCCACCACGCGGCACACCAGCCAGGCCAGCACGTCCTCCAGGACGGGAACTCCGTGGGGGCCCTCGCGCCAGCCGGTGGGCGCGCCGAAACGGTCGGCGCCACTGCGCGCGAAGGTGCCGGCCAGGTCTTCCTGGTGCTCGCCGAGTATGTGCACGCCGACATGGGCGGTCCCGGCGACGGCGGGCCAGCTGGAGGCGCCGACGCCGATGCCGAACGAGACGAGGGGAGGCTCGGCGGAGACCGAGGTGAGGGAGGTCGCGGTGAAGCCGACCGGGCCGTCGTCCCCCCGGGCGGTGATCACGGCGACCCCCGCCGCGTGCCGGCGGAAGACCGCGCGCAGGAGGTCCGGGGCAGCGATCCGAGCAGTGCCGAGGCCAGGGGTTGCCGTCATCGAGTCGTCCTTCTGGAGGAGGTGGCGTGGGGAGGATCCGTGGCTGCTCAGCAGGCCGGACAACGGGCGCTCGCGGTGCGGGCCAGGTCCACGTGGACACGCTCGAAGAGAAGGAGTTCCGGGGGCATACGGTCAGGCTGACGATAGGTGGTGGGCACAGTCAAGCGGGCTCCCGCCTCCGGGAGATGGGTCACCGGCTGCCTCACGGTCGCCTCGCGAGGTCCCCGGCGGCTGGGCCGGCGCGGCCGGGACGGGGTGTCAGACGGCCTCGCCGAGGGCGGCGATGACGTCCACCCTGCGGGGCCGGCCGGTCGCCCGCCGTACGATCCGCCCGTCCGCGTCCAGGACGAGCACGGTCGGCGTCTTGACGATGCCGAGTGCGCGGACGAGTCCGAGTCGCCGCTCGGCGTCGATCTCGACATGGGCGACCCCGGGCACCATCCCCGCGACCTCCGTCAGGACCCGCCGCGTGGCCCGGCAGGGGGCGCAGAAGGCACTGGAGAACTGGACCAGCGTGGCCCGCTCTCCGAGCCCCTGGCCCAACTCGGCCGCACCCAGCCGATTTCCGTCGTCCCGTCCGCGCACTCTCACTCTCCCGTTCCGCCACGGTGCGGCACTCTCCAGGCGCTCGCCGGGACGAGGACGGCCGCACACCACACATCCGGTCATCCTCCTTGCAGCGTTCACGAGGCGGCGGGGATTCCCGGCCCCCATCATCGCAGCCGCGACAGCGGTGGTGTTGTAAGCGTATGAAAAGCCCATGACGGGTCATACGCCCGACGTGATGAGGATCTCGCCGCGCGCGGGCACCAAGACTGGCCCCCCGTCCGTTCTTGGGGCACGATCTGGAGACACCGTAAACCTACGGCTGCGTAACTTCCGCCGGGAGTCCCTTCCCAGGCAGACAGAAGGGTCCTTCCCATCCATGGCTGAGCTCGTCTACCGCCCCGTCATCGGTCTCGCCCTCACGATGTTCAAGGCATGGGACCTGAAGATCGACTGCAAGGGCTCGGAGAACATCCCGCGCTCGGGCGGTGCGGTGCTGGTGAGCAATCACATCAGCTATCTGGACTTCATCTTCAACGGCCTGGCGGCGCTGCCGCAGAAGCGCCTGGTGCGCTTCATGGCCAAGGAGTCCGTCTTCCGGCACAGGATCTCCGGCCCGCTGATGCGCGCCATGAAGCACATCCCGGTGGACCGCAACCAGGGCGAGGCCGCCTACGCGCACGCGCTGGACTCACTGCGCTCGGGCGAGGTCATCGGAGTCTTCCCCGAGGCCACGATCTCGCAGTCGTTCACCCTGAAGAGCTTCAAGTCTGGTGCCGTGCGGCTGGCCCAGGAAGCCGGCGTTCCGCTGGTCCCGATGGCGCTCTGGGGCACGCAGCGGCTGTGGACCAAGGGCCACCCGCGCAACTTCAAGCGCAGCCACACCCCGATCACGATCCGGGTGGGCGAGCCGATCGAAGCCCCTCGGGACACGTACGCGGGCGTGCTCACCCGTCAGCTGCGCGAGCGCGTCCAGGAGCTGCTGGAGGCCGCCCAGCGCGCCTACCCGGGGCGCGCCAAGGGCCCGGAGGACTCGTGGTGGATGCCGGCCCACCTCGGCGGTACGGCGCCGACCCCGGAGCAGCTGCGCACCGCCGAGGCGCACTGAGCCGGATCAGACGGGGGCGTGCACGGTGATCCGCGCCCCGGGGCTGAACTTCTCCACGAGTTCGGCCAGTTCGGTGCCGGCCCGCTCCACCTGGGCCGGCGGCATCGGCGCGAGACTCTCCAGCAGGAAGACGGCGGAGGCCGAATCCTCGGTGAGCCGGGTGCGGGGACCCTGACGCCAGTTCCAGCGCCGGCATGTCACACCCGCCTCGTCCCGCCAGACCACCTCCCCCGCGTCCGGGTGCTCGACGCTCTCTTCGCCGCCCGCGACGGTCACGAACTCCTCGTCGCCCGCGGCCCTGACAAGGCGCATGCCCCCCTGGACGAGATCGAGGTCCTCACCGCCGACCGGGATCAGATGAGCCACGCTGATCGCGTTGTAGACGTCGACGAGCACATTGATCCTCGGCAGTCCGGCGTCCGACAGGGCCCGCCTGGCGAGCGCCTCGGCCGAGTTGCGGGTGCGGGACGGCTTGGCGCCGAACGCCGTGTACACCTCCCGCCAGGCCGCCATGTGCGGATCCTCGTGCGGGGCACGTCCGTCCAGTCGTACGGCGAGGCGGCGGGCCGCGTCGTCGAGCAGCGCCGACGTCTCCTCGGTACTGGGCCCGTTGACGAGTCCATGGGCCTCGATCGCGACATGGGTGAAGCCGGGCGCGAGGGCGCGTACCGCGTCGGACACGGTCAGGGAGAGAGTCATCGCCTGCCTCAGAGTGCGGTGGGGAGTGTCTTCCAGAGGGTCTCCCGGTCGTGTGCGGCCCGGAGGACACGCAGCACGACCGGGTGAGGTTCAGCGTACAGGACGGGATAGTCCATCTCATTGGACTCTGCGTCGGGGATCCACGCCAGCCGCTCACCGTCCAGACGGAACCGGGCGTCCACCCCCGGTTTGTTCCCCCGGGGATCCTGCCGGTGCCAGGCCCCGTGGAACCGCACGGCGACCAACCCGTGCACGACGTGGCCGCCGCCGTCGTCGTGCAGCAGCCGCTGGTAGCACAGCGCCGTCGGGATGTCCTCGGCGCGCAGCAGCGCGGCCAGGGCATGCGCCTTGGCGTGACAGATGCCGGTACGCAGCCGGAGGACGTCGGAGGCGCGCCAGGTGACACGCGGGTCGCCGCTGTCGGCGGAGTGCGGGATGGTGTCACGCACGAACTCGTAGACGGCTTGCGCATAGGCATACGAGTCCGCGACCTGCTCGGCCAGCCGCGCCGCCGTTTCGCGCACCAGCGGATGATGGTGGTCGATGGCCTCATCGGCGGCCAAGTAGGCGGAAAGGTCCGGTGTTTGCTGGATCAGCTCCATGTTTTCCGAGCATAGGAATGCGACCGATCGACGGTCAATGACTTCTCGATCAGTCGCATACCTATGCGTAGCGTGAGGGGGGCCTGCCGCTGGACGTCTAGCGCGCCATCTCCTCCTTCAGCGCCGCCAGGAACCGGTCCACGTCGTCCTCGGTCGTGTCGAAGGCGCACATCCAGCGCACGACA
Source organism: Streptomyces sp. NPDC047079 (assembly GCF_040643755.1). Taxonomy (NCBI): domain Bacteria; kingdom Bacillati; phylum Actinomycetota; class Actinomycetes; order Kitasatosporales; family Streptomycetaceae; genus Streptomyces; species Streptomyces sp. NPDC047079. The sequence continues at coordinate 167,505 of NZ_JBEYUZ010000014.1, forward strand.
CCGGAGGCCTCGTCCCAGAAGTAGAACCGGAACCGCCGCTGAAGGCGCTCGCTCACGTCGTGCGGAAGCCTGGCGAAGACCCCGTTGGCCTGCACCGGGTAGAGGACCTCCACTCCGTGCAGGGACCGCACGCCCTCCGCGAGCCGCTGCGCCATCTCGTTGGCGTGGCGGGCGTTGCGCAGCCACAGGTCCTTGGCGAACAGTGCCTCCAGCTGCACCGACACGAAGCGCATCTTCGACGCCAGCTGCATGGACAGCTTGCGCAGATGCTTCATATGGCTGACGGCGTCCTGGTTGATCACCACGACCGCCTCGCCGAACAGCGCTCCGTTCTTCGTTCCGCCGAGGGAGAGGATGTCGACGCCGACCGCGTTGGTGAACGTCCGCATCGGCACGTCAAGGGAGGCGGCCGCGTTGGCTATCCGGGAGCCGTCCAGGTGCACCTTCATGCCGCGTGCGTGGGCGTGCTCGCAGATCGCTCGGATCTCCTCGGGCGTGTAGAGGGTGCCCAGTTCGGTGCTCTGGGTGATCGAGACGACCTGCGGCATGGCGCGGTGCTCGTCCTCCCAGCCATACGCCTGCCGGTCGATCAGCTCGGGCGTGAGCTTGCCGTCGGGCGTGGGCACGGTGAGCAGCTTCAGGCCGCCCATGCGCTCGGGGGCACCGCCCTCGTCGACGTTGATGTGGGCGCTCTCCGCACAGATCACGGCGCCCCAGCGGTCGGTCACGGCCTGCAGCGCGACGACGTTCGCGCCGGTGCCGTTGAACACGGGGAACGCCTCGGCCGTGGCGCCGAAGTGGCTGCGGACGATCCGCTGGAGGTTCTCGGTGTAGACGTCCTCGCCGTACGCGACCTGGTGCCCTCCGTTGGCGACGGCCAGGGCGGCGAGCACCTCCGGGTGAGCCCCGGCGTAGTTGTCACTGGCGAAACCGCGCACCTCCGGGTCGTGACGGCGACGCGCGTCGGTCTTGGGAGGGTTCACGGCTTCTCGGTCAGCCACAGACGTTTTCCGTTCACTTCCGCGGCGGGCTTGCTCCAGACGTCGGCGATGGCCTCGGCCAGGTCCTTGACGTCCGTGAAGCCCGCGAACTTCGCGTTGGGACGGTCGGCGCGCATCGCGTCGTGCACCAACGCCTTCACCACCAGGATCGTAGCCGCCGACGTCGGCCCCGCCTCGCCCCCGGCCTTGCGGAAGTAGTCGGCCATGGCCAGCGTCCACGCCTCGGCGGCGGCCTTGGCGGCGGCGTAGGTGGCGTTGCCCGCGGTGGGTTTGGTCGCGCCCGCGGCGCTGATCAGGACGTAGCGGCCGCGGTCGCTGCGCTGCAGCGCCTCGTGGAACGCCAGCGAGGTGTGCTGGACGGTACGCACGAGCAGCAGTTCGAGGAAGTCCCAGTCGTCGAGGCTGGTCTTGGTGAAGGTCTCGCTGCCGCGCCAGCCGCCGACCAGGTGCACGAGCCCGTCGACACGCCCGAAGTCCTTCTCGACGTGGGTGGCCCAGTCGCGGGTGGACTGAAGGTCGAGCAGGTCCACCGTGTCCCCGGTGACGGTGGCGCCGCCCAGTGCGTAGCGGGCCGCGTCGACGGCCTCCGCGAGCCGCTCGGCGTCGTTGTCCGAGGCGACGACGGTCGCTCCCGCCTCGGCCAGCCTCAGCAGTGTCGCCCGGCCGGCGGCCCCGCCCGCGCCCGCCACCGCGATCACCGCGCCACTCAGTGGCCCGTTCCCGTTCCCCATCGTCCTCGCCTCCCGAACAGCGTCCGCCGCATCAGCCGTACCCACCACGCGGGCGCTCACGCGGCGACTCGCTCGGCGGTCTCCGCGGTGATGCCCTTGGTGGAGGCGATCACGTTCTTGAGCTTCTTCTGGAGCGCCTCATAGAACATGCTCAGGGGAAATTCGTCCGGAAGCACGTCGTCCACGAGCTTGCGTGGCGGCTGAGTCAGGTCGAGGGCGTCGGGGCCCTTGGCCCACTTTGAGCCCGGGTGCGGGGCGAGATAGGTGGAGACCAGCTCGTAGGCGGCGAACCAGTGCACGAGCTTCGGGCGGTCGATGCCGTCCCGGTACAGCTTCTCGATCTCGGCGCACAGCTGGTTGGTGATCCGCGGCGCGCGCTTCCAGTCGATGGAGAGCTTGTTGTCGGTCCAGCGCACCACGTCGTGCTTGTGCAGATAGGCGAAGAGCAGCTGACCGCCGAGGCCGTCGTAGTTGCGTACGCGCTCACCGGTGACCGGGAAGCGGAACATGCGGTCGAAGAGCACCGCGTACTGCACGTCACGGCCCTGCGGGAAGCCGTCCGCCTCCAGCTTCACGGCCTCCTTGAAGGCGGTGAGGTCGCAGCGCAGCTCCTCCAGGCCGTACATCCAGAACGGCTGGCGCTGCTTGATCATGAACGGGTCGAACGGCAGGTCGCCGTGGCTGTGGGTGCGGTCGTGGACCATGTCCCACAGGACGAACGCCTGCTGGCAGCGCTCCTGGTCGTGGACCATCGCGGCGATGTCCTCGGGCAGTTCGAGGCCGAGGAGGTCAACGGCCGCGGCGGTGACCCGGCGGAAGCGCGCGGCCTCGCGGTCGCAGAAGATGCCACCCCAGGAGAACCGTTCCGGCGCCTCGCGCACGGCGATGGTCTCCGGGAAGAGGACGGCCGAGTTGGTGTCGTAGCCCGCGGTGAAGTCCTCGAAGGTGATGCCGCAGAACAGCGGGTTGTCGTAGCGGGTGGCCTCCAGCTCGGCGAGCCAATCCGGCCACACCATCCGCAGGACGACCGCTTCGAGGTTGCGGTCAGGGTTGCCGTTCTGCGTGTACATCGGGAAGACGACCAGGTGCTGAAGGCCGTCCCGGCGGTCGGCGGCGGGCTGGAAGGCCAGCAGCGAGTCGAGGAAGTCGGGCACCTGGAAGCCCCCGTCGGCCCACCGGCGCAAGTCCTTCACCAGCGCCTCGTGATAGGCGGCGTCGTGCGGCAGCAGCGGGGAGATTTCCTCGACGGCCCGCATCACCTCGCTCACGGCCTCTTCGGCGACCGCGCGCTCCGGGGCGCCGTCAGCGGCGAAGTCGATCGAGCCGTCCTTGGCCTGCCATGGCCGGATCCGCTCCACGGCATCCTTGAGCACGGGCCAAGCCGGGTGGTCCACCACCTTGTCCTGCGGAGGAACCTGCCTCTCCGAACCCACCTGCACAAGAATTTCCGTCATGACCCATCCTCCACGGGAGAACCTCAAGTACGGACACCGTATGCGGGGCCGGTTTCTTCCAGCAAGAGGGAGGGCGGGAAATTATCCCGCCCAACCCTGCCTTCACCGCTCTTTTTCCTGCCTGAAACCAAAGTAAGCGTGACATCCGCCATACGCTGTCCGAACGCCCGGGGCCGTGACCGGGCGCGGGCGGCCGTAGGGTTTTCGGCCACATCAGTGAAGCGCGGGGCACCCGAGCAGCGCCCGGGGGCGGCGGTCAACCGGAGCGTGACGCGCCCACCCAGGGGTGACACCCGGCCGGCCCTGCGGGTCCGCATTCGCGCCGCGCCGCGCACCCGTTGCCCGTGTACGAGAGGGTTCACCGCGCACCCGGGCCACTAGGCTGCGCCGTGCCGCGCCGGTGCGGGAACGCCTCGCGGCAGCCGAGCCGCCGTCGACGGAAGCGAGTTGAACCTTGAACTTCCTCACCATCGGTCACCGCGGAGTCATGGGTGTCGAACCCGAGAACACCCTCCGGTCCTTTCTCGCAGCCGAGCGCGCGGGCCTCGATCTGATCGAGCTCGACCTCCATCTGAGCAAGGACGGCGCTCTCGTGGTCATGCACGACGCCGAAGTGGACCGTACGACCGACGGCACAGGTCCGATCGCCGAAAAGACGGTCGCCGAGCTGCGCGCGCTCGACGCGGGCCGCGGTGAGCGGGTCCCCGTCTTCGAGGAGGTCCTGGACGCGGTGAGGACGCCGATCCAGGCGGGGATCAAGGACGTGGCGGCAGCGCGGGCACTGGCCGAGGTGATGCGCCGCCGGGACCTCGTCGGCCGGGTCGAGGTGTCGTCGTTCCACGCCGAGGCGATCACCGAGGTCGCCCGGCTCGTGCCCGGCGTGCGCACCGCGCTGATCGCCAGTCGCTACGGCACCGACGTGGTGGAGCACGCCGTCGCGGCCGGCGCCGGGACGGTCTGCCTCGACATCCGCCGGCTGACCCTGGAGGTCGTCGAGCACGCGCGCAAGGCGGACCTGAGGGTCATCGGCTGGGTCGTGAACACCCTGGACCATCTGCGGCTGGTCCGCGCGCTGGAACTGGACGGCGCGACCACCGACTACCCGGAGATCAAGCGCACCGGCCGCTTCACCGCCTGAGGTCCACCGCCGTCGTACGGCCCCGTCGTACGATCGCCGCCCCCGCCGTACGTCCGGCGGGGAGGGTACGGGCGGCGTGGCACCCGCTGCCCGGCGTGTGCGTCGCGCCGGGCACCGACCGGAGGTCAGACCAGCCGCTTGACCAGCAGCTCGAACTCCAGATCGTCGCGCTGCGGGATGCCGAAGCGCTCGTCGCCGTACGGGAAGGGGGTCATCCGCCCCGTACGGCGGTAGCCGCGCCGCTCGTACCAGGCGATGAGGTCGTCCCGGACGGAGATCACGGTCATCTGCATCTCCGTCGCGCCCCACGCTCCTTGGGCCATGCGCTCCGCCTCGGCGATCACCGCCTTGCCGAGGCCCGCGCCCTGGAGCGCGGGGCTGACCGCGAACATGCCGAAGTAGGCGTGCTCCCCACGGTGCTCGAGCTGGCAGCAGGCGACGATCGCCCCGTCGCGCTCGACCGTGAGCAGCCTGCTGTCGGGCGACTTGATGACCTGGAGCACGCCCTCCGGGTCCGTCCGCCGCCCCTCCAGGATGTCCGCCTCGGTCGTCCATCCGGCCCGGCTGGCGTCGCCGCGGTACGCCGACTCGATCAGCGCGACCAGCGCGTTGACGTCGCTCTCGGTGGCGTCGCGGAAGGTCGGACCGGTCGTGGCGGTGACGGCGCTGTCCATGGGGTGCTTCTCCGATTTCAGTGCGCGGCGCGTGCACCGATGAGCGTAACGTCCCCACTAGTGTCCTGAGTCCTTGTTTCGCTATAGAAGTAGGCTGGGCTCATGGCGCGTATGGGTCGGCCGACGGTCGAGGTGATTCTGACGGATCAGGA